>CANBSW010000071.1 GCA_947372235.1 Chitinophagaceae bacterium | reverse complement strand
GAAACATTGATCCTTTTGACCCTGTTATTATAGTATCCAACGTTCTCTGCAACACCCTCATTATTTCTGGATTGTTTTAAAAGCCCCTTGGTTCCGGATGTTATAAAATGAGTACTATCATAACCAATTTGTTGATATCCCCTACCCATGATAGCTGTATAATCTTGCAGTGTTAAATCTCCCTGATACATTTTATTTTGAAAGAAAAAAATATCCGAACCGGCTTTTAAATTAGAAAGAGATACACCAATGCTAATCAGAGATTTATCCGTAGTATAATATGAGGAGAAAGCATTAACGCTGCTACTATAGCTACCAATGTTTGATACCTGTGGTAAAATGGCAAAATAAGTTCTCGATAGGAAAACAAACTCGGTATCAATTGTATTTCTTGTCTTATTCTTAACAATCAAAATACTACAGGTGCTCGTATCATACGCCTGAACTACATTGGAATAATTAGTCATATAAAATACATGGGTATCGTAAATAGGGTAATAATTACTGTAATATTTTTTCAAATCCCCAAAGCTGATCGTTCCTTTTACTGTAAAAGTTTCTATACTGCTGTCTTTATAGAGTCCTATATAAGCACTGTACTTTTTTGATGAATCAATAACTAGGTTTTTTTGCCAATTACCATAATATTTAGTCATCGGACCACCTAATATCGGCCCTTCTAAAGTATCATACCTGATACAATCCCAGGTAGTACCCTGTTTCATAAAAACACTTAAAGTTCTATAGAAAGGAGAAGTAGTTGTGTCTGGTATACTGGTAACCGGGGTAGTTACATGGGTGGAAGTATCCTTATTGGTTGATGTATCCTTATGAGCTACTGTATCGCTTGTTGCAACAGCAACTGATGTATTATTACTACCTGTTGAAATTTTTGAACAGGCATAAACAGAAATAAAGATTACCCCAATTAATATGTAAGAAGAATATTTCATTAAATACGTATCATCAAATTTAATTTTTATCTTTTACTTTTTATAGTATCTATCAATGATTTATTCAATGCTGATAAGGCTTTCGAAGGAAAAATTTATAACCAGTGGTTGAATCTATTGATAGTCACAATGTTACGATTTGCCTATTTTATCTGGGATTTAAAAAATAATTTTATTCCTTCAAACCGCGGATTTTGTAAACCTCACCTCTTTTTTGTATTTTAATAGCCCCATCCAATAATACTATCCAAGTATCCAAAGGCTTGCATACAGCCAATCCTTAATGATAACCAATGGTTTAGATAAGCCATATTTCAAAACCAAGGATCACTTTTGATAATGTCAAATCGTTTTATGAGAAAATTGTATACTCAAACACTTGCACTCGGCCTTTGCTGCCTGATGGTTACCCTTGCGGGCGCACAACCCGCCAAAAAATATTTTACGGGAGATAATACAGGCAAAAAAGAACTGGATAAAATCTCCCGCCCCGCAGAGCGTGCCACCCGCGATATGGAAGACCTTCCTGCTGTTACTTCTCTAAAAAAGTTCGCTCCGGCTATAGGTAACCAGGGTCAGTATGGCACTTGCGTGGCATGGAGTTCTTCTTATGCTGCCCGCACAATCAGTTATTGTGTACAGAGAAATATCACAGATCCGGTAAAAATAAATGCAGCTGCATTTTCTCCAGGCTATTTATATTATCAGGTGAAAGGAGTAGATGATAACAATTGCAGTGGTGGAGCCAATATTGAAAAAGCATTGCAAACCTTAACCAGTAAGGGGGATGTGCTGAAGTCTGAAAACATTCCCGATTGTAGTACCTCTATCGATTTCTCCAAGGATGCCAAAGCAAAAGATTATGCTATCAAAGCATTTACCAAGTTAACAGATACCTATGGCAGCATAAGTAAAAATGAGATCAGTGCAATGAAGAAAAGCCTTTCTGAAAAAAAACCAGTGGTCATCAGTCTTAAATGCTTTAGCAGTTTTTTTGGAGTTGCGGGTGATGGGGCATGGACTCCCAAACCAAACGATGCCAATCAGGGTAACCATGCCATGTGTGTGATCGGGTATGACGATACTAAATTTGGCGGCGCTTTTGAAGTAATGAACAGCTGGGGCAATGGCTGGGGTAACCGTGGATTTGTATGGATCACTTATCCGCAAATGCAGCAATATGGAAATTATGCGGTAGAGATGATGGACAGGGAAGCAGAACAACCCGAAATAAAAGGCACAATGGATTTTGTATTACTCGATGGCAATACAATGCCGGTAACCCGTGCTAAAATAACTACCCGTTCCATTACGGTAGAAGATGATAATAAAGCCGATTATTCCAGCTACCGGTTCAAAGAAAATTATGCGGGCGGAACGGCGTTCAAAATAAAATTCAGTATCAATGCTCCGGTGTTTGTATATGTTTTTTCTGTAGATGATAAAGGCGTATTATCAAAATTATTTCCTTATGCATCTGATGTGAGTGCTGCCATTAATTCTGCCAATGCTACCGTATACCTGCCATCAGAAACAAAACACGCAAGATTGAATAACGATGCCGGCAATGAAAATATCTGCGTGATCTACAGTAAAAAACAAATTGATTTTGAAGGACTGATGAATAATGTGGTAAAAGCCCCGTCAAAAATGTATGAAACAATTATGGATACATTTAAGGAGCAGATCATTCCCGTTAAAAAAATTGTGTTTGGAGACGAGTCGATCAGTTTCAGTTCTAAAGCGAACGAGAATGAGATGGTTTGTTTCTTTATGAATATGGGCCACAAATAACTGTGTTTATTTTATGAAAAATTATCTGAAGTCATTAGTTATATTTTACTTAATGATTGGTTTGCTGATTTCTGCAAAAACCTTTGCACAGGATGCCAATGAATATTATAACAGAGGAATTGCTTTTTATGGACAGAAGCAATATGATCTGGCTATTGATAATTTTACAAAGACCCTTAATCTGAGTCCAAATTTTGCGAATGGATTTGTATATCGTGGATTGTCGTACTATAACAAAAAAGAGTATGCTTCTGCAATGCAGGATTATAACAAAGCCATTATTCTTGATCCTGTAAATAAGATCGCCTTTTTTAACAGAGGCCTGGTATATTATGCCCGAACAGAATATGATGCAGCTATCAAAGATTTTATCACCATCCTAAATCTTGATCCTACTTATATAAATGCATACCAGTATCGTGGTCTCTCTTATTATTCCAAAGCGCAGTATGATCTGGCGATACAGGATTATACCAGATTTCTCAATCAAAACCCAAATGATACGTATACCTATACCTCACGTGGTAATGCCTATTATGCAAAAATGCAGTATGATCTGGCTATACAGGATTATTCAAAAGCAATTACACTTAATCCGGGAGATTACTATACCTATTCCATGCGAGGGCTTAGTTATACATCTAAAAATGAACAGGATAATGCACTGAAGGATTATGATAAAGCCCTTAGTCTTAATCCTGCATTTGCCGAAGTATATTATTATAAAGGATATTCTTTATTTATTAAAAAAGAGTATGATCTGGCCATTGCTGAGTTTAATAAAGTGATAAATCTGAAACCGGTATATACCGATGCTTATAGTATGCGGGGTCTTTCGTTTAAAGCAAAAGGCGATTATACTAGTTCCATCAGCGATTTTGAAAAAACAATATTGATCGATCCGAATTATTCAAAATCCTATATCAATATTATTGAACCGCTTGCACGACAATACCGGTTTTCAGAAGCTGCAAAATATTATACCACGTTCCGGGCAAAAAACAGTAAGGAATATATTGATGATGAAAGCTATCTTTTTTACAAAAAATATATCGAATCCATCTCTCAAAATTTAACCAATAATAATTATCAGGGGGCACTGATCAGTTTGAATGAAGCTGAAAAATTATACAAAAACCGAGGACAAAAAATTGATGATTACCAGAAAAACAGTTACACTGCCATACTTGCACTGAAAGGATATGTACTGGAACAACTGAATAAAACTGAGGAAGCCAAACAGGCTTATGAACAGGCACTTATTATCAATACAGTTCAACCTGATATTACAGCAGGCATACAACGCCTTACCAAAAAACAGGAGATCCTTGTAAAAGCAGATGATACTCCGCCTGTGATTACTATTTTGGAACCGGCCACCAATCGCTCATTCACCATTGAAGATGATAAACCTTCCGCTACACAAAGAATCAGAGGAAAAGCGGTGGATGCAGGCGGAATAAAAAAGATCACCATCAACAACAATCCTTTAAAAATGGAGGAAGGCGGTTATTTTGAAACTACTGTAAATGTTAAAGAAGGAACCAATGTGTTTACTGTAATTGCAGTAGATAATAATGCCAACAGCAGTTCTGCAAATGTGGTGATTGAAGGAGGAAAAGCCAATAACAAACCACAACCTGCAGAGCCTGCCAAAGCGATTGAGATACCGGCGCTGCAAAATGCATCAGCCTATCATGCAGTACTGATTGCTGAAACGGATTATAATGATAATGGCATTAAAAACCTGCCGGGCACACGATCTGATATGCGCAAGATGTACAACCTGCTCGTAAACAATTATAATTTCAGCGCAGCCAATACCGATACATTAGTGAACGCCAGTAAAGTGAGTATACTCGAAAGCCTGATCCAAAAGGCAAATGCCATGAAAGAAAATGATAACCTGTTTATTTTTTATGCGGGTCATGGACAGATGATCAAACATGAAGACAATTCCGAAGAAGGATTTTTGGTTCCGGTAGATGCAGGTAAGAATAAAACCAGTTCTTATATCAGTAGTGATGACCTGGTTCGCTCTATTAAATATTCCAAAGCCAAACATATTTTATTTGTGGCAGATGCCTGTTTTGCCGGAGGTCTATTTAGAGATATTGCGTCAGATGCACCGGAACCTGTTGCAGAAGCCTATAAAGACAAAAGCCGTAAACTGCTTGCCAGTGGTAACAGACAGGCAGTACCGGATCAAAGTGAGTTTATAGAATATTTGAGACTGGCCCTACAGGAGAATAAACAGAAATACATCACTGCAGAACAATTGATAGATAGCTTTAAGAACCAATATAAAAACACTACTCATTTACAACTGCAATATTATCCCATCAAAAATGTGGATGATCTGGGAGGACAGTTTGTGTTTATCAGAAAATAAAAAGATCAAATCATTATTCTGCTGCTTTTATCTCCAAACAAACTGGTTTAGTAAGACCCGAATCTAACCATGTAATAATGGTTTTCTTTTCTGGTATGAGTTTTTTAAACTGTTTTCAGAAAGTTTTAAAATAACTCATTAAATGCTATGAAATATATAATTAAATATTTATATTGGATGTGAGTATATTTTAAACTTCATGGCAATCAGCATTATATCAATGGGTATAGAATATAATTTAGACAGGGCCAAAATTAACTTTCGGGATTCATTTTCCTCTTATTTCATTTATCAAACATTTGATTGATACAGAAAAAACATGTTCGTTTTTTAAATTCTAAAATAATATTATGGATAGTTTGATTGTAAACGGGGCAACCTATTGGCTGCCGCAAAACACTGCTGAAGTTATAGATCTTGTAAATGAAGCCATCACTAAGGATGAGATCATTTGCATGCGTGGATCGGCACATTCATTTCCATTGATAGGTACCCTGGAAAAAAATGCCAGCGGAAAGAATTACAAGTATATCATGCTATCCAAAATGTACAATGTTGCAATCGATCAAACAACTGGCATTGTAAAGGTAGATGCCGGTTGCCATCTGGGACTTGATCCCTGGGATCCTACCAATATTTCAACATTAGACAATTCTTTGCTTTACAAGTTAAATCTGAAAGGCTGGGCAATACCTGATCTGGGTGGCATAACGCACCAAACCGTTGGAGGATTTTTATCAACTGCTTCTTCAGGAGGTTCTACTACATTTTCCTTTGAAGACACTGTTATCTCCATTGATCTGATCACTACCGAAGGCGGTAAGGCTACCCTTACTACTTTCAATAAACCGGCAAATCAAGATCCGGATGATCCTTTTTACGGTGTAGGTGTTGCCACCATGGGTTTAATGGGTGTTATTGTTTCTGCTACTTTTCAATGTGTTCCTAGTTTTTATATTGCCGGTCAGGAAACCACAAAAATGGAAACAGATTGTGAGATCGATCTTTTTGGAAAAGGGGGCAATGGTAAACTTTCATTACAGGATTTTTTACAACAAACCCAATATACCAGACTTATGTGGTGGCCACAGGCTTCAGTAAATAAAATGGTGGTATGGAAAGCCTGGCAGTGCAAAACTGAACAGGAGGCTATGAGCTGGGCCTCTGCAATTATTCCCGGCAGTAAACCAATTGCTTCTACCATTAGTCCATACGAGGAAGTTCCCTATATCGGAGGCACTCCTGTTTTAGCAACGGTAGGAGCAGACATACTGTTTACATTAATAGGCACCTGGCCAAACTGGCTGTTAAATCTTTTGGGAGATACTACTGAATACCGTGAATTAAGAGATAAAATAGGTGGGGCATTTTACACGGAGATTCTTCCGAAGATTTTAGGCGTATTTGTACAGTTGAATGATGACAAACATCCACCACAAAAATTTTCTGATATATGGTATAATGGTATTCCCATGGATAACCAGATGAGCGACAAACTGTTTCCGGTATGGTTCACAGAATTATGGATAGACATTGACAAGGCTGAGGAGGTTATGAATGAGTTGCATAGTTTTTACCAGGAAGGACCGGATAATACCGGTGCATTCAGTTGTGAGATTTATGCAGCCAAAGCCAATCAATTCTGGCTCAGCCCATCTTATGGCCATAATGTGATCCGCATTGATGTATTCTGGTTTGCAAAAGATAATGGAGATCCTACTGTTTTTTACGATAAGTTCTGGAAACTCCTGTCTAAATATCATTTTCGTCCGCACTGGGGTAAATACCTGCCAAAGAGCGATAGCGAGCAAGGCATTTCTTACCTCAAATCAAATTATCCTAAATGGGATAACTGGATGGAATTGAGAGAGAAAATGGATCCCTGTCAGGTATTTGTAAATGATTACTGGCGCGATCATCTGGGAATTCCAGCAGTAAAAAAATAACCTAATTCAGTGTTACCCTTATTCAATTATTAATAATCAGAACTTATTGTTATGATACAACCAGATAAAAACGGATTATACCATCCAGCAACAGAGGATGATATTGTTGAATTGATTCAATATGCTATTGCTCAGAAATTACAGGTGCGTGTTCGTGGCGCTGCAGAATCAGCCGATGGCGCTGTATTTACCGACGCAGATACAACAGGCAATGTTTTTGGTAAGTATATCAATATGGAATTGAATAATCTTCGTTCTGTAACCATTGATAAATCCACCATGCAGGTAACTGTTGGAGGAGGGTGTAATCTTGGATTTGATCCTTTTGATCCTTCTGAAACTTCAGACGAAAATGATGCAAACAATCTGTTTTATCAGCTTAATCAAAACGGACTTGCCATACCCAATGTTCCCAATGCAATTCATCAAACCGTTGCAGGTTTTATTTCAACCGGATCTTCAGGTGGAACTATGCAGCATTCTTTTGATGAATGTATTCTCGCCATAAGAATGATCGATGGAACCGGTAAGGTGCAAACGTTTACCAAATCTGATGATCTTACCAATCCTTTTTATGGTGTTGTTGTTTCTATGGGATTACTGGGAATCATCACAGAAGTAACTTTGCAATGCCAGCCCGCTTTCAATATCATTGGGCATGAGGTAACAACCGATACCGATAAAAGTGCATACAATTTTTTTGGAACAACTCCCGATCCAAGACAGAGCTTGCAGGACTATCTTACACAAACTGAATTTTCCAGAATTCTCTGGTGGCCTTATAAAACATTGAACCGCCTGATAAGCTGGCAAGCCAAAACCATGACTGCTGCTGATTATACACCGCAAACAGGAACCCCTCCCAATTTTACACCCAGTCCTTATAAACCTCTTTTTCCTGCTATACTAAAATCTACCCTGCCTACAGAATTTGTTGCATCTACTGCTTTTGAATTAATTGCCACATGGCCCAACTGGTTTTATAATTTAACCGGCAACCAGGCCAATTCAGGAAACAACGGTAATCTGAACGCTGCAAAACCCGTAGTAGAATTATTATTTCCATACGTATATCCTTTGCTAACAGATATGTTCTTTCCGGTAGATACTCCGCAAAAACCAGGGCAAAATTTTTGGGATACCTGGCTCGGTAGTTTACCAATGGATAAAGTAGAATTCAGTAATAACCTTTTTGATCTTGAGTATTCTGAAATGTGGGTTCCCATTGGTCTTGCCAATCAGGTGATCAATACTATGCAACAACACTATACTGCTAATGGATATACAGCCACCGGATTTTATACGGTTGAGATACTGGCCGGAAAGAACAGTAATTTCTGGCTTAGTCCCGCATATCAAACAGATGTAATTCGTTTGAATATCATGTATTTTAAAAATTCAGCACTGAACCCGGAAGATTATTATAACCAGTTTTGGACGCTGTTGGCTGAAAATAAAATTCCTTTCAGACCGCACTGGGGTAAAAATCTTCCGTTGCCCACAAGTACTACAGGGCCCACTTATCTGCAAAGTCAATATCCCAAATGGAATGATTTTATGAATCTTAGAAAACAGATGGATCCAAACAATATATTTCTTACTACTTATTGGAAATCACAGTTGGGTATTGACGGATAAACTGTAAATCAAGTAATATGAACAGTTTTAAAATCCAATTGAAAACCCCCAGATTGTTATCCCTTTACCAGTATGGTTCCGGATTTTGGGATACAATTGTTTCTCTGGGTATCACTGATGAAATATCGGATTGGGATAAAAAAAGAATCCGCTTATTGAATGGTATTTCAACCATAGCTGTTTTGGCTTTGACAATATACTGTTTGATTTTTTTAGATCCTGCACATAGAATACCGTTTTGGCTAAGCTTCCAGGGTTTAATTGCCTATTTGTTTTTTTTATTCCTCACATACAAGCGAAAGTACAATGTGGCCTGCCATTTCTTTAATATCTATAATGTACTTAGTTATTCTTTTATGGCTATTTCACAAGGCTCAGGGTACGCTTCAGAATATATATTGGTGCCAAGCAGTATAGCAAGTATGCTCCTTTTCCGCGAAAAGAAAATCATTTTTGGCTATTTTATTTTGAATGCATTTTTTTTTGCATTGTGTAAGTATTCCTTTACGGTAATGAAACCGGTTTTATTAATGCCCAATGGTGAGAACCTGTATACACCCAACCATATTCTTATGTTTATTATTTTATTTCTGGTTGTTTATTATTTTAAATCAGAAAATACACGGCAAGAAAATTTATTGGGGACCAGAAATTTGATTTTGGCAGATGAAAAACATAAATCAGAAAGTTTATTGCTTAATATATTGCCCAAAGAAACAGCAGAAGAACTGAAAAAAACAGGAACAGCAAAGACTAAAAATTTTAAATCGGTAACCATCATGTTTACAGATTTTAAAAATTTCACAAATGCAACAGAAAAAATATCACCAGAAAAATTAGTAAAGGAAATCCACGAATACTTCAGTTTTTTTGATGCAGTTATGGATAAGTATCATATTGAAAAAATCAAGACCATTGGAGATTCATATATGTGCGCCGGTGGTATTCCGGAAGAAAATAATTCTCACCCGGAAGATGTTGTGAGGGCCGCTTTGGAAATACAACAATTCATGCAAGATCAAAAAAAAGAAAAGGAATCGCACAATGAAATGTTTTTTGAATTAAGATTAGGTGTTCATACCGGTCCGGTGATTGCCGGAATTGTAGGCACAAAGAAATTTGCATATGATATCTGGGGTGATACGGTTAATATTGCCTCACGAATGGAAAGTAGTGGTGAGGTAGGGAGAGTAAATATATCAGCCAGTACCTATGAATTGATCAAAGACAAAATTGACTGCGAATACCGTGGTAAAATAACCGCTAAAAATAAAGGTGAAATAGAAATGTATTTTGTGAATGAATATAATAGCCGGGAAAATAATTGCAACTAAGCTAAAGTTTGTTAATCAGCAAGGTAATTTAGAAAGAGGGTATACCGTGATGGAAATTGATGGATAAACTGTAAATGATGATTATGTTCAGTTCAAGAATCCAATTTAAAAATTATAAACAATCCTCTCTTTACCGCTATGCATCGGGGCTTTGGCATACGATCATTTCTTTAGGGATTACAGATCATATGTCGGACTGGGATAAAAAAAGGATCCGTTTATTAAATGGTATTTCAACCATGGGGATCCTTGCCCTGATCGTATTCTGTCTGAGTTTTATAGATGAAGCACACAGGCTCACGTTTTGGGAAAGTTTTCAGGGTTTGGTAGCTTATTTTTTCATTTTGTTTCTTACCTACAAACGAAAATACAATGCAGCCTGCCATTTCTTTAATATCTATAATGTACTCAGTTATTCATTTCAGGCCATAACACATGGCTCTGTGGATGGCGTAGAATATATATTGGTAACAAGCAGTTTAGCCAGTATGCTTATTTTCCGCGAAACTGGGATCATCATTGGTTATTTCATCTTGAACGGACTTTTTTTTGCATTGTGCAAATATTCCTTTACCGTAATGAAGCCTGTTCTTTTTATGCCAAATGGCGAGAACGTGTATACATCCAACCATATCCTGATGTTCATTATTCTTTTTTTGATCGTGTATTATTTTAAATCGGAGGTCATTCGTCAGGAAAAATTATTGGAAACAAAAAACATCAGTTTGGCAACCGAAAAGCAGAAATCAGAAACCTTATTATTGAACATCCTGCCTGCCGAAACTGCTGAAGAACTTAAACAGACCGGAACGGCAAGATCAAAAAGTTTCTCATCGGTAACCGTTATGTTTACAGATTTTAAAAACTTTACGAGTGCATCAGAAAAAATGTCTCCTGAACAATTAGTTACAGAGATCCATAATTACTTCAGTTTTTTTGATTCCGTAATGGATAAATATAATATTGAAAAAATTAAAACCATCGGCGATTCTTATATGTGTGCCGGCGGCATTCCCGAAGAAAACAATTCTCATCCGGCAGATGTTGTGAAGGCAGCGTTGGAAATACAACATTTTATAAACCAACAGAAAAATGAAAAACAATCTCTTAATGAAATGTTTTTTGAATTAAGATTGGGAATTCATACCGGCCCGGTAGTTGCCGGAATTGTAGGCACTAAAAAATTCGCGTATGATATCTGGGGCGATACGGTTAATGTTGCCTCACGAATGGAAAGCAGTGGAGAAGTTGGACGGGTGAATATTTCAGGTAGTACCTATGATTTGATCAAAGAAAATTTTGCATGCGAATATCGTGGTAAGATCACTGCTAAGAATAAAGGTGAAATAGACATGTATTTTGTGAATGAATACAGGGATATAAATTAAATGTCAGCCAATTTATACCTGCGAAAACTCTGCTCAATAAGTATTTTTAAGGATGTAAAATTGATCTTTAAGCCAATGGATGAAAGACCAACCGGAGAACCATACAACCGGTAATTCATTTCCATCGCTTTTTTCGCAAATTGATTTGTTTGTCTGGTAATATAAGCTTCTGGATTGTTAAGAATAATCATTAAGATCCGGTCATGGAAAATAGAGATTACATGAATATCATTTATATCATCCCATTTGATCAAACCTGCATCAGCTTTACCTGAATGATCTGTAATACCATATTCCGAGATTTCCAGCCCGGGGGTTTTGTCAACCAGTTTTACAAACAAATAAACAGCTTTGACCCCGAAAAAAAGGATGGATAGTATTGCGGTTATTCTCAAAGATATTTTACTGCCAAAAAAATAAGGCACTTCTCCACCTGGGTTTATTAATAACCAGATGCCCGACAGTATAAGGATTATAGAAGCCAAAAAAAGTAAAACAAACCTTGTTTTACTTTTTGGTATTTGAATAGGAAATTTTGAAAGAGAATACATAAACTACTGGCAATAATTTTTTTAAATGTTAAACTTATTTTTTTAAAGTTCTTATATAGTTAATCAGTTGCCACATTTCATCTGTATCATCTAATTTCTTTTTAAAACTGGGCATATCACTTCTTCCTTCAGAAATCTTGTAGAATAAACTGCCATCAGACTGCTTTTGAAAGGAGGCCAATGAAAAATTACCTGGCTCGGTTTTTAATTGCGCTGCTTTTGAGCCATCACCAAGTCCGGTTTTACCATGGCAGGATTGACAATGCTTCACATAAGTTTCTTTTCCTTCTTTAAATGATTTCTGGTCTGCTTTTTCAGGGTTAACAGTTTTTGAAAATTTATCGGGTACCGGCCATGGTTGTGCAGGTTGCGCATAAGCGGTAACCAACATGGCAGAAAAAGCCAATGGAAAGAAGATGGCTGTCATTTTTATTTTCGATTGCATGTGTATTTTTTTTGTGGTGATACGTATATCTGGTTTGTATGCTCCTTTGCATGATTGAACAAAACAGGATGCTTCATTATAAACAAAGCATTCTGCTTAATTATTTAATGACGATCGTTATATTGTCTGTTCTCTCCACGCTCATTCATATAGATGGTACGTGACCTGCGTCCGTTCTGAATTTTGATCTGAAATAAGGTTTCCTCATTCATTCTTTCAATTCTTGCTACACGGTAATTACCTCCATAGCGGCTGTTAACGCGGTTATTGATATTGCGCGGAACATCCATTCTGTCTAATGCACGGTGTATGTCTTTACGCACTCCGTCACGATCATAATACACATCTACATTACGTCGGTTATTATCACGATAATTGGCGCGCCATTCACGGTTACTCTGGCTCCAGCGGGCATCTTTTGCATCAGGATTTTCTCTTTGAAACGATTGCTGAACAGGAGCCGGTGCGTGGTTAGCGGGTTGGTTCCTGTTATTATTATTCTGTCCGATCTGTGCAAATATGACTGTGCTGCTTAACAACATCAGTGCAAACAATGTTTTTTTCATCTTTTACTTTTAATGATTTAGTGAATCTTCACATGGTAAAAGTAAAAGGTATAATAGGCGCAACTGTTACAGAACGATACATCAGTTTTACATCATTCACACATACTGAAGTTTGTGCTGACCAATAACTTCATCCGTTAACCTGAAAGGTAGAGAATATATAAACCTAATTACTTATATTTAGTTGCTGACTGATTATTGAATAAACGGCAATAATAAACCAAACACCAAAGCAGGAAATCAATTAAACTATTAATTACAAATGCCTGTTCATGACAGATAACAATTATACCAAACCATCTTATATATTTTTTCTCGTCATTCCGCAAGGATTGAGTCAGGGTTTTGTTTCTGTTGCATTGCCGTATCTGCTTACCCATCATGGTTTTTCAGTGGCTACCACTTCAGGAATTGTAGCATTGGCCGTATTTGCCAATGTTTGGCGTTTTCTTTGGGGGCCGATAGTAGATCTTTCGCTTAGTTTGAAAAAATGGTATTGGATAGGATTAGCAGTTAGTATGGCTACCTTACTTTTACTCTGTATTGCACCGCTTGATGCAAAGAATACTTTATTTCTGTCGGCTATTGTTTTTATTTCTCAGGTGGCTGGAACCTTTACTTTATTGCCGGTAAATGGTTTTATGGCAACAAGAATAGAGGAACATCACAAAGGCAAAGCCTCAGGCTGGTACCAGGCAGGCGCATTGGCAGGGGTTGGTCTGGGTGGAGGTGCCGGTTTATGGCTGGCAGAACAGTATAATGAATTGGTTGCCGGAGCGGTGATCTGTGGATTATCAGTTGTATCGGCACTGATCATCATCCTGATCAAAGATATTCATTACCCAAAAGGAAAATCCGTACTGCACGAATTAGCCAATACCGGCAAAAGTCTGGTGGCTATGTTTAAAGTACCGGTTGCTTTATTTGCCATGATCCTGATATTACTGCCAATTGCTACCGGTGCAGCTGCCAATGTATGGGCTGCCATTGCTGCCGACTGGCATGCAGATGCAAATACCGTTGCGCTGGTAACCGGTGTATTAAGTGGATTGGTTAGTGCATTGGGTTGTATAGCCGGCGGTTATTTTGCTGATAAAAAAGGCGTATTTTTTTCTTATCTCTTTTTTGGAACGATATGTGCCATCATTCCAATGATAATGGCGTTTATGCCTTATCATCCCTGGGTATATATCAGTGGTGTATTGGTGTACACATTCAGTGTAGGATTAGGATATGCCGCATTTACTTCAGTAGTATTATTTGCTATTGGGAAAAAGAATGTAGCCACCAAATTCTCATTACTCTCTTCAATCGGAAACATCCCTGTAATGTATATGACCGTATTTGACGGATGGGCGCACGATAAATACAACAGTAAAATAATGCTGCTGGCAGAAGCAGGAGCAGGAATTTTATTCATCATACTTTCTGCCATGGCGTTGAAGTGGCTGAAAGGAAGAAATAAATTAGCACTAAGAGTAGAATAAAAACTGCGCCTTAGCGCCCTTGCGAGAATAATTTGCACGCAAAGGCGCGAAGGCGCAGTAAAAAGATGTATTTGTAACCCCACCATTATTGTTAGCCCAACTAATTAACAGACTGATTTTTTGATTATTTTACTGATGAATAAAACAGATCATCCAACTTTAAACTCCAAACCTTAAACCCCAAACAGGCTTATGGAAGCTTATCATAAAATACAAATTAATATAAGCTACTGGCTTAATCTTAAAAAAAACAGCGCAACAATAATGCGCAATTTATTTGTAAGCCTGATTATTTTCTTTAGCTCCCTGCAACCTGCTGAATTATTTGCGCAGCTTAAGGCGATTCAATTTGGTAAACTGATTGATGGGAAAGGAAATACTATTACTGATGCAATAGTAATTGTAAAAGCAGACCGCATCATTAGCGTTGGACAGGAAAAAAATACACCCATACCCAAAGAGGCAGAGATCATTAACCTGAAACCCTACACAGCCATTGCCGGACTAATAGATGTGCATACCCACATGACCTACTATTGGGACAAAGCACCCGGCACCAACCCCTGGGGGCAAATTGGTACACTGGGTGCTGCCGTAACTGTTTTTCTGGCAAAAGAAAATGCATTGAAAACTTTGGAAACAGGTGTTACTACAGTAAGGGATCTTGGTTCGATTGATTATATGGATATAGCCATGCGCGATCTTATTAACCGAGGGGCCATGGTTGGCCCAAGAATGTTTGTAGCAGGTAACGGATTACACATAAGCAATGCACCTTTTAGCCCAACACAACACCCCGATGCAGGACTGGCCGATGGTATAGATGAAGTAAAAAAAGTAGCCCGCCAAAACATTGCTGCCGGTGCTGATTGGATAAAAATGTACGCATCAACCGGAAGCGATAAAGATGTTACCGGTTTTCAAACCTTTACCTATGAAGAAATGAAAGCCGCAGCAGATGTTGCCCACATGGCAGGTAAAAGAATTGCCATTCATACCTATGGGCCCGCAGCCGTGAATGACGCCATACGCGCAGGAACCAACAGCATTGAACATGCAACAGAGGTGGATGATTCGGCTTTTATAAAAATGGCAAAGCTGGGTATTACCTATGTACCTACGGTTGACCATAACCGTTATTACATTTCGCACAAAGATGAATTTGGATACGACTCGGCAGTAGTAGCCGGATTGAATAAGTATATCGATAAAAATGTTGAATCGCTGAAAAAAGCAATCAAAGCAAATGTAAAAATAGCCATGGGCTCAGATGCTGTATTTACCGGGTTTGGCGAGAATACCTATGAATTGGGCTGGTTTGTAAAAGCAGGAATGACACCTCTTGAAGCCATTAATGCTGCTACGGTTAATGGGGCAGCCTTACTGAATATGGAGAAAGAATTAGGCATTATGGGCGAAGGTTTTTTTGCTGATATCATTGCCGTAGACGGAGACCCTTTAAAAGATATCAATGTAGTGATGCACCAGGTAAAATGGGTGATGAAAGGAGGACAGGTAGTGATTGATAAAACAAAGAAAACATTATAGTTCAAAACAAAACTTATTACTTACAACTTATAACCTACAATTCACATGGAAGTACACCACCACCCACACGTAGAAAAGAAAAGCTTCAAAGAATACCTGCTCGAAGGATTGATGATCTTTCTGGCGGTGAGTATGGGATTTATTGCGGAGAATATCCGTGAAAATATTGTGGAACATGAGATTGAGAAGCGCAATATGGAGTTGATCGAAAACAATTTAAAAGAAGACACTGCTTCTCTTGGAAAGATAATTATCAATAAAACAAATGCATTGATCATTTTTGATAGCATCCTACAATTCAGAAACAAGAATCTGAACGATTCAAATACATTTAAATCATTTTATTCTTTTTGGCGTCCTTTACAAGGTTTACAATGGTTTGAATCTAACCAATCAGGATTTGAACAGATGAAGAGCTCCGGAAGCCTTCGATTTGTAAAGAAAAAGCAGATACTGGATAGTCTGTATCGTTATGAAAATGCATATAAAATTATAGAGTCCAATGAGGATTCGGATAAAGATCTATTGGGGAAAGCCAGGGAATTAGGTACTCATTTTATGGTATTTGACAAAATGCATCCACAGCCTTTTAATGTCGAGCAGCAAAAAGATGCGGTCAATAGCTTTTTTAATAACTATTATTATGTGTATAGAAATTATGAATCACTATATATCCCACAAATGCAAAATCAATTGGAAAGTGGCAAAAGACTTATTAAACAATTGAAGGAAGAATATCACATAGAAAATGAATAATCTTTTCTAATAACTCCAAACTGTAAACTCCAAACTCCAAACTTTTAATATGGAAGTACACCACCACCCACACGTAGAAAAGAAAAACTTCAAAGAATACCTGTTAGAAGGATTGATGATCTTTCTGGCCGTAACCATGGGTTTTATCGCAGAAAGCATTCGGGAAAATATTACCAAGCATGAACGCGAACATCATCTGATGGAAATGTTGGTACAAGATTTAAAAAAGGACATAATTCACCTTGACACAGTTCATAACAGAAATGAAATTAAACTCGAAAAAATAGAATCACTAAGAAAATTTGTTATCGCAGCAATTGACAATGAATTGACAGATTCGGTATATAAACAAATGTATTTTATTGAAAAGACGTATGGTAATTCAAGTTTACCATTACGATTTGTGCCCTCCGACAGGGTTTTATCTCAGCTCGAAAAAACAGATGCCTATAATATTATTACTAAGCAAAATGTGTCAGACAGTATACTTAATTACAAAGGAAATAATACAACCTTAATAGATCAATATCAAATAATCAGAGAATATTACCAATTAAAAGCGCATGAGATTGCACACCAAGTTTTCAAAGGTTCTTTGGTAGATAATTTGAAAGACTCCAAAACAGGCAAGTGGTCCAGTATGATTCAGGCCAATAAAAAAATCTCATTACTGACAAGAGATAAAAATGTATTAGAAATGTATAGTTCAAAGCTCAGAGATGTCTTTTCTTTTTTATATAATTACTCAAGCTTTCTGGTTCCTGCCCAAAAAACAAGAGCCGAAAGACTAATTTCCTTAATTGAAAAAGAATATCATTTAGAAAACGAATAACCCCAAACTCCAAACCTTAAACTCCAAACTGCCCATATGGAAGTACACCACCACCCACACGTAGAAAAGAAAAATTTGAAAGAATACCTGTTAGAAGGATTGATGATCTTTCTGGCGGTAACCATGGGTTTTTTTGCCGAAGGTATAAGGGAAAATATCACCAAGCATGAACGCGAACATCATTTAATGGAAATGTTGGTGGAAGATTTAAAAACGGATATTCCCAAATTAGATTCTGCTTATAAATACGACTCGTTAAAAATTCAATTTATAGATAGTTTACGGCATTGTATTTATGCAGCTGCTGAAAAGAAACTACCGGATACTGTTTACAGAACCATGTACTATTTATACAGAGTATATAGCCGCAGCAGAATTGAATTTAGGCCAACTTTAAGAACTTTAAATCAGTTTGAAAAAAGTGAAGCATTTAGTCTGATCAGTACGCAAGAAGTCTCAGACAGCATACAAAATTATTCTGAATACAATAAAACACTCAATGATCAACATACTTCATTCAGGGGTATTGAAGCAGAGGCTTTGGTAATCGGACAAACCATTTTTGATTACCGTTATTATGAAAATTTCTTAAGTAACTCATCAAGGATACTAATGTTGCAATCCAAACAGCAATTCAAGCTGTTAGATACAGATAAAAAAACATTATTGTTATATGGAACAAAGCTTAATTTTTCACGTGGAGTATTATTTAATTATGTACAATTTTTGAAAAGACAAAAGACACAGGCAAAATCATTAATTGCTTTAATTGAAAAAGAATATCACCTAAAAAAAGAATAACCCAACCCCAAACTCCAAACCTTAAACTCCAAACTGCTTATATGGAAGTCCACCACCACCCCCACGTAGAAAAGAAAAATTTCAAAGAATACCTGTTGGAAGGATTGATGATCTTTCTGGCGGTAACCATGGGTTTTTTTGCAGAGAATATTCGCGAAAATTTTAGTGATAAAGCAAAAGAAAAAGAATTTATTACATCCCTTAAAGAAGATCTGGTTTCAGATTCGGGTTCTTTACATTATTATATTCCTTCTGCTATAAAACAATTTGAAAAATTAGACAGCTTATTCGATCTCTTACAATTAGCTGTCAATCAGAAGCCCTATTCCATACAAAATCTTTACTACCTGAATTTCAAGTATGCGTTTGGTATTATTGCTTTTCACCAAAATAAAAGAACAATATCACAATTAAAGAATACGGGTGCTTATAATTTGATTACCAGGAAAGCCAGTAAAGATGAAATAACCCAATATGATAACTTAAATCAAATTTTGGATCAACTTTATATTGATCTGGCTGAATGGACTAAGAATTTAAATTATATGTCACAAAAAATATTTGACTATACCTATAGTAAAACATTTGGTTACGGGTCAGCTGCTGAAATATATAAAAATAACAATCTACCACTACATTTATTAACTACTGATAAAGCTTTATTAATGGAGTACAGCAATAAAGTTAGATCGCTAATGATGATGAGTGATAATTATATTAGAATTGAAAAAAACGTTTTAGAAGAAAATAAGAAAGTTATTCGCATTTTAAACAAAGAGTATCATTTAGAAAAGGAATAAATCTTCCTAACAGCCCCCAACTCCAAACCTTAAACACTAAACTTTTATATGGAAGTACACCACCACCCACACGTAGAAAAGAAAAGCTTTAAAGAATACCTGTTAGAAGGATTGATGATCTTTCTGGCAGTGACTATGGGCTTTTTTGCAGAAAGTATCCGGGAGAATATTACCAAACATGAAAAGGAACATCATATAATGGAAATGATGGTGGAGGATTTGAAACATGATACAACTGAAATATCTAAGACAATAAATAAGATTTTCATCAGAATTAAAGAGTATGATACTTTAAGAAATGATATAATAAAAGCGTCGAAGGAAAATCTCTCCGATGATGAATATAAAAGATTATATTATATCTACAGAAGATATGGAGGTAGCCGCGATCAATATTATCCGGTTGAGCGAGCCATGAATTTGTTAGAAAAAGAAGGATTTGGTTTAATAAGGAAACAAAATATTTCAGATACGATCTTACATTATAAACAATTTAATATTAGAGCAGCAGAACAAACGAATTTGATTTTTACCCTTCAGATGAACACGTACGAATTTTCACAAGAAATATTTGATATAGAATTGCTGAATGAATTTATCGATATTTTTAGGGCAATAGAAATTTTAGACTCGAATAAAAAATTTACACTTCTAAACAAAAGTCCGGCCCTTTTAAAGGAGTATGCATTTACTTTATTTAGAGCCAGATCTGCTATATTTAATTTCACAATTTTTTTACAACAAAATAAAGAAAGTGCAGTAAGGTTGATCTCGCAAATTGAAAAAGAGTATGATTTAAAAGATTAATAACCCCCAACTCCAAACCCTAAACTCCAAACTTTTATATGGAAGTTCACCACCACCCACACGTAGAAAAGAAAAACTTCAAAGAATACCTGTTAGAAGGATTGATGATCTTTCTGGCAGTGAGTATGGGATTTATTGCGGAGAACATAAGAGAACATTTTGGTGATAAGACCAAAGAAAAAGAATACATAGAAAATATAAAAAAAGACCTTGTTAGAGATACCACTAATCTAAATGTTTGGGTAAGTGCTTTATATAAACGGGTAGACTCATTCGATTCTTTGATTGCGATTCTTCAACAACCGGGGCCAACCAAGAATGGACAAGACCTTTACTATTTTGCCCGTGTAGCAACCCGCAGCGGAAGGTTTGAGGCAAATCTGAATTCTTTTAATGAAATGAAGAATTCAGGAAATACCAGACTGATAAAGAACCGGAAAGTGTTAAATGAAATGTTAGACTACGAAAAAAACGTTTACAAATACGAACAGTTGGGATTGCTGGAAGCAAAAGAAAATG
>CANBSW010000070.1 GCA_947372235.1 Chitinophagaceae bacterium | reverse complement strand
ATTGGCATCATAATCAACCACAAAATGACAACCCGGTCTGAAGATGGAATTGTATTCAATGATCACTACTCGTGGTTTGTAATGAGTGATGGCATCCCAAACATAATAATCATTGCGGTCGATATCAATTGACAACAGATCAAACTCTGTGGGAACCTCCCCCTCTTGAAATAGTTTTTCTATGTTTTCCGCAGTGATAAAACTGGTGATCGCTTTTAATTTTTTCTTTGCTACCAGTTTAGAGAAAGACTGATGGATGGTTGCTGTATTTTCAGGGCTTCCGTCGATCCAAACTCCATGCCAATCCTGATACAGTAAATAAGTAGTGTTGGTTTCTGAACCATTTTCTACTCCAAACTCCACAAAGAACCTGTTGGTAACACCGATACGTTTGAAGATCTCCTGAATAATACCATCTTCCCCAAATTGTGAGAAAGCCTGAAACTCAAATCGGTTCAGTTTATCAGCCTGCTGGTATCGAGGGTTATTAATTAAGTTGCGATACAGGTATTCTTCAATTTGTAAACTATAGGTCTGGGCCAGTTTACGATCAATATTTTCAAGATATAATGTACGTCTGAGTTTTGTGTATAAACGATCTTTCCAGTTTCCAAACTTACCCATGGTATTGCAGAATTTGCGGTGAAATTAAATGATTCAGCCCAGACTTGCCTGTACTGCCGTGCAATTGCTCACTGGTGTTCCGGCTGTTGAACCACAACCCCGTCCATCGCAGTAGTTTAACCGCCCATTTTGGTGACAGGCTTTCGTATTCATTATAAATGATTTATGCATTGGTAAAAAAAATATTTCTAAATATTGATAAATATTTATTGTTTATCAATAAATATTTATCAATATTTGCATTCTAAACAAAATAACATGAAAATAAAAACAGAAACAATTCTAACCGTTTCGAAATATTTAGCCTTACTGGGTGCCGTTGGTGCTTCCATTTTATGGGGGGGACAGTTGGTAACACTTATTGCAAGTTTTATAAACCCTGATTGGGCAAAACGTACTTACGAAGTAGACCTGAATCTATTCAGCATCCGTGAGCATAGTATTGGGTTTTATGTGTACGCTATGTGTTTGAAGATTACCATTTCAGTTGTAAAAGCCTGGATATGGTTTGTAGTATTTGATTTGTTGTCGAAGCTTACAATTCAAACACCTTTTTCGATGAAAGTAGAAAAAAAATTAGAGAGAATTGCTTATCTCTTGCTTGGTGTTTGGATAGTAAGCAATATTTTCTGGAAGATCTATACTTATTACCTCTTGGATGCAACGGGCATACGGTTAGCAACTATCAACAGCGGAGATGAATATCTTTTCCTGGCTGGGATTATTTACATCATTTCTCAAATTTTCAAACGTGGAATCGAAATTCAGGAAGAAAACGATTTAACTGTATAAACTATGCCAATTATTGTAAACTTAGACGTAATGATGGCAAAAAGAAAAATGTCGTTAAATGAACTGTCAGAAAAAGTGGGTTTAACACTTTCAAATTTGTCTATACTGAAAACCGGGAAAGCAAAAGCAATTCGATTTAGCACATTAGAAGCCATTTGTAAAACATTAGATTGTCAACCTGCCGATATTCTCGAATATGTTGAAGCCTAAAAAAAATCAAATTTTTATGAAGAAGATAGTAGTAATTATTTTCCTCGCAGCTACCCATATTGCTGCAAATGCTCAAAATGAAGAAAACATTTCAGTTGGGAAAAAAATGACCATTTTCTCCAATATATTAAAAGAAAATAGAAAAATCTGGATTTACAATCCAGCTCAAACAGCAATAAGCCCGATTGCAGGTAAACGTTATCCTGTCATCTATGTATTGGATGGAGAAGCTCATTTTCTATCAACCGTAGGGATTATACAACAATTAAGTCAGGCTAATGGAAATGCAGTTTTACCTGAAATGATTGTGGTTGGTATAGAAAATACCAACCGGCAAAGAGACCTTACGCCATCTTTAGTTACAGCTGATAACCATGCCAAAGCAAATCCGTTTGTGAATTTTTTGGAGAATGAGCTAATGCCGTATGTGGACAAAAATTACAACACTGCACCATACAGACTATTGGTTGGGCATTCTCTTGGAGGGCTTACAGCCATTGACATCCTTACAAATTCGCCAAAATTATTTAATGCATATATTGCCATTGACCCAAGTATGTGGTATGATGGTGAAAAGTTTTTAAATAATGCGATAGCTCAAATACGCAATAAAAAATTGCAGGGTACCCGACTGTTCATAGGTACAGCCAACACAATGCCTAAAGGAATGAATTTGACAAAGTTGGAAAAAGATAAGTCAACAGAAACGCAGCATATCCGATCTATCTTTAAATTGGATAACTGTATGAAAGCCTCTTCTAATACCGGCTTAAAATATTCACTTAAATATTATGAAAAAGAAAGTCATGCTTCGGTACCATTAATAAGTGAATACGATGGTTTACGGTTTATTTTTGATTATTATCTTATCGATATTACAGAAAAGGATCTAAAAGATTCTACATCCATCATTGCAACAAAATATAAACAGCATTACAATAAGATCTCAAATGAAATGGGATATAAAAATGCTGCACCCGAAGCATTTATAAATTATATAGGTTATGATGCGCTGCTAAAAAAACAATATGATAGAGCAGAAGCTTTATTTCAATTAAATATTGAAAACTATCCTGGCAGTAATAATGTGTATGATTCTTATGCCGACTATTCAATGGCAAAGCATGATTCAATCAATGCTATAAGGTACTACAAAAAAGCATTAGCCATTAAAAATGATGTTGCTATTCAAAGCAAACTAAATGCGCTTACTCATTCACAAAAATTTGCCCTTTCTGGAAATGAGTTAGAAAAATATGCAGGTATCTATATTTTGGAAGCATATAATATTGAAGTTAATCTGGAAATACGGGAAGGAAAATTGTTGGCAAAAGTTCCAGGTCAGGGAGATGATGAACTAACGCCTGTTTCAAAAAATGTTTTTACAGTTAAAAATAAGCAAGGGTACACCATAACTTTTCAAATGGGCGGGAGCAGGGCTGATGCATTTACTTCTGTACAGCCCGATGGTATATTTAAAGCAATTTTGAAAAAATAAAAGTTGTGGATGAGCGCCATAAGCTTGGCACCAAGGTTCAGGGCTTTGTGAAATATTTTCTACATAAAGTGTGCGTCTGAGTTTGGTGTTCAGTGTTTCTTCCAGTTGCCTAATTTGCCCATTGTATTGGAAAATTTGTGGTGGAACTAAATAATTCAGTCGAAACTCCATGAAATACAATTATCAGAAGAGTATCTGTAATGATTAACTTTGTAACAGTTACTATCAACCATTATTTTTAGCCTGAATGAACAAACTGAAAGGAAATATATACGATGTTGTTTTAAGACTGGCCCGTTTTGGCTTTCGTAAACAACCCGTGAAAAAGAAATTACTGATTGTTAGGGTTGATGAAATTGGCGATTATATGCTTTGGCATTCTTTTCTTAAAGAGATCACACAAGCAGAAAGATTTAATGATTATGAGATCCATTTTTGCGGCAACCAAAGTTGGAAAACACTCTTTAATACGTTTGATGCAAAATGGGTACATCAAGCATGTTGGATGGATAAGATCCGGTTCAAGAAAGACATGGGTTACCGTTATCGTTTTTTGAAACAGATCTTTCATGAACATTATGAGGTAGTGATCAATCCTACCTATTCAAGAGACAAACGCTACGACGACAGTATTGTAAGAGCAGCTAAATCACCACTTACTTTTGGCATGGTAGCCAATCAGGAAAGTGTGCATTCCTATGAAATAGGTTACGACAGAAGTTTATATGCACACTTATACTATCATCCGGAAAAACCCCTTTTCGAATTTTACAGAAATAAATTATTTACTGAGTTTATAACACAGGATCATTCAACCGTTTCCAATACAGTTATCGATGGCGGATTGTTGCCCGTGCTATCATTCACATTACCTGAAAAATATTTTGTAGTATTTCCCGGATCAAGAAGCGCAAAAAGAATCTGGCCGGCAGAACATTTTGTACTGGTGGCTAATTATATCTACGAAAATTTTGGCTGGACAGCTGTATTAGCGGGCACTAAAAATGATGAGAGATATACCAGCGCCTTTGCAGCACTTTATAAAAATCCGATCACTGATCTTACCGGAAAAACCTCACTAACAGAAATGATGTCAGTGTTACAAAATGCACAATGTTTATTGTCTGTAGATACCGGTTCTGTTCATTTGGCAGCTGCGGTGGGATGTACGGTATTTGGCGTTTTTAATGGCTCACAATATAAAAGATTTGCACCCTACCCTGCTGAAATCTCACCCAATTTTTATGCAGTGTATCCTGATGATGTAGCGGCTGAATTACAAAATGAAGAACTGGTGCTTAGCAAATATGAATTTGTAGTGGATATTCCTTATGCTTCTGTGAAAGCAGAAAAAGTTATTCTGGCGATACACAATCATTACACTCAAAAATAATTCTCCGCGCAAACTCTTCTTACTCTTCGGCTCTGCGGTGAAAAAAGTCATTGATTTGAAAAGGTCAATATAAAAAAATCAACTCAGAGATGCGGAGAAGCAGAGTTATCGCAGAAGGTTTCTAAAAGTTTTCTAACCCTAACTTTTTCTTTAGACCAAATAACCATTTACCAAAAGAAGTTTGCAATAAATAATGCAACAGCTTTAAACGGAACTGCCAGATCAAAAGCTGAAAAGAAAATCCGTAATGCGATTCATATACCTTCCGGTTCTCTTTCAATGAACGCAGATAGTTTTGAGAGCTAACGCCTGTATCATCAAAAACGGATATTATTTTATTGAGATATGCATAGGGTTTGTCAGCTATACGGCACATCATGTCATAATCCATCGCAATTTTAAAATCACTGTTGTATAAGCCAACCTGATTGTACACCTGCTTTTTTACAAACCAGGTAGGGTGTGAAACACTGCGCATTCCCCGGTAAACTTTGTGCTGATCAAAAGGCTTCCCAACAACAACCTGTTTACCTCCCCTCATCATTTGAATATTTCCACTGATCCATTGCAACAAAGGATCTTTATCAAATACACCTGCAACAGCACTTAATACGTCGTTAGATGCCAGACAATCTCCAGAATTCAAGAGTTGGGTAATTTCAAAGCAAGCCTTCTCTATTCCTTTATTAAATGCATCTGCAATTCCTTTGTCTCTTTCATTGATCCATTTACGATAAGCAGGTTGTGGAGTAGATACCAGCCATTGTTCGATATCTTTTGTGGTAGACCCATTGATAATCCAGTGTTCATCCGGTAATCGATCCTGGCCATCAACCGATGCACAGGTTCTTTGCAGGTCTTGCAGGTTATTAAAACAAATGGTAATAATGGAAATACCGTTCATGGCTTAAAAATATCGAATAAGATTACTAAGTCACCACCCCGCCCACCGCTAAGCCGCTTGGGCACCCCTTCTCGCAAGCGAGGAGGGGAAATATTTTGCTTTCTACTTCATCATTCCTTGTTCATCTGTTCCCCAGTTTTTCAAGAAACAAAGCCAGCCCTTTTCGCTTTTCCTCATCCAATCTATAACTGATATTCTCTGTGTAATATTTGGTAAGATCATACCCATCATAGTTTATTTCTGATACCACTTCGTTAATATGAGAAACCCCATAACCATTGGCACGATTAAAAGCGTCTTCAAAATCTTCCCCCAAAGGCTTATTGGCCACCCAGGCGGCAAAAACAAAGGGCAATCCGGTATGATCTATCCAGGCAGAAGCCAGATCGTAAGTGTATTTCGAAGTTTTTCTTTGTTCTAAAGCCCTGTCGCCAATCACGATCCCTGCCGTAGTTCCTTTAATTTGGGAGCGAAAATCTTCTTTGGCGTCTTCCAGAATCACTTCTTTTTTCCAATACTCCTTTAATAAAATCTTGGCCAGATTAACTGATGTACGACTTTGGTAATCCAGCAAAACCTTTGTAACCTCTTCAACAGACACTTCGCTGAAAAGCGCAACAGAGGCTACTTCGCTAACTGCGCCAATACAATAATCCGTAATAATATGGCTCTCCTTTAATAAAGGTATGATAGCTACCGGAACCAGGCCCACATCAATCTCATCATTCAGTAACATAGCGGCAATACGGGCGGGGTATTCTTCAATCAGCTCTATCCTGTCCATTAACCCCGAACGCTTCAATCCAAACAATAAGGGCCGGGTATTTAAATAACTTACTGCCCCAACACGTATTCTCTTGTTCAATTCGTCTAATTTTGCAGCAAAGAAACCCATTTAGTAATTAATAATTAGGAATTAATAATTAAAAATTACCATGAGGGATCGAAAAACAGTTACACTAATTCTTAATTTATAATTATTAATTTCTAATTCCTAATGGAACTTACCGCTCTCACTGCAGTCTCCCCCATCGATGGCCGTTACCGCAAACAGGTTAACCACCTCGACGAGTATTTTTCTGAATATGCCCTGATCAAATACCGTGTTTTGGTGGAGATCGAATATTTTTTCTTTCTGGCCGACCAGAAATTCTTCAAACTATCTCCAAAAGCTAGATTGGGACTAAAGAAAGTGTTGGATGAATTTAGTACAGATTATGCGCAGCAGATCAAACAGATCGAATCCATCACTAACCACGATGTTAAAGCGGTTGAGTATTTTCTGAAAGAACAACTGGATAAAATTGGCATTCCGCAACTGAAGGAATGGATCCATTTTGGCCTTACCTCTCAGGATATTAATAACACAGCCATCCCTTTAAGCTGGAAGCATTGTATGGAACATGAATACCTGCCTTCAGTGATCAATCTGCAAAATAACCTGTACCAATTGGCGGCACAATGGAAAAACATATCATTACTGGCACGTACACATGGGCAACCGGCATCACCCACCAGATTGGGCAAAGAGATCATGGTATTTGTAGAGCGAGTGAACAACCAGATCGAATTATTTTCCAGCATTCCTTATGCCGCAAAATTTGGCGGGGCTACCGGTAATTTCAATGCCCATCATGTTGCTTTTCCTAAAAAGAACTGGGTAGTATTGGGCAATGCTTTTGTAGAGGATATTTTGGGATTACAGCGCATGCAGTTTACCACTCAGATAGAACATTATGATAGCTTGGCGGCACATTTTGATGCGATCAAACGCATTAATAATATTCTGATGGATCTGTGCAGGGATATCTGGACCTATATCAGTATGGATTACTTTAAGCAAAAAACCAAAAAAGGCGAAGTGGGTTCATCGGCCATGCCACATAAAGTAAACCCGATCGATTTTGAAAATGCAGAAGGTAACCTTGGTATGGCAAATGCTTTACTGGAGCATTTATCAGCCAAACTACCCGTAAGTCGTTTACAGCGCGATCTTACAGATTCAACGGTGTTAAGAAATATTGGAGTACCTGTAGCCCATATTGCCATTGCTTTAAAGTCGCTTGAAAAAGGTTTGAGCAAACTGGTACTCAATGAAGCAAAATTAAAAGAGGACCTCGAAAATAACTGGGCAGTTGTAGCAGAAGCTATCCAAACCATTTTACGCCGCGAAAATTATCCTAATCCTTATGAAGCTTTGAAAGATTTAACCCGTGGCAATCATAAAATAGATAAGAAAGCGATTCAGGATTTTATTGGTGGATTGAAAGTGAGTGCGGCTATTAAGAAAGAATTAAGAGCCATTACTCCATCGAATTATGTTGGGGTAAATCCGGAATATTAAATGTTATTAAATGAAAACCATTCTTATCACAGGCACAAATGGAATGATCGGTAATTTGATCCTGGAATATTGTTTATTGAGGGATGATGTTCAAACGATCACATCCATCACCCGTAAACCAATCGGCATTACTCATCCAAAACTCAAAGAAGTATTACACAATGATTTTTTAGATTATTCGGCCATAGAAGCCTCTTTCGCTAATCAGGACATTTGTTTTTTCTGCATCGGCGTTTACACCGGTGCCGTACCAAGGGATGAATTCAGGAAAATTACGGTTGACTATACACAGGCATTTGCAGCATGTTTGAAAAAGAATAGCCCTAATGCAAGCTTTGTTTTTTTAAGCGGTCAGGGAGCCGATTCATCAGAAAAATCGAAAGTAATGTTTGCTTTGGATAAAGGCATAGCAGAAAACATACTCATCAATTTACAATTCAAGCAACTCTCTATATTCAGGCCCGGATATATTTATCCGGTTACACCAAGGATAGAACCTAATACTTTATACAAAGTATTCAGGGCTTTGTACAAACCGTTCTTAAGCAAGGTCTATCCCAATATCGGACTCAGCTCCGAAGAACTCGCCCAAGTCATGATTAAAGCAGGATTTGAAGGAGGGTCAAAAATAATCTACGAAAACAAAGAGATCAGGAATTTAGTACCCTAAAAAACCGTGCCTCTGCCTTTGTGAGAGAATAAATTTTCGCACAAAGGCACAGAGGCACGGTTTGGTATTCTATTTTTTTTACTTCTCAAAAATGCTTGTTTAATATTTCAACACCGAATACCCCTTCAACTGATACGTAGTTAAAGTAGTAATCGCAGAAAGTGCCGGACTAACTTCCGGAGTTACATTTTCTTTAGGGATTCCTCTCTTATTGAGTGATTGACCACATACAAATATTTTCACACCCGCCTCTTTCAATTCTTTAAACAGCGGAACATTGGGATTATCTACATTGAATTTTTTCTTGTACTCATCATTATTGATCACAAACTGCGCAGCCGGACCATGTATTACCATGATCAAATGAAATTTATTGGCAGGCACCCCACCCAATGCATGCAGGTTAACTACAGCAGCCACTTTCTCAAAAAACTCATGAACTACTTCAGGCTTGGTATTATCTGAACTCACTTCTACAATCACTTTATAATCCAGTTTCGTATCTGGATTTTCAACTGAAAAGGGCACTTCTGTTACCGTACCAAATTTTTTGATCACCGGATTTACTTTGGTCTGTGCATTGGCATTGATCAATAAGATAGAAACCGTTGCTGCTAAGAGTATTCTTTTCATGGAGTTAATTTGTGGTGACAAGATATGATTTTTGTGAATGGGCAATGGTGAATGGTGAGTTTATTTTGGTAAAGAAAATATTGCCCATTCACCCTATCATTTCCTAAACTTATTCCTCAACGCACTCAAAGCATCCTCCACACTCACTTCCTTCTGAGGTTCCGGTTTCCTTCCTTCAAATTTTTGACTTTTTACTTTTGAATTTTGACTTCTCTCCGGTGCGTCTTCAGTTTGTTTGATCGACAAAGCAATCCTCTTCCTCGCTACATCCACTTCCATGATTTTCACATTCACTTTTTGTCCCAACTTCAAAACTTCTGCCGGATCTGTAATGTATTTATGGGCAATCTCGCTCACATGAACCAATCCATCCTGTTTCACACCAATATCAATGAATGCACCAAAACGGGTAAGGTTGGTAACAGAACCGGGCACGATCATTCCAACATGAACATCTTCGATCTTATAAATATTGGCAAACTCAAATTGTTCCAGTTCGCTACGTGGATCAAGACCGGGTTTCTTTAATTCGTTGAGAATGTCTTTAATGGTTAATTCACCAAACAGTTCCGACACATATTTTTTAGGTTCTATCTTTTTCAGTAATTCTTCATTACCAATAATCTCTTTTACATCCACCCCTGCATCAGTTGCCATTTTTGTAACCAATGAATAGGTTTCCGGATGCACGGCACTTGCATCCAATGGATTTTCTCCATCCGTAATGCGTAAAAAACCCGCACATTGCTCATATGCTTTTCCACCCAAACGTGGCACTTTCAACAATTGTTCCCTGTTTGTAAACTTACCCAGTTCATTGCGATGCTTTACAATATTCTCTGCAAGCGTAGCACCAATGCCACTTACATAACCCAGTAAATGTTTACTGGCGGTATTCAGGTTTACACCAACACTATTCACACAACTCACAACCGTTTGATCCAGTCTTTCCTTTAAGCGAAAAGCATTTACATCATGCTGGTACTGGCCAACACCAATACTTTTAGGATCTATCTTTACAAGCTCAGCCAAAGGATCCATCAATCGCCTGCCAATACTTACAGAACCTCTCACCGTAACATCATACTCAGGAAATTCTTCGCGTGCTGTTTCTGAAGCAGAATATACCGAAGCACCATCTTCATTCACCAGAAACACAGGCAATCCGAGATTCATTTTTTTTATGAACTGTTCTGTTTCTCTTCCCGCTGTTCCATCACCAATCGCAAATACTTCAATTTGATATTTCGCAACCAATTCTTTGATCTTGTGTTCGCTTTCATAAATACGATTGGCTTCATGCACATAGATCAGGTCTGTTTTTTGTAACTCGCCTTTTTCATCCAGACAAACTACTTTACAGCCACTTCTATAACCCGGATCTATTGCCAAAATTCTTTTGCTGCCCAAAGGTGAACTCAATAATAACTGTCTCAGATTTTCCGCAAAAACCGTGATGGCTTCTTCATCTGCTTTTTGTTTCAATGCCGTTCTGAATTCGCTTTCCAGGCTTGGTTGCAGTAATCTTCTGTAAGCATCGCGAATGGCTTTTTTAACATGCTCGGTAGAGGGAGTTAATGCTTTTACATAATCTTTCTCCAACAATTCCAACGCCTCTTCTTCAAAAGGCAAAATACTCATTCGTAAAAAGCCTTCTAAAAATCCGCGCAGCACAGCCAAAATTCTGTGTGATGGAATTTTATAGATCGGTTCAGAAAAATCGAAATAGTCCTTGTATTTAATTCCTTCCGTTTCTTTATCGGCAAGCACTTTGCTTTGCAGGGTTGCTTTGTCTTCAAAAAGCTTACGCAATTTTGCACGAAGGTTTACATCTTCATTCACAGTTTCTGCAATGATATCCCTGGCTCCCTGTAAAGCTTCGTCGGTTGTAGTTATTTTTTCATTAAGATATTTTACAGCTTCTGCAACAATATCAGCCCCCCCCTGCTCCAGCATCAATAAAGCCAATGGCTCCAGGCCATTTTCACGGGCTGTTTGTGCTTTGGTTTTTCTTTTTGATTTATAAGGCAGATAGATATCTTCCAGTTCTACCAGTGTTGTTGCGGCATTGATCTTTCCCTGTAAATAATCCGTCATTTTCCCCTGTTCGGTGATGGATTTTTCGATAAATGCTTTTCGCTCAGAAAATTCTTTTAAAAATCTGGCTTCATCCTGTATGGCCAATATCTGGACCTCATCCAATCCGCCCGTCATATCTTTTCGATAACGGGCTATGAATGGAATAGTGGCTGCTTCTGAGAATAATTGTAATACCGCTTCTACCTGTTTTGTACTGATCCGGAGCTTTGATGCGATGACTGGAGCGAATTCCGACATAATAACTTAAGTGTGTTTTAATGATACTTCAATACTATTTCTTCTTTTTTGTCGTTTCAAACATAAATAAAACGTTCGCTCATTTTATTTATGCTCAAACTAAGCCTCCTTATACTGTTCCCATTCCTGGTTTTCCCGTCTTCTGCCCAAAGCTTTTTGGGTGTCAGAAATGGGGTCGGCGAATATATGCCAGGACTGGCAATCACCACTGTTATTAAAAAAAAGAAAGCAGAAAAAAAGTTAACATTCTTTATCAGTCAAACAGGAAAAGTTTCAGGAAATTTAATTACAACCTATCGGGAATCCTCTCCCATGTTTGCCGATGAAATTCAAATCCAGAATTTTTTAGTGAGCGGCAATTACGACTCGTCAAAAAGTTCTTTATTATTGATCTTGACGCATATCAGATCAGGTGGTAATGAATCGGAAGCATACCTGACTTTTAGAAAACCTGATAGTGTATACTACAATTTTTCCTATAGGGCGGAACCCAACAAGATTATCATTCTCTGTACACCGGACATCAATTTAAACAGATCAACTGAGGAATTATGGGCAGAAACAACGCTATTGGGCGGCTTATCAACGTATGTTTCAGACAAGAACATAGCTCATTTACTACCTATGAGAATTCGATTTGAAGAAGAAAACACAACTACCCGGATAAAAGAAATAGAAAAAATACTTGCATGGTCAACCATTGAAGGAAAAAAGAAAGAACGCAAATCAAACGCTGAGAAAAAAGCCAAACCAGTTAAGGAAAGTCTTGATGATGCCCTGGCAAGGAATAAGAAAATTGTTTACTCAGATAATCCATCGGAAAACAATTCAACTATTATCGCTGCAAATAACCCTGCTATTTCTCAACCGGAAATTGAATTACCCCGAAAAACAAAAATCCGCAGAACGATCACACTGGATACCTGTTGTTTTAAAATTGAATTATACGATAATGGCGAAATTGATGGAGACATTGCCACTTTACTGTTGGATGGGAAGGTAATTGTAGACAAACAGCTTTTAAGCACTAAATCAGCTTCCCTTAATATCGATCTTTCAGACCAAATGGGGCATGACCATGTTTTGGAACTTTTTGCAAATAATATGGGATTGATCCCACCCAATACAGCGCTGGTTGTACTTACCTGTAATAAAAAACGTTATGAGATCACACTCTCTTCCACAGAAGACATTAATGAGGCTGTAATGCTGAAGATCAAGCCCTGACAATCAGGCGATCTTAATCACTTTGGCTGGATGTTTCTCTGCAAAGTTTCTGATCATAGATCGGATCACCTCATTCTCCGGGTATTCAATCAACAATTCTTTTACAGAGGCAATAGCAGAAATATCTGTGTCTTTGGGAACATGCCCCATCCCATAAAACTTACCCTCTTCTACCAATACACACCCATCTTTTTCACGGATCAAAAACGTTTCTTTCTGCGCATGCATCCATTCCAATGCATTTTCTACCGATTGATTGTAATGACCAATATCAGGAAGTTCTTTGGCAGGTGTATTGTCTAAAAAACAAAGCACAGGATGCAGCTCAAACTCTTTTACCAATTTCCATAAAGTACGGTGTGCATCTACCAATAATGCAAAGGATGCTACCGGTGAGGAATATTTTCTTTTTTTATCGATTGCCAAACGCTGGTAGCCTTTATTATCTTCAAACTGATAAATACCCCATAGCTGCTCATACCTTTTCTGACTTTTGTTATAGATGGGCCATAAACGTTTGATCTCAACACTTTCAAATAAACAGGCGATAAACTCCGTTGGGCAAACCGTATGTGTAATGGAATAAATGCTACGTAAAAAATCCTGCCGTTTTTTAGAGATATCAAGCCCGGTAAAATGACTCACCACTCTTTTCTTCAGATTTTTAGCCTTGCCTACATAAATCACTTTGCCTTTATTATCATGGAAATAATAAACACCCGGCACTTCGGGCAAAGTTTTTGCATGATCTGCCGGCAAATTGGCGGGAAGAATCTGGTCTTTGTTCTCTTTTTTCAGCATTTCGCTGATCAACATTCCGCCATTGTTACGAATCACCATATCCAGCACCTCGGCTGTTGCCAATGCATCGCCACCGGCACGGTGACGGTTCTCTATCGTAATTCCCAATTCCCTGCACAAACTACCCAGTCCGTATTTTCTGAATCCGGGAAAAACTTTGCGGCTCAATCTGATGGTACAAAGCTTAGGCGTTTGTAACTCAAAACCGGCTTCTTTGAGGTGATGTTTTACAAAAGAGTAATCGAAATTTACATTATGGGCAACAAATATCCTGTCTTTCAACAGGTTATAGATATAAGGAGCTACTTCAGAAAAATCTGGGGCCACAGCCACCATTGCATCAGAAATACCCGTCATATTAGCCACAAATGGCGGAATGGGTTGGTGTGGATTTACCAATGTATCATACTTACCCTCTATTTCTGTACCATTATGTAATACAATAGCGATCTCGGTAATACCGTGTTGTTGCGGAAAACCGCCTGTGGTTTCTATATCTACAATTGCAAACTGCATGTGCACAAAATAACCTTGCAAATTCGGTATTTACTGTTTATTTTACCATTAATATTTTTATTTCTACAGATTGGCGGTGTTTTGGCGACAAGGTCATACCCCAGAAAGGCTTTTTTACACAGATAGTTCGGATAGCATAACCCGTTTAACCAGCTGTTATGGAACCATCGAAACATCACACAGTATTGAATGAGAAAAAGGTCTTGACTGCTGCCGGCATCGTGATCTTTATCATCATCGTTCTCATTGCTTATTTTGAATGGAAGGGGCGACATATTTATTGATCCTTCCTAACGATCCTCTTCAACCTGACGCCTTTTGAGAAAAAGTAGCCTGCTTTTGCCCAAAAAACAAAAACACGGTGACTATTGTAATAAAATGCCTCAAAAGGCTACCAATAAATATTATATGTAAGCTGTAACTTTTTATTTAAACAACCGTTTACCTTAATTAACAAAGATTAACAGGCATACTGATTATTTTTGAAACCGCATACCAACGATATGAAATACCTGCTTAGCTTTTTACTACTCCTTTTCTTTACAGCCTGCAACCATTCGGGTGGACAGGCAGTAAAAGATGTAAGTAAAAAAGTAAGTCAATGCTGTACAGCACTTACCCTTTCAAAACCTTCAGAAACTGCGCAACCTACCCCAACCACATCTGAATCTGAAACCATTTCTGTTTTTTCTGAGATTGTACTTGAAAAAAGTGTTCATCTTCTTACGCATTAGTATGCTGAATGCCGAATGCTGAATGCAACAGGCAAGAAAAAGCATTGGGCATTAAGCCTTACGCATTCAGCATTAACCCCTATTTTCCTTACTTTTGCAAACATTTTAAAGGCCAAATGCAAAATGCATAAAGCTTAATGCATATTTGTGTTAAGCATTCAGCATTCAGCATTCAGCATTCAGCATAACATGGAATTAAGTAAGAATTACATCCCCAACGAAGTAGAAGCCAAATGGTACCAATATTGGCTGGACAAAGATTATTTCAGCAGCAAACCTGATGACAGGGAGCCATATACCGTTGTGATTCCTCCGCCCAATGTTACCGGTGTATTGCATATGGGGCATTGTTTGAATAATTCTATTCAGGATATCCTGGTTCGCAGGGCGAGGATGCACGGAAAAAATGCCTGCTGGGTTCCGGGAACGGATCATGCTTCTATTGCTACCGAAGCAAAAGTGGTAGGTATGCTTCGCGAAAGAGGAATTACCAAATCTTCCCTTACTCGTGATGAGTTTTTGAAATATGCATGGGAATGGAAAGACAAATATGGCGGCATCATTCTGCAGCAGTTAAAAAAACTGGGATGTAGTCTGGACTGGAACAGGACTTCTTTCACTATGGACCCAGCGTATTACAAAGCCGTTATTGAAATCTTCATCAAACTACATAATGAAGGCATCATTTACCGCGGACTGCGAATGGTAAACTGGGATCCCGTTGGTAAAACTGCATTGAGTGATGAGGAAGTTATTTTTAAAGAGATCGATTCTAAATTATATTATGTAAGCTACCCATTAACTGATGGCAGCGGCAGTATCACCGTTGCTACCACCCGACCGGAAACCATTTTGGGTGATGTAGCCATTTGTGTAAATCCCACAGATGAACGGTATAAAAATTTTGTTGGAAAGCACGTAATCGTTCCCATCATCAACAGAAAAATACCGGTAATTGCTGATGAATATGTAGATGCAGAATTTGGAACCGGTGCATTAAAAATTACACCTGCCCATGACAAAAATGATAACGAACTCGGCAAGAAACATGGCCTGAAAGCATTGAATACTTTAGATTCGGAAGGTAGATTTACTGCTGAAGAATTAGCAGAAGACAACCCGTCTGAATTGGTGTTATCATATAATGGAATTGACAGGTTTGATCTTAGAAAAAAGATCGTAACTGATATATCCGCGATCAATCAGATCCAAAAAATTGAAGATTACAAAGGACAGATTGGTACAAGTGAAAGAACAGGTGCCGTTATTGAAAGTCGCTTATCATTGCAATGGTTTATGGATATGAAGAAATTCATAGGTCAAAACCCCGGCACGATAGATTCTGTTGCAACTGATCAAATTAAATTTCATCCTGCAAAACTGAAAAACACCTACAGTTATTGGATGGAAAATATCAAAGACTGGTGCATCAGCCGCCAGCTTTGGTGGGGACAACAGATTCCTGCGTATTATACTGCTGATGGAAGTTTTGCCGTTGCCGCATCTAAAGAAGAGGCACTGCAAAAACTAATTACACAAGACGCCACTCTTACTATTAATGATATACAACAGGATGAAGATTGCTTAGATACCTGGTTCTCTTCATGGCTTTGGCCGATGGAAGTTTTTAAAGGCATCAGTAACCCCGGCAATCCTGATTATAATTATTACTATCCAACCACAACATTGGTTACAGGACAAGACATCATATTTTTTTGGGTAGCAAGAATGATCATGGCCGGTTATGCATTTAAAGACCAACAGCCATTTACTGATGTTTATTTTACCGGAATGGTTAGAGACAGTCAGGGTAGAAAAATGAGCAAGCAGTTGGGCAATAGTCCTGATTTATTGGGATTGATTGATACCTACGGTGCAGATGCCACCCGTTTTGGTATCATGATCGCTTCTCCGGCAGGTAATGATATTTTGTTTGATGAGTCTGCTTTGGAACAGGGAAGAAATTTTAATAATAAACTTTGGAATGCGCTGAAGTTGATTAAGATGTGGGAAGGACGGCAGGCGTATGAAGTGAGTCGTGAGACGTCAGTCGTGAATGAGGGATTGGGAAACATTACTCACGACTCACGACTCACGACTCACGATTTCGCCATCCGCTGGTTCCAACACCGCCTCAATCAGGTAAAAGCAGATGTGGATGAAATGATGAACCAGTTTCGTTTAAGCGAAGCTTTGAAAACCATCTACTCATTGATCTGGGATGATTTCTGCAGTTGGTACCTGGAATGGGTGAAACCCGGTTTTGAGCAACCTATAGACAAAGATGTTTATGAAAAAACCGTTGCCTATTTTGAAGAGCTGATGGAATTATTGCATCCCTTCATGCCATTTATTACAGAAGAGATTTATCACCTATTGCAAAACAAGCAGGATGATCTTTGTGTAAAACAAGTTGCACTGCTTCAACCTTTTGATAAATCGATTCTGGAAGCTGGAGAATTATTAAAGCAAGTGATCTCAGCATTACGCGACGCAAGGAATAAGAACCAATTGAAACCAAAAGAATCCATCAAACTTCATATACAAACCGAATCTACAGCCAATTACAAAGCCATTGAAAATATTTTATTGAAGCAGGTAAATGCAGAAAGTATTTCTTACACAGAAGCAACTGTTTCAAATACCATAGTTGTAGCCGTTGAGAAAGACAAGTTCTTCATTGAAACAGAACAAAAACTGGATACAGGTGCATTGAAAAACGAATTGCTCAAAGACCTTGACTATCAGAAAAAATTTCTTGAAAGCGTTTCTAAAAAACTAAGCAACGAACGTTTTGTTCAAAATGCAAAACCTGAAGTGGTAGATCTGGAAAGAAAAAAAATGTCTGACGCAGAAGCAAGAATTAAAACCATTGAAGAAAGTTTACAGAATTTAATCTAATGAGAATTAAACTGACCAGTATTGCAAAACTGATCTGCATAGCAGCAACTGTTTTTTGCATCAATACTACCCATGCACAAAACTGGGATATTAATCTGCTCAAAAGCATCAATCACAATCCTCCATCAAGTTCTTTATGGAAAGGAGTTTCATCAACAGCAGAGCCATTATCAGTAGGCATCCCCGCGGGAATGTTTGTGATTGGGCTGATTAATAAAGACAGCAGCCTCAAATCAAAATCAGTTGAAATATTGCTTGGTATTACCGCTACTGTAGTTGCCACTGAAGCACTCAAGATCATTACCAACAGACAAAGGCCTTATCAAAAATATCCTTTCGATGTATTTCCGTATGATGCTTCTGAAAATGGCAAATCATTTCCCTCAGCGCATACTTCGTTGTCATTTGCAACTGCAACCTCTCTATCGCTCATTTATAAAAAATGGTACATTACAGTACCGGCTTTTGTTTGGGCAACCAGCGTTGGTTATTCAAGGCTTTATCTGGGAGAACACTACCCTTCTGATGTAATTGTTGGTGCAGCCGTTGGTGTTGCCGGTGCTTATGCGGGTCATTGGTTAAATAAGAAGCTCTTCAGGAGAAAATAGTTTATTGGTTTACTTGTTTATTGGTTGGTAACTGCACAATACTTATAAACTAACGTGCCGTGCTACTTAAATGCATCAGTTCTCTGCGAATCCTCTGCTACTCAGCGGCTGGTGAAAAAAGTCTGGAATATTGGTCTACTCACTAAAACCAAGCAGTTCTTTTCACCGCAGAGATTATGAGATGCAGAGGAATCGCAGAGATTTTTTATTATAATTGGGTTATTTTAATATCACAACACTTTTATAAACAAGTAAACGAATAAACCAACCAACTAATAAACCAAAACATGCGTCTGCTTAATCACCCCCATCACAAATACACTTTGCACATGGCCAATATTTTCAGCCTGGCTTAATTTATTTACATGAAAATCGTAATAAGCATCCATGCTTTCGGCTACTACTTTCAGCATAAAATCAAACTCGCCGGAAATATTGTAACATTCAATCACTTCATTCAATTCGTGAATGCTCTTGATGAATTTAGCGCCGGCATTTTTGTTATGTTGTTTTAACGAAACATAACAGATCACCATCAACCCCTTTTTTACTTTTGAATGATCAAGAAGTGTGGCGTATTGCCTGATCACACCGGTCTCTTCCATCCGCTTAATTCTTTCATGAACGGGAGTGGTGCTCAAATGCACTTTATCAGAAATTTCCTTCACCGTAGCACGGGCATTCTGTTGGAGTATCCGAAGTATTGCCAGATCCTTTTCATCCAACGAAAAAGTGTTATTAGTGGATTCGGCTGTTTTGAGTTGTTTGGGCATGGGAAAAATGCATTTTATCCTTTATAAAGTTATTAAAACAGCACATTTATTCCAAAAAATAAAAATAATATGGTATTTTATTCTGTAAAACTACTTTTGTGCTACTTAAAACACATAATATGTCAATAAAAAACATCGATTTCAGCCTTCCTTATAAAGTGGCTGATATGAGTTTGGCTGATTGGGGTCGCAAAGAGATCCGTTTAGCTGAAGCAGAAATGCCAGGTCTTATGTCTATCCGCGCCGAATACGGTCCAAGCCAGCCTTTGAAAGGCGCCCGTGTTGCCGGTTGTTTACACATGACCATCCAAACCGCTGTGTTAATTGAAACACTGGTTGCTCTGGGTGCTGAAGTAAAATGGAGTTCTTGTAATATCTTCTCTACACAGGATCAGGCTGCCGCTGCTATTGCTGCTGCAGGTATTGGTGTTTTTGCATGGAAAGGACAATCTCAGGAAGAAGCTGATTGGTGTATTGAACAGACATTATTCTTTGGTGGTGCAGACCGTCCTTTGAATATGATCCTTGATGATGGTGGTGATTTAACCAATATGGTATTTGATGTTTATCCTGAGTTGATCAAAGACATCAAAGGTTTATCTGAAGAAACAACAACCGGTGTTCACCGTTTGTATGAGCGTATGGCGAAAGGTACTTTACCAATTCCTGCGATCAATGTTAATGACTCTGTTACAAAATCTAAATTCGATAACAAATATGGTTGTCAGGAATCATTGGTAGATGCGATCCGTCGTGCTACTGATGTGATGATGGCGGGTAAGATCGCTGTTGTAGGTGGTTATGGTGATGTGGGTAAAGGTTCTGCCTTATCTCTGAAAGGTGCAGGTTGTCGTGTAATTGTTACCGAGATCGATCCTATCTGTGCTTTACAGGCTGCTATGGAAGGTTTTGAAGTAAAACCAATGGCTGAAGCTGTTAAAGAAGCTGATATCATTGTTACTGCTTCCGGTTGTCGCGACCTGATCACTGAAAAACATTTCCGTTCAATGAAAGACAAAGCGATCGTTTGTAATATCGGTCACTTTGATATTGAAATTGATGTTGCCTGGTTAAACCAAAACTATGGTCATACAAAAGATACGATCAAACCACAGGTTGATTTGTACAATATTGAAGGAAAAGATATCATCTTATTGGCGGAAGGTCGTCTGGTTAACTTAGGTTGTGCAACCGGTCACCCAAGCTTTGTAATGAGTAACTCTTTCTCTAATCAGACTTTGGCCCAGATCGAATTGTGGACCAATTTCAAGAACTACGAGAACAAAGTGTATGTATTACCTAAACACTTAGATGAGAAAGTTGCCCGTTTACACCTTGCCAAAGTTGGCGCTGTATTGGACGAACTGACTGATGCTCAGGCTGAATACTTAGGTATTCCTAAAGCCGGTCCGTTTAAGGCTGATCTTTACAGATATTAATAGTCGATAGTCCACGGACGATAGACCACAGTTTTTAAGAGCCTGCTTCAAAAATGAAGCGGGCTCTTTGTTTTAGCAGAAATTAAAACCGTGCCTTAGTGCCTTTGTGCGAGAAAAAATTTGCACGCTAAGGCGCAAGGGCGCAGTTTTTAAAACTATTGGATAAAATCAATCCCAAATTACAACAACACAAACTGCGCCTTTGCGCCTTGGCGTGCCTATCTTTACAATAACAGAAATTATCCATAGCTTTTATTGAAAACATCTTTCAAAAATATTGTTCGTCTCTCCTGCCTCACGGTCATAGCTTTCTTTTATATGTTTTCTGTATTGGCCAATAAAAATTCCGATACAACACCTTTATCCACTAAAAAACAAGCCCTCGCCTTTCTTGAAAAACAAACAGACTTAAAACCGAGTAATTTCTGGCCAAATGTAAACCAGGTAATATTTCTGCAAAACCTGCGGATGAATATTGA
>CANBSW010000069.1 GCA_947372235.1 Chitinophagaceae bacterium | reverse complement strand
AACACAAATACGCATACCTCGTAATCAGTAAGAGCGGTGGAGCAAGAATGATGGAGAGTGCATTCAGTTTGATGCAGCTGGCAAAAACCAGTGGTAAATTATCTCAGTTGAGTGATGCCAAACTTCCTTATATCTCCCTATTAACCGATCCAACCTTTGGTGGCATCTCTGCAAGCTTTGGAATGCTGGGTGATCTGAATATTGCCGAACCCGGCGCCCTTATTGGTTTTGCCGGACCACGCGTTATCAAAGAAACCATTAAAAGAGACCTGCCCGAAGGATTTCAGCGCAGCGAATTTTTATTAGATCATGGTTTTCTTGATTTTATCATCGACAGAAAAAATCTGAAAGACAAACTGGCGCAGTTGGCGATGTTGTTTAGGGGTTAACCCCCCAGCCCCCTGAAGGGGGAGTTAGTATGGTTTTCAAAATATATTATCTGCAAGCAGTTTAATAAGGGATCGTAATAAAATTATTTCATTGCACAACATATGTTGTGCAAACAATATTAATTCCCCCTTCAGGGGGCTAGGGGGTATGGCAGAAATGAACAACCGGCAAGCTTACTTTCACTACTTCATAGAAGATAAATATGTTGCGGGGATTGTTTTGTTGGGAACGGAAGTGAAATCTATACGTGATGGCAAACTTAGTTTCAATGATGCATTCTGTATGTTTGATGATGGTGAATTATGGGTACGGGGTTTATTCATTGCTTCTTATACACATGGTACAGCCAATAACCATATTGAAGTACACGACAGAAAATTGCTCCTTAACAAACGCGAGTTAAAAAAAATACAGGCCAAGATAAAAGAAAAAGGATACACCATTGTTCCATTGAAAGTTTTCTTTACCGATAAAAATTTTGTGAAAGTAGAGATCGGGTTGGGAAAGGGTAAAAAACTGTACGATAAGAGAGAGACTATTAAGAGCAGGGATGTGGAGAAAGATATTAAGCGGTATTTAACAGCGTAAATTATTTCACACTTAGGCGCATAAGATGCAAGGGTGCAAAGAAAATCTATTATAGTTCACTTAAGCGCAACTTATCGCATCAGCTAATATTCTCTGCATTATCCAGTTTATCAAGTTCCTTTTTCATTTCTTCTATCAGTTGTTGCTCGGTTGGCAGATATAGCTGGTATTTGCTGGCAATAATGGTTTTATTGGTTTCTGGTAAAGTAATTCTAACTACCGCATCATTTTTATCGGCACATAACAGAATACCGATAGTCGGGTTTTCGAACTCCTGCTTTTCAAATCGGTCGTAGTAGTTTACATACATCTGTAATTGACCAATATCCTGATGAGTGAGTTTGTTGGTTTTAATTTCAAAAATTACAAAGCATTGCAGTAAGCGATTATAAAAAACAAGATCAATAGAAAATTCATCGCCTTCAATATGTATGCGCTTTTGTCTGGCTACAAACGAAAACCCATTACCTATTTCGAGCAAAAAATCCTGTAAGTGTGTAATAATGGCCTTTTCAAGGTCTTTCTCATAGTATCCAACTTCTCTTTTTAACCCGAGGAATTCCAATACCATTGGATCTTTAATAATCTCTTTCGCATCCGATGGCAGCTTTTCTTCCCTTGCAATGGCCAAAACTGCTTTTATATCATTACTTACCAGCAGCCTTTCAAAAAGCTGGCTGTTTACCTGTCGCTCTAATTGGCGAGCTGTCCAGTTATTTTTTTCAGCTTCAGCAATGTAAAACTCTCTTTTATCGGGGTTATCAATCCTTATTAAGGTACGATAGTGAGTCCAACTGAATTGCGAACGCAGTGCGTTCGTAATTGGAAAAACGCGGTAAAACTGCCGACACATCTCTAACTGGCGTATAGAAAATCCACTACCAAACTTCGGTTGCAGGGTTTTTGACAATGATTTTATCAAAAACTCTCCATAACCGGCCCTTTCCATACCATCCTGCTCTTCTTCTAAAATCACTTTGCCAATTTGCCAGTACATGAGTACTCGCTCAGTATCAACTGAACGGATAGCCCTGTCTTTTGCCGTGGCAATGATGGACTGTATTTGTTGTACCAGTTCTTGTTTTAACTGCATTCTAATTGTTCAATATTATTTCAAATTCTCAAATCTTACTCAATATTACTCTGATATCTTTAAGATTTTTTTAGAACTTCACTTCTTAATTCATTTACTCTATATACTTCCTCTTCGGCACTTCTTTAAATTCCAGTTGTTCTATTAATGCTTCCGGTGTTGGATTTTTTGTTACGGAAACAGCAATTTGGAATAAAGCAAAATAAATAACGATTGTTGCAATCAACTCACCCCAGGTTATCCAGTAACCAAAGAAAGTGTATACGGCAGCTTTCTCAGGATTATCTGTTTCATAGATCACTTCTACTTTGTCTCCATTTTTCAAATCGCGTAAAAAATACCTTGCATCAATGGCGTGCTCTTTTCTGCCGTCGTTGAAAACGGCTTTGGGGATTGATTTTCCTGATGCACTATCTTGTAACCAATGTATGGTTGCAGGTGCTGTTTCTCCATCTAAATAATCCGGTTGTCGACTTAAAAATAAATAAGATGCAAAACAAACGATGTAAAGTATGGTGATGGATTTGTACAAAATATAAAAATATGAATTTATAATTGATGTTAGTCCCGCAGACTACAGCGATATCAGAACAGTTTGTAACACTTTTTCGCCACAGATTATCACAGAATTTCTAAATTTAATCTGGCTGTGATAATCTGTGAATCTGTGGCAAATTTTATTTTTTTGAACAACTGCGTACAAGCTACACTTCTTTATGAATATTTATTTTATGCAACTCAAGAATAGTCTTTTGTCCATCTTCACTTTCGCGATACATAGGAACAAATTTCCGGTTAAATAATATTTCACGAAAAGTGTAAGAGGTTCTTTGCTGCACATAGTTAGAGAACACATCATCAAAGCCCTTTAACATCACATACAATTCTACATCGGCATTTTTCATATCCTCCTCTGTAAATCCATAGAAGGGGCTGCTTTCATTGATAGGATGAACCACTGTCCAGCTTAATGGCATACTTTCTACACGGTTTCTTTCCAGATCAAGTGAGAAATATTTATAAACAGGTTTCTCATTTTCCAATACGCTCAATCCAATGTTTACCCTGATCTCCAGATCAGTTAAATTATGCATGTCTTTATACGCTGCAAAACGAAACATTAAACCGGTAATATCTTTATACGGAGATATCAGTGCATGATCGCTAAACTGCAGATAACTTTTGGGTTTTGAAAACCGGCCATAGATCAACCCGGTAACTATTGCGAGTGATAATAAGCCGGTAAGTGACTCCAGTCCAGATACTATATTGGCAAAATCACCTACCGGATTTACCCTGCCGTACCCTACCGTTGTATACGTTTCTGTACTAAAATAAAAAAGCTCTTTGAAGATGCGCCAATTACCAACACCCTTAGGCAGGCCGGTAAGTTCTGACGAGCCTATCATAAAATATACAAGCGTAAAACCAAGATTGATCATCAAATAATAAACCAGGATCACGGTAATGAATTTCCATGAAGGCAGGTTTAACATATCATGAAACACACTGATCCTTTTCCAGACAGGCATCCCTTCTTTTGCAATATTATAGCTACCGTTTTTATTAATAAAACGGCCACCACCCAGATCACTGGTATTGGCGCTAAAACCCGTATCATTATTAAGTTTTGAGAACGGGTTCATTTTTTTATATAACGACATACACTATAAATTAGGTAACTTAAATTCGACTTTTTTATTCATATATTTTCTCAGTAAATTATAAGGAATGAACGAAAACTCAGGTTTATTACAAGCTCCGGTTACATGCGGAAATACAGCACCGATGTACAATCCCTTCTTTGCAAAATACCAGGAAGGAAAATCCCAATTTGAAAGATGGCTGTAATCGCAATTAAATTCTTTATCCACTGGTTTTCTCATTTCTACCGGATATAATTTGGTTAAGATAGCAACTATGGCCTTGGACCTCTCATCAATATAATCATAAAATTTTTCGTCTTTTTCAGTAAGTGGTTTTTGCCCGGTAAACCAAAACAGTTCATCAATGCTTTCCACTTCCCTGCCGGTTTTAGCATTGATGGTAAAACTGTTATCCCCAACTCCGGGATGCGCACCACCACAGTACCACGAATCATTTACTTCTACACTGATAAATTCCGGTGAAATAAAGTAGCTGACAATATTGGAATCATACTCTCCATCATCTTCATGCCTGCCTATACAACTATAATTGCTATTAATACGTAGATAAAACTTCTCTCTCAATACAGTATTAATGCTTTTGATCTGCTCTTTCTCAAATCCATTCAACAGGATAAATGATTGGATTTTTGTTTCCGATTCATGCAGCCATTGCAACTCATATTTTCCATACCGGGTTATTGAGTCTTTTATAAAAACCAAACCTGATAAACGGGTTTTCGTATAAATACCTTCTTCATGATTAGTAAATGTAAAATGAGGCAATTCTGAAAATTGATATTGCGTTATATCAATCGGCTTTAGTTTTACGGGTAGTGATATTCCATTTCTATTCTCCCAGCTGCCCGTCCATTCATTTAGTATTTGATGGATATGAAACGATTCAGACATAATTTCTTGGTTCGTTTTTCCATCATATATGTCTTTTTCAAGAACGATGGAATCAGATCCTGCACTATGCCCTTCCAACTCAATATCATGCCTGAATTTTTTATAACAATAAGTAGCTCTCCAATTGCCATTTATATTATTCAAAAGCATAACAATAGGATATTTACCAATGGAACCCTCCATTACAAAACTAGTCTGGCCATTGCTATCGATAGCAATGGCCAGACATATTAAAAGGGTAATACCCATTTTTTTCATGAAAGCAAAAAGCTTTGATTGAATCTTTAATTCGCCAAACTTCTAAAATCCACCGGCACCAGTTTACTTACACCCGGCTCCTGCATGGTAACCCCATAGATCACATCCACGGCACTCATGGTTTGTTTGTTATGGGTTACAATGATGAACTGAGAGTTGTCGCTGAACTTCTTGATCATCTGTGTAAACTTACCAACGTTGGCATCATCCAATGGCGCATCTACCTCGTCCAGAATACAGAATGGTGCAGGTTTGATGAGATAGATTGAAAACAGTAATGCAGTTGCAGTCAATGTTTTCTCTCCTCCACTCAACTGGGTAATTGATGACGGGCGTTTACCTTTTGGTTTTGCAATGATATCAATTCCGGTTTCTGCTAAATTCTCAGGATCTACCAGAATCATATCAGCCGTATCTTCTTCAGTAAACAATGCCTTAAACACTTTCTGGAAATTCTCACGAACCTTATTAAAAGTATCAAGGAACTGCTGATTGGCCGTAGCTTCCACTTCCTGAATGGTTTGTAGTAAACTTTCTTTGGCAGAGACCAGGTCATTCTTCTGCTCAAGAATAAACTCGTAACGTTTTTTCATTTCTGTATACGCTTCAATAGCTGTTGGATTTACTTCACCCATATTCTCTAAACGTTTACGCATTCTGTCGGAGCTGGCCTGCAGATCTTCCAGACTGGTTTCTGTTTTTCTTTCCTGATCAAGTATCTCATCCAGCTGAACTTTAAACTCAACGATCAACCTTTCTTTCATTCCGGCCAACTGTAATTTCAGTTCATTCAGTTTGTCTTTGATCTCTGTTACCAGATGATCGATCATTTCCTTACTCTTCACTTTCAAACGCAGCTCGCTTTCTTTTTCCTGTAATGCGTTACGAAGGTTATAATAAGCCTGATCTGTTTCATTCAATTTTTTCTCTTCCTCCTCTTTTTTGCGCAACATATCCAGTAACAATTCCTCCGCACCAATCAATGCTTTCTCACTTTCTTCAATATTGGCAGATGCTTCCGATAATTGTGCCGTGTTATTACCAATTTGCAAATGCAGGTCATTCAACTGGTTTTCTTTGAATACCAATTCCTGCTTCAAAGTAGTGATCTTACTCTGCTGGCGTGTTAGCTGCAAATTGGTTTCATTGTATTGAACCGAAGCAAAATTGTATTCGTATTCAGATGACTGGTAATCCTGCTCAACGGATTTCAGTTCTTCACTGGTGGCCTGTAATTGCTCATTCAACTGAATAAATTCTTCCCTTGTTGTGGCAATGGCATCATGCTCGGCCTGTAAACGCTGCTCAATATCTTCGAGTCGCTGAGAACCATTTTGCTGTGCAGCCTGCAAATTCTCCATACGGTTCTTGGCAGCAAAAACCTGATTGGTCAATTGATTGATCTCGTTCTCAGTTTGCTTGATCGCATTTTCTTTCAACTGGTCGTTAAATGCAATCACTTCATTGTGTTTGGCCTGGATATCGGATTTCAGCAAATTCACCACCGCTTCCTGATCAGCAATTTCTTCTGATAATTTCTCCAGGTTCTTGGCACGGCCAATTTTCTTTCCTTCAAACAAACCAATGCTTCCACCGGTAAGTGTATATTTTCCTTTTACATATTTGCCCGTTTTTTCCAGCACTACTGCACCGTTGCTGTTGGCAATGGCTTCTTCATTTTCGCCAATATAAACATTACCCAAAAGATATTCTGCCAGTTTACGATATTGCTCATCCACCTCAATTACATCCATTGCTTTAATGGTATTGGCAGGCTGATGGGTTTCTAATCGGAAATCAGCAAACTTCTCTAACATAAAGAAATTAGCTTTCCCTTTTTTATGTGCATCCAGTAAATGAACGGCTTGCAAACCTTCTTCCAGATTATTTACCACATAATAGTTCAGGTAAGGTTCCAGCACATTTTCAACAGCGGTACGGTATTCTTCTTTTACATAAATAATATCTGATAAGATAGGAGCGGAATGGTTCCATTCAGGATTTTTATGCAGGAACTTGATACTTTCCGGATAGCCTTCCATTGAATCGATCAGACTTTTCAACAGATTGAACTCGTTACGTTTTGAATCCAGTTTACGGTTCTCTTCATTCAGTTCATTACGTAAAACTTCCAGTTGCGCCTGTGTTTCAAAAATTTGTTCTTTGGTTTTTTCCTGATGCTCTTGTAATTGTTGAAGATCTATGCGTTTTGCATCCAGTGTGGCTTCTTTATCTTCCAACTCTATTGCGAGTTGTTGTAATTGTGCTTCGCGATTTTGTTTTTCATCATTCAGTTGTGCCTGTGCCCTTTGCAGGTTTAAGATAGAAGTGTCTGCAACAGCTACTTTTTTCTCTGCATCAAACTGACTGCGTTGAATTTGCTGATAGCGATTGCGTAATGAGTCCAGTCCGCTTCTTTTATCATCAAAAATGCGGCGCTTATCTTCCACATCCATTTTGGTGGCTTCCACTTTATCCTGCAGTTCCAGCAAATTGGCTTCTTCTTCCCCCACATGGATCTGGGTATAATGTATAGAATCACCAATGGTTTTTAATTGTCCTTCTGCTTTTTCCAGAAACTCCTTCAGGTTGGTTTCTTTCTCTTTCAGATAATGCAGTTTCTGGGTTGCCAGATTCTTTTCATTTTCCTTGGTGCGCAGTTCTTGCAAGTATTCATTGAATTCGTGCTGCATGCTCTGCAAAGCCCTTTCTTTTTCAATGAACCCAACTTTCTCCTGTTCAATAGCTGCTTCTTCTGTAGCAATCTCTGCTTCTAACCGGATCTTTTTATTGGTTTCCGATTCCTGTTGTTCGTTCAGGTCTTTGTAAGTGATATTAAATCCTTCCAAAGCAGCTTTGGCCAGCTCAATAGCCACTTCTTTGTATTCTTTTTTGATCTCGTAAAATTTCTCTGCTTTCTTAGCCTGATTCTCTAAAGTTTTTAACTGGTTATTGATCTCGAACAGTAAATCTTCAATACGTGCCAGATCCTGCTCGGTGGCATCCAGTTTATTCTTGGCTTCTTTTTTACGCGTTTTGTAGATGGTAATACCGGCAGCCTGCTCTAACATTCTTCTGCGGCTGTTCTCTTTGTCTTTGATGATATCATCCACCATGCCCAGTTCGATGATGGCATAACTATCGGTACTAACACCTGTATCGAGAAACAGGTTATGGATATCTTTTAAACGACAACTAACATCGTTCAAACGATATTCACTTTCACCGTTCTTATAAAAGCGACGTGTTACAGTTACCGTATTGAACTCGGTGGGTAATAAATTTTTTGTGTTTTCGAAAGTGAGACTTACTTCAGCAAGTCCGCTTGCGCTTCTTGTTTTACTTCCGTTAAAAACAAGTGCTTCTAAATTTTCACTTCTTAAGGCAGATATTTTCTGTTCCCCAATTACCCAACGAATGCTATCGATGATATTACTTTTACCACAACCATTTGGCCCGATGATACCGGTAATACCTTCATCAAAGCTAACCACGGTTTTATCAGCAAAACTTTTGAACCCTTTGATTTCTAATGACTTTAATCTCACGTTTTCCGTTTTAAGTACCTGCGAACTTACAGTAAATGGGGTACAATTTCAGAAGAGAAAAAAAGGCTGTGTATAAGAGGTGGAGAATTAAAGTGCTGCCAATTTGCGACAATTTGAATCAAAATCTAATTGATTGATTATCATAGTTATTAGATTGAGTTATTTTCTGTTAAATTGCATTGCGGCCTGGTGTAAAAACAGAATATAGGCGCCTCTTTTTGTTAATAAAGTTTATCCCATTGTTAAAGATCATTTTTACCGTTACCAATGACCTCAGTTACGACCAGCGAATGCAACGTATTGCCGGAACGATGGCGGCAAACGGGTACGAGGTTTTATTGGTGGGCAGGCGATTAAAGAATTCAGCGGCGCTTCCCAAACAAACATTTTCTCAAAAAAGATTGTTCTGCTTTTTTAGCAAGGGAGTTCTGTTTTATGCAGAATATAATTTCCGGTTATTTTGGTTTTTGCTTTTTGAAAAGGCGGATACCATTTGTTCTATTGATCTGGATACGATTCTTCCCGTTTTTTTTGTTACCGCCATCAAACAACAAAAAAGGGTGTATGATGCACATGAATTATTTACAGAACAAAAAGAAGTGCTCACACGACCATTGATCCATAAAATCTGGCTCATTGTTGAGCAGTTTGCAGTACCAAAATTTAAAAATGGGTATACCGTAAATGAGTTTATTGCAGCAGAACTGGAACGGAGATATGAAGTGAAATATGCAATTATAAGAAATCTACCAAAGCTGAAAGAATTACCAAAGAATCTGATCAAAAAAGAAAGATGGATTCTTTATCAGGGAGCAGTTAATGAAGGGCGTTGTTTTGAAACATTGATCCCGGCAATGAAAGAAGTTAATGCAGGTTTGGTGATTGTTGGGAAGGGTAATTTTTTTGAACAAACACAAGCACTCATCAATCAATACCAACTTGAATCTAAAATTGAACTGAGGGGATATTTGTCGCCGGATGAATTATCACAGTTTACTCCGTCAGCTTATATCGGCCTCACTTTATTTGAATCAACAGGCATGAACCAGTATTATTCGCTTGCCAACCGTTTTTTTGATTACTGTATGGCAGGTATTCCGCAGATTTGTGTAGATTATCCGGAATATGCTGCCATCAATGCAAAATTCAACATTGCTTATCTGATCAGGGATACAGAACCGGCAACCATTGCAGCCGCTTTGAACAATTTACTGGATGAGGATGTTTTATACGAACAACTTAGCCAGAATTGTCTTAAAGCAAGACAAATCCTTAACTGGGAAAATGAGCAGCAAACATTAATTGATTTTTACAAGCGATTAGCATAAGTGGAGAAGCATTTACATATCATATCTTTCAATGTACCCTGGCCCGCAGATTATGGCGGGGTGATAGATGTTTTTTATAAACTACCTGCTTTTCAGGCACAGGGCATCAAAATTCATTTGCATTGTTTTGAGTATGGCCGTGGCGAACAAAAAGAATTGAATAAATATTGTGAGAGTGTTCATTATTATCCCAGACATATGGGGCATAAAGGACTATCCAACACACTTCCCTATATCGTTTCCAGCAGAAAGAATGAGCAGTTACTGGAAAATTTATTGAAAGATGATTATCCCATTTTTATGGAAGGTGTGCATTGCACTTATCCATTATTAGACAGCCGTTTTAAAAACCGGAAGTGTTTTGTAAGAGTACATAATGTAGAGTACCAATATTACCTTGATCTGTGCAGTACAACCTCTTCACCCATAAAAAAATTGTATTACTGGATAGAGAGCAGGTTGTTAAAAGCATACGAAAAAAAAATTGTTTCAAAAGCGGTGTTCTGGGGAGTTACGGAAAAAGATGATACAGTTTACAAAAATGAATTGGGCTGCAAAGACATTGAATTACTCTCTCTTTATTTACCAAACTGGAAAGTGCAATGCGAAGAAGGCATGGGATCCTTTTGTTTTTATCATGGCGATTTGAGTGTTGATGCCAACGATAAGGCCGCTACCTGGTTATTGGAAAAAGTATTCAGCAAATTAAAAGTGCCCTTGGTGATTGCAGGAAAAAATCCATCCGAAAAATTACAGGAACTGGCATATTCACAATCGCATACCTGTTTAGTAGCCAACCCTTCAGAAAAAGAAATGCAGGATATGATCTCCAAAGCACATATTAACCTGATTCCTTCTTATACAACTACGGGTATGAAAGTGAAACTTGTGAATGCTTTATTCAATGGCAGACATTGTGTGGTAAATGATGCCACAGTTGCAGGTAGTGGATTGGAATCTGCCTGCCATATAGGAACCACCGCCAATGCGTTTCAGGAAATTATTGCACAATTATACCACCAGCCTTTTACTTCGAATGAAATTGATTTAAGAAAACGACTACTAACACCGATGTTTAACAATGAAATTAATGCGAAGAAGCAGGTAATGTGGATTTGGGGGTAACATGAAAAGGAATGAATACATTCTTCATCCCTTTTCATGAATTATTTTACATACTGTCATCAGCTGTTGGCCCATATAATCCGGGTACTTTATTACCTGTACTACGTAAGTAAACAATCATTTCACCACGATGGTGATACAGGTGGTTGAATAAAAATCCACGAACAACCTGTATTCTTTGCATTACAGGAAAAATAGGTTCATCGCTGCCCATTACCATTTTCCAGTCTTCAAACATACTTTCATCTGTTGCAGTTTCGAGAGCAGCTTTTGCATTTGCAAGGTTCTCTTCAAATTTGGCAACAATATTGGCAGCGGCACTGATATCGCCTTTGTCGTATTTATAAGTTGCCATATCAAACACATTTTGATGCAGTGTAGGCTGATACCAGTTATACACTTCTGCAATATGCGAAGCCAGTTGTCCGGTGGTCCATGATTTTTCTGATGGCTTATAGCTTAAAGCACTGTCCGGAATAGCTTGTAACAGTTTTCGGGTATTTTCTGCCTCATGCAGGAATTCGCCCATTAGTGACTTAACAATCATTGTATTTGTTTTTATGATGAATAAAAAACGGGACAATGAATATACCTTAATTCGGAAACATTTTTTCCGAAAATAAAAATATCACAGAAAGCTAACTTAGGCGTGAGGAACGGCCAGCGCCGCACTGTCTATTACTTTCCCACCTTCTGTTTTCAACATACGGGAAGGGTAACGGTTGATCACAATAAAATCATGCGTGGCCATTAATACAGCGGTTCCATAATCTTTGGCGATCTGGATCAGCAACTGCATGATCTCATCACTGGTTTCAGGATCGAGGTTTCCGGTTGGCTCATCGGCCAGTATTAATTTGGGAGAATTTAAAAGGGCTCTTGCAATATCAACACGCTGCTGCTCTCCGCCACTCATTTCAAAAGGCATTTTAAAACCTTTGCTTTTCAATCCCACTTTATCCAATACATCATTGATCTTTTCTTCTATTAAACGCTCATCCTGCCAGCCGGTTGCTTTTAATACAAAGCGTAGATTTTCCTGCACATTTCTATCCGTCAATAATTGAAAGTCCTGAAACACCACGCCAAGATTTCTGCGCAGGAAGGGAACTTTTTTCCAGTCCATGGTTCGTAGGTCAAACCCCACTACAGAACCATTACCCTCGGTTAAGGTTAACTCACCATACAATGTTTTTAATAAACTGCTTTTACCGGTTCCGGTTTTACCAACGAGGTAAACAAATTCGCCTTTGTTTACAGTAAAATTCACGTTCTGTAAAATCAGGTTACCACCCTGGTAAATATTCGCGTTTTCTATGGATACAACTACATCTGACATAGCTCTAAGTTACAATTTGTTTTAAGATACTGTGTTAAAACAGTGTTTTAGCTTATGGTTCATAGTTTATAGTAAGGCACTTTTTGCTATAAACTTTATGCCATGAACTAAAATCAATACTCCAACTCCCCAAACCCTCCCTTCAATACCAAAGAAGATCTTTCAGCTGCTTCTACCCTTCCGATGATCTTTGCTTCAATATTGAATTGTTTGGCAGCATCGATCATTTTCTGAGCTGTTGCTTCACTGGTAAACACTTCCAGTCGATGGCCCATATTAAATACCTGGTACATTTCTTTATAATCGGCTCCCGAATTTTTCTGTATCAATTCAAAAATTGGCGGTATAGTAAACAGGTTGTCTTTAATTATAGCCAATGACTGCGGCAAATATTTCATGCATTTGGTTTGTCCGCCACCACTGCAATGGATCAGTCCGCTGATATCTTCAAAATATTGATCCAGTAAAACTTTCAGCAAGGGAGCATAAGTCCTGGTGGGTGATAATAATAGTTTTCCAACCGAGATCTTTTCTCCATCAATTTCCAACTCATCACTCATTTTATTCTTACCCAAATAAACTACCGCATCATTCAGTTTGGGTTCAAAAGTTTCGGGATATTTCTCCGCATAAAATTTACTCAATACATCATGTCTGGCACTGGTTAAGCCATTGCTTCCCAATCCGCTGTTGTATTCGGTTTCATAGCTTGCTTTTCCATAACTGGCAAAACCAACAATTACATTACCCGGGGCAATTTTATCATTGGTAACCAGTTTGTTTTTGGGCCAGCGGGCCGTCATGGTTCCGTTTACAGCAATGGTTCTTACCACATCACCCACATCAGCTGTTTCTCCACCCAGGTAATGAATATTTACACCATAGGTTTTTAGCTGGTCAAAGAATTCCTGTGTTCCATTGATCACGGCCTTCAATACTTCTCCTGTGATCAACAATTTATTTCTATCAATGGTAGATGAAAACAGCAGATTATCGGTTACCCCCACACAAAGCAAATCATCCAGATTCATGGCCACTGCATCCTGTGCTATGCCTTTCCAGATGCTAACATCGCCGGTTTCTTTCCAGTAGAGATAAGCAAGTATACTTTTGGTACCTGCCCCATCGGCATGCATAATATTTACCCAATCCGGATCACCACATAAAAGATCAGCATAGATCTTACAGAAAGCATTAGGATAAAGCCCCTGATCCAATTTCTGAATAGCCGCGTGAACTTCTTCTTTCTGGGCCGACACACCTCTTTGAGCGTATAATGACATCTTGAAATTTTGGCAAATGTACAGATTTGAGGGGAGTCAGGAAGTTAGGAAGTCGGAAAGTCCGCAAGTCGGGAAAGTCCGTAAGATTTTTCTTGAATGTTAGAATTGCCTCCTTTCCTACTTAGCAACTCTCAAACTAACGGACTTCCTGCTTCCGGACTTCCCGACTTTCCCGACTTGCGGACTTCCCGGCTTTTTCCAACATTCCTCCTTACTTTTGCCCTCTCTATGAAGGTACATCACGAATTGGCCGGCTCATTACCGGATTTCAGGCAGGCGGTAGTTACCATTGGCACTTTTGACGGGGTTCATATGGGGCACAGGAAGATCATTGCACAAATGAAGGAAGTGGCAGCAAAGATCAATGGAGAAACGGTGATCATTACGTTTCACCCCCATCCCAGAAAAATTGTTTCTTCTGTTCCGGGTGATATTAAATTACTCAACACCTTACACGAAAAAATAACCCTATTAGACGCAGCGGGTATCGACCATCTCGTGGTAGTGCCTTTTGACCATCGTTTTGCCAATCAAACGGCAGAGCAATATGTGAAAGATTTTCTCTACCATTATTTTAAACCACATACCGTAATCATCGGTTACGACCACCGTTTTGGAAAAGGACGTGAAGGCAATTACCAGTTGATGAAACAATATGGGGATCTGTTAGGATTTGAGGTAACAGAAATTTCTGAGCAGCTGATGAATGAAATTGTGATCAGCTCCACCAAAGTACGTCACGCATTAAAGGAAAATGATATTGCCACTGCCAATCGTTTTTTGGGTTACCCTTATTTTTTTGAAGGCGTGGTGATTGAAGGAAATAAACTGGGAAGAACCATTGGCTACCCAACCGCCAACCTGCATATCAGCAGTGAAGAAAAACTGATCCCGGGAAATGGGGTGTATGCGGTTACGATCGTGAGGCGTGAGGCGTCAGTCGTGAGTGATTTGTATGCTATGACCCATGAACCATTACCTATAAGCCAACTTAAAGGCATGATGAATATTGGCCTCCGCCCAACGGTTGATGGGAAGAAGAAAGTAATTGAAGTAAATATTTTTGATTTTGATCAGGATATTTATGGAGAAACTTTGCAGATCCATTTGCACCATTATATTCGAGGCGAAGTAAAATTTAATGGGTTGGATGAATTGAAAGGGCAGTTGGAGAAGGATAAGATTACTGCGGTTGGGTTATTAAAGGATATAAAATGATTATCTGTTAAAGTTTCTACCGTTTTTTCTACTATTTTTTTTGAAAATTTTTAGCGATTTTAAGTTGTCAGGAATTTGCTTGAGAGATAAGTACACTCGTTTAATAAATTTTCCGTCCTTTTTAAGTAGAGATATACGCGTTTTCTTGGGTAGATGTGTTTGTCTGCCCCCAAAAAAATCGATTTCATTGCTTGCATATGAGTTTTGAAATGTTTTGGGGATCGCGTACTTTTAAGTGTTAGCGCCAATACATTGAAAAAGCTTCAAAATACTATTAATAATATTATACCAAAACTAAAAATGCCAAAGCGACTGACATTATTCCTTCTCGTATGCTTTATTGCATTACAAACATCAACGGCACAAAACTATCATAAAATTGATAGTTTACGTTTGTTGATACAGAATGCAAAGAAGGTAGATTCAACTGTTGTAAACAATTATCTTTCCCTTTCTTTTCAGTATACTTATTATAAACCCGATAGTGGATTGGTTTATAATGAGATTGCCGGCAAAATAGCCGACAGCTTGCATTTTGAACGTGGCAAATTCCAGCAGCAACTCGGCAAAGCACTCAATCATTCTTATTTAAGAAATGATTCTATTGCACTTAAAACCGCCTTTGCTGCATTGAAGTTTGCAGAAGAAAAAGAAGATTTAAACTACCTGCAATCTGCAATAAGATATGTAGGCTTAGTGTATTATAATATTCGGCAATTTGAAAATGCAATAGTATATGCAAAAAAAGCATGGCAATTGACTTTACCAACCAATACACAAAGTTTAATTAACCAATGCATGAGTTTAGGTGAGACTTATATTGATCTGAATTTAATAGATTCTGCAGTCATATATATTAACAAAGGATTTGAGTTAAGCAAACAGTCTAAAAGATTAATTCCTTTTTTTTATTATCTAATGGGCAATGTTTATCTTAAAAGAAGCCAATATGAATTGGCATTAAGTTTTTACAAAGAATCGTATAATTTAGAAAATAATATCACCAAGAATGCAAAAGACATCATAGACATTGAAATTGGAATTACTCAGGTGTTTGAAAAAAAGGGAAAGACAGATTCTGCAATCAGTTATGCGAAGCAAGCATATTATCATTCTAAACAAATGACTTTGCCACGAGAAAAATTAGAATCCTTATTATTGTTAACGTCTTTATACAAACAAAAAGGAAACATAGACAGCGCATTTGTGTATATTAGTTTGACATCTGACTTAAAAGACAGCCTTATTAATGCTGAAAAGTTCAGGACAATAGGATTGATGACTTTCAATGAAGAAAGCCGCCAGGAAAAATTAGCAGAAGAGAAATCTAAGATCGCCGAAGAACGTAATCACAATATTCAACTCGCCATTACAGCCATTGCTATTTTAAGTGTTATTATTTTATTCTTAATGTTAAGCAGAAGTATTCTTGTTAGTCATAAAGTAGTTGAATTCTTAAGTGTATTGGTTTTGTTGGTGGTTTTTGAATTCATCAATTTACTGATTCATCCTTTTTTAGAAAGTATTACCCATCATTCCCCTGTACTAATGCTACTGGGGTTAGTAGCCATTGCGTCATTGATTATCCCAATACACCATCGTTTAGAACATTGGACAACTCAAAAGTTGGTAGAGAAAAATAAAGCTATTAGGTTGGCCAATGCTAAGAAAACAATTGAAGAGATAGAGAAGTCAAATAAAAAAACTGACACCTTTATATAGCACATGCCGCTAACACTGCTTGCAGCGATTGGGGCTGAAAAATAACGTTCTTCAACTCCAGCAAAAAAACCAGCATCAGTTCGGGCTGAAGGAATTCTGAGCGGCAGTAGAATATATCATGATCTTTTGTAACTTAGTTCAGTCCCGGCTTAGCCGGGATAAGCCGTGGGCGACGGAATAGCATTCTCCAACCGCTTCACTGCTTGGACGTTAGCTACAAACTGCTTCATCTCAACTTCGAAACCTCGTAAAAAATATTTAGTATCTTTAAGTTAAAAATTATTAACCATGAAATACGGAGAAATTAGCATCGACCCTGAAGTGATGAGCGGTGCTCCTGTATTTGCAGGAACTCGCGTTCATGTTCAAACCCTCTTCGACTATATTGAAGGCGGCGATGATTTAGCTGAGTTTCTTGACGACTTCCCTTCCGTTTCTAAAGAATCAGCTTTAGCAGTTTTAGAAATGGCTAAAAAATCCCTCACAACCGAGAAAATGCTCCATGAAAATTTTGCTTGACGAAAGTTTACCGCGGAAACTCAAAAATGATTTCGGAATAGATCATGAGGTTTGGACTGTTCGTGATAAAGGATGGTTAAGTAAAAAAAATGGCGAATTACTAAAGTTAATGATCACAGATGGTTTCGAAGTATTTGTAACCGCTGATCAAAATTTACAATACCAACAAAGAGTTGAAAAACTTCCACTAACAATTGCTGTTCTAAAAGGAACAGACAATAGACGAAATACTTTACAAAATCTCATACCACTTTTGTTTTAAAGGCTCAATGAGGGGAACCTTCCTAATGTAATTGAAATCTCCGCAGATTGACCGTCAGCCGCTAAAAGTGCATTGCAGCGATTGGGGCTTAAAAATAATGTTCTTCAACTGCAACAAATAACCCAGCATCTGTTCCGGCTGAAAGAATGCTGAGCGGCAGTAGAATATATCATGATCTTTTGTAACTTAGTTCAGTCCCGGCTTAGCCGGGATAAGCCGTGGGCGACGGAAGATCTTTCCCCAACTGCTTCAATTCTTGGACGTTAGCCGCTATTTTTTCGAAGCTTTTAAATAATTGTAACTTAAAATATAAGACATGAAAAAAAGATTATTTATTTCACCTGTATTAATATTAACCTTTTTCTGTTTAGGATTTATAAATTCGGGATATTCTCAATCTTCGCTTTTTAGTTTTGAAAAATTTACAAATGGAAAAGGTGATACATTAAAATATAGGCAACTTTTTCCTGACTATGATACTATTCGCAAATTTCCCTTAGTAATATTTTTACACGGTTCCGGAGAACGTGGAAATGATAATGAAGCCCAATTAAAATGGGGCGTCAAGAATTTTGCAAGTGATCAAAATATGCAATTACATCCTGCTTTTGTAATAGCACCTCAATGTCCCGAAAATTCAAGTTGGGTGAATTCTTTAGCTAGTAGGAATAGCTCAAACGTTTTGTTACAAAAGTCGCCTTCAAAACCAATGGAACTTTTAATTGAACTAATTCATGAATTAGTAAAAAAACTTCGGGTTGATACAAACCGCATATATATAACAGGTTTATCAATGGGTGGCTTTGGAACATTTGATGCTATAGAAAGATATCCTAATTTATTTGCTGCTGCGGTGCCTGTTTGCGGTGGTGGAGATACCTCGATTGTTGCTTCCATTAAAAATATTCCAATTTGGATATTTCATGGTGCAGAAGATGCGGCCGTAGATCCAGTCTTTTCAATAAACATGATACAAGCATTAACAAAAGCAGGTGCACATCCTGGTTATACGCAATATCCTGAAGTGGGACATTTTTCATGGATTGCTGCATATAGCGATCCATTAATGATTGAATGGTTATTCAGGCAACATAAATAAAACAAATGTCCTTGTAAAACAGCGGCCAACATTGTTGCTTGGCATTATGTCGGCTGACGGAACGCGGGAACCCAGCAGCAGCAATAAATCAGCTATGGTTCCAGCTTGACGTTATAAATTTACCAACAGAATAAACCATCGGCTTTTGTATCTTTCCCCTATAAATTAGACACAGTGATGCTCCTGCACACTTAAAGGCGTTTGTTTACGATTTTCCCCTGCAAGCTTTTCTGTTATTCACTTACTCGCTTATGTCTGTGTGCTTACGATACCTTTTGGCATCTTATAGTCCGGCCTGTTTAATCATCGGGGTTATTAACCACCATAAAGATACCCGGCCTCTGCGTTGTATGTTATTGTAAATGCTTTAGTCTATCAACCATACGTTGATGATATATTAATTGTGCTTCCATCTGTTGTGCTGTTGCTATTGCATCATAATCATTCCTGTATGGCTCCTTTTTAGTTAACACATTCCAGATGACTGTTAGTTGCTTTCTGCTAATGGCTACTAGTGCTTTCTTACGACTGATCCTTTTAGATAATTGTTCGAACTTTACTTTAAAGGAGCTTCCCTTGGTTCTGGATGCACCCCAAGATGTTTGAATAAGTATACGCTTTAAATAGCGGTTGCCCTTGGTGGTTTTAGTGCTCTTTACTTTTCCGGCACTTTCATCATTGGTAGGTCGAAGCCCGGCCCAGCCTACCATTTTACTGCTACTTTCAAATGATTGCATATCTCCCCCTGTTTCTGAAATAATTTGCATAGCACTTTGCTCTTTGATGCCTGGTATGGTTTGAAGTAAACTTAATTCTTCTTTATAATGTTCATTACAGATTTCCAGCATCCGCGCTTCTATTTCAGACAGTTGTTGATTCAGTAAATCATACTGACGCATAAACAATTCAAGTATAAAGCGACTGTCTTCACTTACACATCCCTGTAAGGCTTGTCTTACCAGATGACCTTTCTTTTTTAGTATCACAGGTGAGATACATTGTATCAATTCTTCAACCTCCGTATGACCGGCGATTAACTTTCGAATCACACGTATTATACTCAAACTATCTGTTTTGGTAAACACGCTGGTCAACCGGATATTGCATACCTCCAGTTGTTTCGCCAATTCCTGTAATACCCTGCTTGCATTCCATTGTAGTTTTACATACTGACGACTATAGTTTCGTAGTACCCGGATTTGCCGGACAGGAACATAACTTTTTCGGAGCATGTCCTTATAAAGCAGGGTGGCAATCCATTGAGCATCTTTTACATCGCTCTTCCGACCTGGCATCTGCTTTATAAACCAAGGGTTTACAAGCGTTAAACCGAAACCTTTCTCTTCCAGCATATTCCAAACAGGAACCCAATAAATACCCGTGCTTTCTAGGGCAACACGCTCTACCGAATTCTGTTTAAGCCATTGAACCAACTGGTTTAGTTGATCAGTAAAGGTTCCAAAAACCTGAACTTCACTTCGGTCTTTTCCATTGTAAATGGCGGCATAGACACTATCTTTATGTACATCTAGGCCGCATACATAAGTTTGTTTTTTCATGATCTTTGCTTTTCTGAAAATTACAAATTATGCGGCCTTTATATTTTTATCAGTCTGTGTAAATCATTAGATTTATGCTAGTTTAATCAGCAACAGTTCCCGGCTGACGGATCACGGAATTCCGTCATAACGCCAATGCTGGGACGTTATGGGCAATTTTAGCCACACCCTACAAAATAGAAAATGAATAAATTAATTTTTCTTGCAGCGATTGTTGTTTGTTTGACAATTTCTTGTTCAAATCCCAATCAGTCAGACAACGCTGGTAATCAAATCGTAATTGCCAATGACACCAGTAAAACAATTAAAAATAAAAATTTGATTACTCAAAAAATTACACCCTATCTGTGGGTTGAGAAAGATGCCAAAGCGGTAGCAGATTACTACTTATCCATTTTTAAGGATGGTAAACTAAAAGATTTTCGCAAGTTCAATAGTGGCGAAAGTGGAAATGGTGCAGGCATAGAAACAGCTGTCATTGAAATTGCAGGAATGGAGTTTACTATATTAGCAGCAGGCCCCCTATTCAAATTTAATGAAGCAGTTTCTTTTGTTATCAATACAAAAGACCAGTCTGAAACGGATTATTATTGGGAAGCGCTTACTAAAAATGGTGGTGAGGAAGGCTCTTGTGGATGGTGTAAAGATAAATATGGATTATCATGGCAAGTTGTACCAACTGAATATTTTGAATTGATACATAGCGATGATCCGGTAGTAAGGGAAAAAGCAATGAAGAATACATTAAAACAAAAGAAATTAATACTTTCAGAACTTAAATAAACTTAAACTATTGACTAATACAGACAAGGTGGAACACTTTGACAAGAAAGAAACAAAACTGTCCATAACACCGCATCTTATGTAAAGCGGTTTTTTCGGGGGTTATATGATATTAAATATACTTCATAATTTTTTTACCCCTGGATTTGAATGATTGATCTTGATACAGCCTGGTAATCGCTGCTGCACGTACAATCATTCAAAGACGAAGTGTACACGTTTTTTTATTAAAATGTTTAGCTCCGCATCCTATTTGTAGTCTTGCTTTCTGTTACAAAAGCTGCTACA
>CANBSW010000068.1 GCA_947372235.1 Chitinophagaceae bacterium | reverse complement strand
GATAATAAACAATAGCAATTACTAATGCTATCAATTCAGTAATGTTATGGATTAGAAACTGCATAGCCGATGTTAAATTGGGTGATAGATTTAAGGATCAATTTAAACCTCCCCAAAATAAAAAAACGGTCATCACCAGACAACCGTTTTTACACCCTTTTTTTGATAAGTAGTTTTTCGCTATTCGCTTTCTTTGGCGCTTGCCTTTTTTGATAGTAACAGATTGTTTTCCAACAACTTATTACTTTCAAAGGCTTTTATTTCGGCTTGGTAACCCGATTGTGCCGCAGTATTCCATCCAGGTGTAATACCCGAAAGATTGGGTTTTCCGGCATCTACCCAACTGCTATACCAGAAATCGGCGATCAGATTGGCTGAACTGAGCAATTGATCATTAATGGTATTTTTCAAGGCTGCCGCATACGCTTTGGCAAATTCTGAGGAATAACTTTTTGACTCCTTTCCACGGCGGATCTGAACCCTGAATTTTTGCGCCTCAGTAAATTTTTTGGTTACTTCTTTTTCCTGCTGCAGCATTTCCGGAACCAGTGCAGCTGCTTTTCTAACCGCATCCCAAATAGCTAATGACGGGTTCTTTACATACACAGCTTTATGAGATGAATACAGATTATAATTACCAATCTCAATTTCAGGAATCATTGACTCCCATAAACTATGCAGCCCTTTTTGATTGGTTAACTGCCCATCATAATTCACAGTCGTATGCAATGGCACATGTGAGTCTGCAATATAATGTCCCATATCAGCGGCATAAAATAAGATACTGTCTTTGTTCCCACTTTTAAATGCAGCAGTCAACCTTTCTTTCATATAAATAACCTGATAAGGCACATACCCATATTTCAACAAACTGTCTTTCGAATACTTTTTTACAGCAGCATTCCATTCCAAAGGCATTTGGGTTGCTGCTCCTTTTCCAAACATCTCGAGGTCTATAAAATGCCTGGTGGCTTCGGTACTGTCCTGGTTTCTTCTGGTATCTGGTCTGGGTGCATTCGTTACCAGATAATCCATATTCTGGTAAAAGAAAGGAGCCATCTCCTTTGGCAATTCATATACGGCCAGTTGATGAACTGTTTTATGAACTAAAAATCCCCAGCTTCCGGTAAGCACCAAAATAAAACACAGCAAAAACAAGATCGAATACCTTTTGATAACACCCATTCTATTTCTTTTATTTAATTTAAGTGGGTAAAACTATCGTTTTTTACCACTGTAAATTGTAATAAATAGGTAAAAACTGCTACTAATCTGCTGAATACTCACAGATTTTTAAACTTACATTTGAAAATAATCCAACCATCATGAGTAATATTCTTGAGTTACACAACCTTAAAAAGTATTATGCTACCCAAAAAGCTGTGGAAGATATCAGCTTTTCAATAGAAAAGGGCAGCATTTTTGGACTTCTTGGCCCCAACGGTGCCGGCAAAACCACGCTCCTGCGAATGATCACAGGAATTTTTTACCCTGATAGCGGGCAGATCCAGTTTGATGGCAAAACATTCGACCCCTTAAATGATATTATCAAAATTGGCTATATGCCGGAAGAAAGGGGCTTGTACAAAAAGATGAAGATTGGCGAGCAGGCTTTATACCTGGCACAATTGAAAGGACTAAGCCGAAATGATGCCATGGAAAAAATAAAATTCTGGTTTAAAAGGCTGGAGATGGAAAGCTGGTGGAACAAAAAAGTGGAAGACCTGAGTAAGGGTATGAGCCAAAAACTCCAGTTTGTGATCACTGTATTACATGAGCCTAAACTGATTATTCTGGATGAGCCCTTTAGTGGATTAGACCCATTGAATGCAAGTCTTATTAAAGATGAGATATACGGACTTGCTCAAAGAGGCAGTACCATCATTTTCAGCACACACCGTATGGAACAGGTGGAAGAGATTTGCGACCATATTGTTTTGATGAATTTGGGACAAAAAGTACTGGACGGAACCGTTGCACAAATCAAACAGCAATTCAAGGAAAATAAATTCGGGATCAAACTGAGTGAAGTACCTGCATCCATCCATGCAAATTGTTTCGATGTTGCTGAACAGAAAGCGAATGCATTAACCGTTAAGATCAAAGAAGGATATAAAAGTAATGATGTGTTACAGTATTTTCTGCAGCAGAACCTAAACATCGAATCATTCCATGAAATATTGCCTTCTTTAAATGAGATCTTCATAAATCTGGTAGATGGCACAAAAGCAACTACACGTGCTTTTCAGCCGGTAAACAACTAATTAACCCAACTATTACAAACTGTTCTTATGAATAAAACATTACTCATCATTCAACGGGAATACCTAACCAGGGTAAAGAATAAAAGATTCGTATTGACTACTATATTAATGCCGCTTCTGATTGTTGCATTAATTGCCGGCACTACATTTTTATCCATCAAAGGAAAAGATGAGCATAAAATTGCGGTGATTGATAACAATGGTTTTTTTAAAGATAATCTCAAAAGCAGCAAGGATCTTTCTTTTGAATTTCCGGTTGGCGTAGATACAAGTAATTACCTGACCAAGGGGTATACTGATATTATTTTGATGCCAAAGTTTGATGGCACTCAAAAAATGAATTATACCATCCGCTCGAAGAAAAGCCTCAGTATGATCAATGAGGGAAAGATCACAGACAGGATCAATGCTGCCATTGAAGACAATATGCTTCAAACTGCAGGCATTCATAAATCGCAACTCGATTCCATTCACAAACAATCACAATTTGCAGAATTATCTGCCGTTGAAGAAAACGGGAAAGGTACACAGGAAAGCAATTCTGCTTTATCGTATGGTATTGGATTTGGTAGTGGCATGTTGATCTATATCACCATGTTTATTTACGGAGCAATGGTGATGCGTGGTGTGATGGAAGAAAAAACAAACCGTATTGCCGAAGTAATGGTGAGCAGTGTAAAACCATTTCAACTTATGTCGGGAAAGATCATTGGTATTGGAGCGGTTGGATTGACACAGTTCTTTATGTGGATCATTCTGATTATAGGGCTATCAACAGCAGCACAGGCATTTATTCCGCATGATGTGATGGAGCAGGTAAAAACATTACAACAGGCTAACGGACAAATGCCCGGGGGTGGCATGATGAAAGCAAGCGATGCAGCAGAACAGATTTATAAAGTACAACACACCATCAGCACTGCCAACTGGCCTGTTATTATTGGTTGCTTTATTTTTTACTTCTTTGGCGGCTATTTATTTTATGCTGCATTATTTGCAGCCGTAGGAAGTGTTGTAAATGAAGATCCACAGGATGCACAAAGTTTAATGTTGCCTGTCACTATGCCCATCATTTTCTCTTTTATCATTATGACTAATGCAGTTCAGGATCCGAGCACTCCGATGGCTGTTTGGGCAAGTATCATCCCATTCAGTTCTCCCATGGTGATGATGGCAAGAATTGCTTACGGAATTCCGGGAACGGTTCCTTATTGGCAGCTGGGATTAAGTATGTTATCATTGATAGGTGGATTCTTATTTACCACTTGGCTTAGCGGAAAAATTTATCGTACCGGTATCTTAATGTATGGTAAAAAAGTAAGCTGGAAAGAAATGGGTAAGTGGGCGTTTAGAAAGAATTAATCAACTCTGAATATTTATTAGCCGCAGATTCGCAGTTATTTAATCTGTGAATCTGCGGCTTTTTCTTTACAAATTATTGTGCCAGGGAAACCCGTATACTCACTCCCGCTTTTGTATTTGTGATCGGCGCTGATGTTGAAATATATGGCATCACTTTTCGTTGATCGAAGAAGAGTTTGATATTGATGCGGTTATTCAATACATAATCAATAGACGGTTGAATGGATATTTCTTTTTGTCCGCCGGTACCATATGCATTCGACTGATCTAAACGGCTGTTACTATTGGCCTGGTCTCGCATAGAAAGGTCTAAACGGAAGTTTAGATCATTGGATACTTTATTTCCCCCTGCCGTTGTTTTACTGGATCCCGGAATTTTAAAAGGAAGATTTACTCCTTTCTTACGAAGGCCAAAACCAAATGTCCATTCAGTGCTATGACTTTCACTCAACTGATAATCGATCAGGCTCAAACTTAATTGTCTGCTCTTACGATATTCAAATTTGATATTCATTTGATCGATGGTAGTTACATCAATTCCGATCAAAGGTTCAAACCCTTCTTTCATGGTAATATTAGGAACCAGGAAGAACGGAATATAGTTACCACTTACCGTATCAATAAAGCCAGGTGCATTAAAACGGAATGGATCCTGGTACAATAAGGCGCTGTTGTAACTGTTCATACTCAGGGTTCCATTGTATCCATGGGTAATAATGATATTGCTGAATATTTTAGACAATGCAGCTGTTTTACTCAGTCCTGTATAGGTCATTTTCCAATTCGGTCTGGGAAGTATTCCGCCAAACGGGTTGGAACTGATATTTGGATTTGATTGTCGGATCAATGCGATACTGTTTGCATCTTTCTTTGTATACGCAGCAATAAATGCAGGCACCAATACATCCTGCGCATAACGGCCATATCCTTTTGCATAACCATCATTGGTGAATTTTTGACCTGCAGGTAAAGTCTGCCAGTATGGATTTTGTTCTGCAACACGTTTACTGATGATCAAACGGTTATTCTGGAAAGTTTTAAAAGTTTCTGAGATCTCATTGGGGTTTGATGTACCAAACAAAGTATTGAATGCAATATAGGAAACGCTAAATCCACCACTCGCCAAAGGGTTCAGGTGGTTAAGTCCCGTTCTTCCGGTTGTATCTTTAAACAGTTCTGTATATTCTTTTGTAAATGTTTTCTCTAGATTCACATCGATCATCAACTCTCTTATGGGTTCTAACTGAGCTGTTATACTGAACCGTTGTTCAAAAGTTTGGCGGAATAGTAAATTGAATGTACTGTCGCGTGTAATTAACCCCAGAGATGCTTTTTTATCCAGCCAATTTGCATCAGGTTGTTTGCCAAATACATAATCCAAACCCGGCTGCATTGTTTGCAGGTCTTGCCCAAGTACCCTTGTACTATCCATATAACCGGGTAACCGGCTTCTGTAATTTTCTGAGTATTGCAGGTTAATATTTCTCACCATGGTAACCATTTTACCAATCACCCTTCCAAAATCACCAACATCAACAGGTTGATTGGCTTTTTGCAAACGTTCAGCTATACGTGCATCCCGTTTCATCTGGCGCCATTTCTTCAATGCTTCTCTTCGCTTCTTGCCTTTCAATCCTTTTACTACTTCTTCTTTGGTTGGTATTACTGTACCCAATGGATTTTTCTTGGCATCATTTACTGCCACCGGTTTTTTAGGATCTACTTTTGGTTTTGGTGGTGGAATCGCTTCCAGAGATCTCAGCCATTTTGATTTTGCATACAAACTGGCAAAATTAAATTGGGCAGTAAGATTATTTTCCTGAGAGTTTTCAATCGTGTTTCCAAGATTTAAGGCAAGCCGGCTGGCACCAATCCAATTGTATGATGTACCATAACTATACCGTGCATTGATCCAGTCTGTCAGTGGAAATTTATTAAATGGCAGTGTATAGCTAAGCGATGCTTTTTGTTGATAAAGCGTATTTCGTCCACCTTTTAAAATATTTTCTTTAACGGTATCCTTTTTGGCTTTTGTATCAATTCTGCCAAATGGTTCGTCAATTCTTGCATTATTAGTGGCATTGAAATCAAGATTTAAAGAACGTGCCAGATCCCAACGCATACCATAAATCCGATCAAACGTAAAGTATTTATCATAAGTGGTATCCACTCTTTCCACTTTGCTATCAGCGGTGTTTACAATACGTGGAATGAATTCACCAAACTGACGGTTCATATCAGCCCGGAAACTCAGAAATGATGGTTTTAAGTTAAAATTAAAATCACGTATCAATGCCAGCCATGGTGTTTGGGTACGGATCATTTTTTTAAATGGTTCGATGAATTTTGTCTGGCCTGCAAAAGTGTATCCAAAACCACCACGTTGTTTAGTAACGGTATTCTGCAAAATAACCGGACTGTTTTGTGTGATCTGAGAGAATGAATAATTAAAATCAAAATTACTCAAGCGCAGAAGCCCTGGTTTATTGGTTCCCGGAAGAAAACGAACATTGGTAAAATTGATCGTTTTTATAGTAGTTTGATCCAACGCTGCACTTCGGATCGAATCCTGTTTATCTTTTGGTGCACCATTCAGCTTTTCCTTATACTTCACATCAAGATCATAAGGATCAAATTGTGGTGTAAGAATGGTTTTGTTGATACTTGCATATACCGGTAAAGATAGCCTTGCTTTTTTAGGCATCAGTTTTCCAGCATCTATATTAGCAGCTGCATCAAATTGAAAGAGATTATCTTTTGCTCTTTCATTAACTCTTTGTTCAATGGTACCAAAGCCTTGTGTATGAGTATTTGCAGAAAGAGTGAGTGTACCCAGATCTGCCAGAGTAAGATCCACTCTTCCCAATGCTGCCCAACCACCGTTTTCATCCAGTTGAGATAAGCGCAATTCATTTACCCAAACTTCAGTGCTTACAATGGCGCCATCCTGTTTTAATGGATTTTCTACTGCAACCAGTATTCCCCGCACTTCTCCAAGATTTGGATTACCAACAATAGAAATGGTTTTATTATCGAGGATCTGACGGTAAATATTAGCAATAGATGCTCCTGAATTATTTCTTTTTAATTTAAGATCGATTAATGAACGTAATGAGAAATCAAGGTTATTCTCGACCGGCCATACTTTGTCTTCCTGACCTTTTGTATAATTTCCCGGTGGTGTTATTTTCAAAGGAATTTTGATCTCATAATAATTATTTAAAAAATCCTGTCCAATCCTTACTATGGCATTCAATTCTTTATCCTTGATAGTACGTTGGCCCGGAATGGATTCTGCGTGGATATACATGGACAGTTTCCCATATTGTCTGATATCCAGATTTAGTGTTTTAAACACACCTCGTGAATCTCCTGTAAATAAATTATTGATGCGCAAGCTCATAGCCTGTTCATTTTGTTGCAGATTTACTCCATTGTTACTTAGTAATTGTACACGTTCAACATTGGGTGGCATGATATAATTTACCGGCTGTCTGCTGCTGTTCTCCTCCAGATTTACAGCGAGTGTATTAAATAAAGTACCATTGGCATTATTCACCGGCGTATAAGAACCTGTGGTATCGATATTAAAAGCAAACTGGCGCCATTGGTTTCGCACCAGATCTAGTCTTGCCAAACGTAACACAACAGAATCTTCAAAATCAGTTAAGTATAAACGTGCAAAACGGATGGATTTGAAATCAGGAATATTTCCCACTTTACGTGAATAGCCTTTCACAGGAACACGGAATAAAAACCAGTTTTCGGTACGTCGGATACCATCTGCAGAATTAACAGAAATGGTTCTTTTGTCTGTAATAAATGGTGTAACGCCAACATCCATACCCGGTTTCAGGTCTATCTCATATTCGTAATACGATTCGGTTTCATTCAGGGTATTATCGCGGTTCAGATCTTCATTATCAGGATATAAAGTTGCCGCAGAAGTAAAGATGCTGTTACCGGTTGATAAGGGTGAGTTACCCTGCGGATTATTGAAATTCTTATACCTTCCTAAAATACCCGTTCCCAATGGATCAAAACTTGGATCGCGGTACCACTTGTAATTATCATTGGATGGATCTGCAAATGCTTTTTGGTAAACAGGTGATCCCGTTCCAAAATTATTGGCCAGTTTCTGCAATACATATCCTTTCTTCCTTCTTTCTGCATTATCATCCAACCCATCAAAACCAACATCCTGGTAAGGCCTGTCGTCCGGATCGTTACTAAAAGCCTGTGTAACCTGTATCGGATTGATCGGTGTTAGTCCCCATGTATTTGAGCTATCTACTCCGGTTGGAATCTTTGGTGTATTCACTCCATTTTCATAAAATCGTTTTCCGTCTTTTAAAATATCCTCACTTACATTTCCCAGATTAAGAAAAAACTTACCCCCGGTACTGTTTGGATTTTTGATGAAGGGATCCTGTATCCAGAATTCTACAAACTCTATATTGCCAGTTTCAAAATCTGTTTGATCGATAGCGCGCATCAAACCACCCCAACGATTTGCAGGACGGGCCAGTTTCCCATTTGCATCTATTTCTGTTTTTCTGCTTTCAAAATTATAAGGCCCTTTTTCTGTTGGATAATAGGCAAGATCAAATGTGGATGATTGCACATCCGTAATATTGGTGGTACGCTGTGGAAATAATTCATTTGTATACACCTGACGAACCCTTGGGTCACTCAATTCTGTCAGGTCTCTGCGGAGTGGATTATTCGGGCTGTTTCTATCCTGCAGATTTGGCTCGATATTATACCAGGCCAGTTTGGCACGGTTAAAATTATAATCGATCGAATCGGTTAAAGTTGCTTCCGGAAATTTCGGATTGCCCTGTGGTGTTGAAGCCAATGCCCAGGCCACTAAAGGAAAACGAAGATCGATGCTGGTTCTGGTTCCTTCAAAATCATCAAGGAAAATCAAACCCTGATCACCACTACCTATTTGAGATGGGTGACCTGGCTTTAATATGGCAGCTTCGCCATAAGCAGTGATGGCAGATTTTGCCTTTGTTGAATAGAATGGAAGTTTATCCAGTAAACGTGTAAGTCCCGGCAATTCTGAACGGTAGCTTACATCAACCCCATACATTTGATTCTTGATCGGGTCTTCTCCATAACTCATTTTAGTAAAGAAGGGCCTTTCTGCCAACCGCATATAGGATGTTCCAATCGTTAATTTTTTACTGGCTACATAATCCAACCGGAATCCGGTAAAACTTCTTTGCTGAACACCAAAACCTGCATTGTTCTCAAAAGAAACCTTTACAGGGATATTGGAACTAAGAATGCCTGCATTTAAAATTTTTACAGATCCTAAATTATAATCAACGGTATAATCAATTCCTTCTTTTAGTATTTGTCCGCCAGCCGTTACCGTAACTGAACCCGGCGGAACATTAAATGCATTCAAAGAAATTTCTGAACCTCCGGCACTTCCTTTTACCTGGCCCTGCATTACAAAGCGGTTTAGGTTAGCATAGGTTTGGGCAATGGCTTTGATAGAATCGTACAGCATGTAATACACATACTTCTTTTTCATGGCTGTTGACTGGCCAGAAAAAGCAAGTGTATCCAGATCACGGCCAAAGGGTTCCAATACAGGGAATACCACACGACCCATGGTTGGTAAAATAGTAAAGCCTTCCACATAATCGAATACGCCATCGGGTTGCGGATCATTCCGGTTATTTAAACGGTCGAGATTTAAGATGCGCAACAAAGATTTACCATCTACAGCAGGAGCACTTTCCGGCAAATATCTTTTTAATCCGCCACTGGGTGCTTCATAAAGAACATTCAGTTTAAAATCTTCTTTTTGGATCCCACCAAAGAGGTCTAATGAATACACATTCTTCATCATCCATCCCCATATCGGTAATTCGACTCTTTGTGATGTGGCTTTTAATAATTTCAGGAACAAAACTTTTTGCACACCCCTTGTTGAATCAAGCGCCACATCCTGTGAAAACTCACCGATCTGATATACTTTTCCATTATAGGTGTACTGATAAGCAACTCCGAGAACTTCATCTGATTGTAATTGAATATTCAGGGATACAAACCCTACCTGCGGATTATAATAATATTCTGACGGGTTTAATTTTCTGGCAAATGTTTTTTCATAATCATCAACAGGTTTGAGACCCTTTGATAATAAAAGCGAATTAATTACGGATGGATTTCTTGCAGATGGATTACCTACCAGAGAAGCATACAGATCATTTGCGCCATTGGCCGGTAAAGGATTGGTAGTTAATGATCTTACTGCCGGATTGAAAGGCTTGGGCTCTGCAAGGTCCATCAAACCCACAATATCCCGCGCATCAGTTGTTGTACCGTTTCTGTTGGTTACCCAAACTTCCATTCGTTGAATCTGAACCTGTGAATTTACCACAGGGAGATTGGCCATGGTTTTATTATAATTATTGCGAAAATACTGACCTAATAAAAAGTGGCGGTTCTCTTCGTAATCATCTAATTTCTTCTGAAAATTTTGAGTGGATGTTCCGCCGGATAATCCTACTGACTGTCTTGTAGATTTTTGATTGGCAATAGCTGCTGTTACAAATAATCTTCCAAACTGCAATTGAGTTTTTACTCCAAATAAATTCTGCGCACTCGGCATTAATGTACTGCGGGATTGGAATGAAATATTACCCGCTTCCAGGCTTTTAATGATCTCATCATCCATTCCTTTGTAATCCAGTTTTAGCTGGTTATCAAAACTTAAATTGGAAAGGGTGTTATAATTGATGGGGAATTTTAATTTGTCGCCAATATTTGCATTTACATTTAATTTGGCATTCATATCAAAGTCAAACCCACCATTCTTTCTTGCTCTTTCCGGTAAAGTTGGGTTTTCAATATTCTGTCCTTGATAACCCGCCATGATATTTACTTCACCAGACGGTTTGATGTCCACTTTTAAGCCACCGGCTGTTGTTCCAAAAATGCGGTCGAATAATTTATCGTATACACGCAATTTTGGTCTGGGTGTTTTCAGATTTAAAGCAGTAAGTGCAGCAGCGCGTTTTTTAAAATAATCTTCCTCGTCTTTACGCGATTGAATTCGCCAGTATTCATCATAGGTTAAATAAGTAGGAACCCGGTAATAACTGTTTCCTATTTTTTCAATTACGTAATAGGACCTTGTTTTAGGATCGTATTCAACATTCCTTTTAATCAAAGAAGTATCGCGGTAATCAAAAGGATTATTGCTCTGGTTAGACAAAGCATCCGCCCTTCTGTCACTGATAGGATAGTGCACAGAATCTTTTCTGGCCTGGGCAAACGATTGGTAGCCTGACAGCAGCAGAACAGAAATAGTTATAAAATGACGTATAGCCTTCAAACAGTTAAGCTTGGTTAAGTACAAAAGATAGTTACGGATAACTGGTTAGGTAGAGATGGAGGCGATAGACTATAGGTTTTTTAGTGCGTGTTTAATAATATCTTCCAATGATGTATTCTCCGTTACTGCTGCCATTGTTTTTTTAACGGCTCCTTCTGCTACAGGCCTTCCGATTCCCAGTGCAACAAGCGCATTTACAGCGTCTGAATCCACTTTCTGAAAACCGGTAAGTGGAACAGCTGATTCAAGCGATTGTTTGGCCAGCTTATCCCTCAGTTCAACAATTAATCGTTCAGCCGATTTTTTCCCAATTCCTTTGATACCTTCCAGCTGTCTTGTGTTGCCTTGAATAATGGCCCTTGCGATCTCATCCGGCCTCATCCCTGACAACATCATTCTTGCAGTTGCTGCACCAACACCGGAAACGCTGATCAATTGCAAAAACATTTCCTTTTCTGCCAACTCTGCAAAACCAAACAAGGTCTGCGCATTTTCGGTGATATGAAGATAGGTAAAGAGTTGTCCACTATCTTTATTACTGATGAACGAATAAGTATTCAGACTGATCTGCAGGTCGTACCCTACACCATTTACATCTACCACAACGCGGGCAGGTGTTTTAACAGCAAAATGTCCTCTTACAAACGCGATCATAGTTAGTTATCAAAAATAGGCTTTTTAAAAATACCCATTATACGTATCTTTGATAAAATTTTATACGTATGAGTACGAAATTGACCTTATCGATTGATGAAAACGTGGTTGCTGAGGCAAAAGAGTATGCAAAAGAGTCCGGGAAAAGTTTGTCGAAGCTTATTGAGGGGTATCTGAGGGGCCTGAAAAACAAGAAGATAGTAAAGCATGAAGAGCTTCCTCCATCCATAAAACGCTTACATGGGTGTATCAAAATTGATGACAACCGTGATTATAAGGATATTTATGTAGAAGCATTACTGGAAAAATATAATAAACTATGAATGTGTATTTAGATACAAACGTAGTATTGGACCTCCTTTTGGCCAGGAAGCCCTTTGATGCTGATGCAGAACAAATTTTCAAATTGATTGCAGAAAAACAGATTATTGCACATCTTTCGGCTTTGAGTTATGAGCAGATCGGTTATTTTCTGGAGAAGGGATTAACCAAATCTAATGCAAGGGGACGGTTGAGAGATTTGCAGGAAATGACTGAGACGATTGCAGTTGATGACAAAATTATTTCAACCGCGATTGCTTCCGAATTGAACGATTTTGAAGATTCGATACAATTGGCATGTGCAACAAAGGTGAAAAACCTGCATGCTTTGATTACAAGAAACCAAAAACATTTTAAGAACAAGGATATATTAATACTAACTCCAAAGGAATTTTTAAACGATTATAATAATTAACATGAGTAAACTAACAGCAGCCATTACAGCCGTAGGTGGATATGTACCGGAAACCAAACTCACTAATTTTGACCTTGAAAAAATGGTAGATACCAACGATGAGTGGATCCGTACCCGTACCGGTATTTCGGAAAGAAGAATTTTGAAAGAACCCGGCAAAGGCAGTAGTGATATGGCAGTACCGGCAGTACAGGAATTGCTTCGTAAAAGAAATATCGATCCAACAGAAATAGATTGTTTGATCTGTGCTACGGTTACACCGGATATGGTATTTCCTGCAACGGCAAATATTATTTGTGATAAACTTGGCGCAACCAATGCATGGGGTTATGATATGAGTGCAGCCTGTAGCGGATTTTTATTTGCTTTGTCAACAGGAGCCATGTACATTGAAAGTGGCCGATATAAAAAAGTTGTTGTTGTTGGGGTTGATAAAATGAGTGCGATAGTAGATTATACCGATCGGGCCACCTGTATTATTTTTGGTGATGGAGCCGGTGCCGTTTTATTAGAACCTTCTACCGATGGAAACGGAATCTTAGATAGTATTCTGCGTAGCGATGGAAGCGGCAGACAATACTTACACATGAAAGCAGGTGGTTCGGTAAAACCCGCAACTGTAGAAACTGTTTTGGCCAAAGAACATTATGCATTTCAGGACGGACAGCCCGTTTTTAAATTTGCCGTAAAAGGTATGGCAGATGTTAGTGCCGAATTACTGGAAAGAAATAACCTTACGGGTGATGATATAGCATGGCTGGTTCCACACCAGGCTAACTTGAGAATTATTGATGCAACAGCTAACCGCATGGGTCTGGATAAGAATAAAGTAATGATCAATATTCAGAAATACGGAAATACAACAGCAGCAACCATTCCTTTGTGTTTGTGGGAATGGGAAAGCCAGTTGAACAAAGGTGATAATATTGTGTTGGCTGCTTTTGGTGGTGGGTTTACGTGGGGGGCTACATGGATTAAGTGGGCTTATTAGATTTACTTAAAACAAAACCCCGTTACACCTCCCCAAATAAAAATCAAACTTTGTTTTGATTTTTATTTGGCCCTCCTGGGAGAATGGCATTATCTGAGGAATACCGAATATTTTATATGTACTCCCCTCAGGGGGACAAATTATACCACTCGTGATATAATTTGGGGAGATTATAATCTGCTAAATAAAATATAATCCGTTTGCGGAATCTTCTCAACCCCCACCTGCCTTAACATGGTAACCAATTGCCCGCGATGAAAAGTACCATGATTATTCAAATGCAATACGATCTCTTTCACCGGCTGTTCAAACAAATCTCCTTTCAGTGTTTTATACGCTAAAATAAATACCAGATCCTCATCAGTTGCAGTATTCACCCATTCAATCCATTGCTGATTCTGTTTTAATAAACCCTGTACAATATCATTCATGGCTGGATGAAAACTTAAACTTGGCACTTCAAGCTGTTCTGTTTTATGAAGTCGCTGCCACCAGATACTGCTGGCATCCCACATATGTAATAATGTTTTCTGAATAGATGGGAAACTGCTTTTGATCTCCTGCAATTGCTGTTCTTCAGATAATGACAAAATCACTTCCAGTAATTGTTTATTGGCCCAGTATTCATATTGGGCAAAAGAGGCTAATAATTGCTTCATGTTTAATCTTACTTTTGGTACAGGTAAAATGGATCTATAAATACCAATACTTATCAATCAAAAATAATGAATAAAAAATTCCCTTTAACCGGTATCAGTTCTGTAGCCATTCATGCTTCGGGTCATGAGAATGCCGATTATTCGCATCTTACTCCCATTTATGCCAGTTCAACTTTTACATTTGATTCGGCTCAACAAGGTTCCGACCGATTTGCAGGTGCTGATAAAACACGTATCTACAGTCGCTGGGGTAACCCAACATTTACCGTTGCAGAAGAAATCATTGCCGCACTGGAAAGTTTTGGCATTCAAGATGAATCTGGTAATCCCTTACGAGTAAAAGCCTTGTTGCACGCAAGCGGACAAGCAGCTATGACCACCTTATTTTTCAGCACTTTGAAAGCAGGTGACACGGTACTCACCCATTTTTCATTATACGGCGGTACACAGGAATTGTTACAAAAAGTATTGGGAGATACGGGCGTGAAAACAACCATTGTTGATATGCGCAATTTGAATCTGGTAGAAGAAGCTTTGAAAAATGATCCTTCTATTAAACTTGTACACATTGAAACTCCTGCTAACCCAACCATTCAATGTGTAGATATTGATGCGGTAACCAAATTGGCCAAACAAAGAAACCTGTTAGTATCCGTTGACAATACGTTTGCTACACCCTACCTGCAACAGCCATTTAAATATGGCGTAGATTTTGTGTTTCATTCAACCACAAAATTTTTGAACGGGCATGGCACTGCCATTGGCGGCGTATTGCTGGGAAAGGACCTGGAATTTATGCGTACCAGGGTTTGGAAATGGCATGCTTTACTTGGCGGTAACAGTAACCCATTTGATGCATTCCTGTTAACGCAGGGAATAAAAACATTGGAAATTCGCATGGATCGTCATTGCAGTAATGCCATGAAAGTGGCAGAATATTTGGCTGGTCATCATGCTATTGCTCATGTTAATTATAATGGATTACCATCCCATCCTGATTTTGCGGTTACACAAAAACAAATGAAGCATCCAGGCGCATTGATGAGTTATGAATTGAAAGGCGGATTGGATGCCGGAAGGAGATTTATAGATGCTTTACAGATGTGCGTTCGCGCAGTATCACTCGGCACTTTGGATACATTGGTATCTCATCCGGCAACGATGAGCCATTTTGGATTGAAACCTGAAGAACGCCTCCAGTATGGAATTACAGATGGATTGATCAGAATGAGTGTGGGGATAGAAAATATTGAAGACCTCATTGCGGACCTTGACCAGGCTTTACAGAAAGCCTGATCATTCAGCATAACTTAATTGCTTTTGGCCCGGTAAGTGTTTACATTTATCGGGCTTTTTCATACCTAAACCTTTGCCATGAGAAAAAATCTTACCAACCTGTCAATGCTCCGAAATTTTGTTTTCCTGTTGATCGCATGCATTTCTATTATTTCTTGCAGTAATAAAAAGTATGACACCATCATCCGTAACGGAATGATCTATGATGGCAACGGTGACACACCTTTTAAAGGAGATCTCGGTATTAAAAATGATACGATCGCTTTTATTGGTGATCTGTCTAAAGAAAACGCAGAAACGGATATTGATGCAAAAGGTAAGGCTGTGTCTCCGGGCTTTATCAATATGTTGAGCTGGTCGCCCGTTACATTAATTGAAGACGGAAGATCGCAGGGAGAGATTCGCGAAGGTGTTACACTCGAAGTATTTGGCGAAGGAGAAAGTATGGGTCCGTTGAATGCAAAAATGAAAAAAGAAATGCAGGATGATCAGCCTGTATTTAAATACAAAGTAGACTGGAACACCTTGGGAGAATATATGCAATCGATGGAGAAAAGAGGGATCAGTTGCAACATAGCATCATACGTTGGTGCAACCACGATACGTACCAATGTGATCGGAGAAGATAATCGCGATCCAACACCCGAGGAACTGATCAAAATGAAAGAACTGGTAAAACAAGCCATGCAGGAAGGTGCATTGGGTGTGGGTACTTCCTTAATTTATCCACCTGCATTTTTTGCCAAAACCAATGAACTGATCGAATTATGTAAAGCTGCTGCACCCTATGGCGGTAGCTATATTTCGCATATGCGCAGTGAAGGAAATAAATTAAATGAAGCGGTAGAAGAACTCATCACCATTGCAAAAGAAGCCAATGTGCATGGAGAAATTTATCACCTGAAAGCAGCCGGCATCAGTAACTGGCCAAAAATGGACAGCGTGATCAAAAGGGTGGAACGTGCCAGAAAAGAAGGAATTGATATCGCTGCAAATATGTATACATACACTGCGGGCGCAACCGGTTTGACTGCATCATTACCTCCTTCTTTACAAGATGGAGGTTTTGGTAAATTATGGAAACGCTTACAGGATCCGGCTATAAGAGAAGCGATGAAAAAAGCGATGAAAACAAATGCAACCGACTGGGAAAATTTATATTACGGCGCAGGATCGGCAGACAAAGTATTGTTACTAGGTTTCAGAAGAGATTCACTTTTTAAATACACCGGTAAATCATTGGCCGAAGTTGCCAAAATCAGACATACAACACCGGAAGATGCGGCGATAGATCTGATCATACAAGACAGCAGCCGTATAGAAGTTGCTTATTTTTTAATGAGTGAAGACAATGTAAAAAAACAAATTGCCTTACCCTGGGTAAGTTTTGGTTCTGATGCGGGCTCAATGGCACCCGAGGGAAATTTCCTCAAACAAAGCTCTCATCCTCGTGCCTATGGAAATTTTACCAGGGTGATCGGGTATTACAGTCGTGACGAAAAAATAATCTCACTTGAAAAAGCCATTCAGAAATTAGCGAAAGTGGCAGCTACCAATTTGCATATCTCAAAAAGAGGAGAATTAAAACCAGGTAATTTTGCAGATGTATTGGTATTTGATCCTGCTAAAGTAAATGATCTGGCAACTTATGAAAAGCCGCACCAGTACTCTACCGGCATGATACATGTTTGGGTTAATGGCACACAGGTTTTGAAAGACGGTGCACATACCAATGCAAAACCGGGTAGATTTGTGAAAGGTGGAGGAGCAACAAAAACCAATTAATAGTAAATGATGAAACCAAAAACACGCCATAGTTTATCTGCATTATTGATCATGATAATACTGTTTATCATGGCATTTATCATTGCTTATTTCCAACACAGTAAATTGGGGCCATGGTTTGGCGTTTCCATTTTCTTCATATTTGTTTTAGCAATCAGCCTACTGATAAGTTCATTACTCTTGATCTTGGATCTTTTTAAAATAGTAAATATCAGATCGCATTTTATATTCAACTTTTTCAGCACCACAACTATTTTAATGGGTATGGCAGGATTCTTTCTTTTCTTTACAAATAATCTTGGCAAAGCAGACTATTTATTACCCTTCGTTGCCAGTTTGATGGTTGGCGTAATTATGTCTTTCAGAATTGGTAAATAAATATTTTTGTATACTATGGATATTACAATCAGAAGAGCAGAAAAAAATGACTGCACCCGTTTATTGGAACTGATACAGGAACTGGCAGATTATGAAAAAGCACCACAGGAAGTAACGGTAACGCTCTCTCATTTTGAAGAAAGCGGGTTTGGCCAAAACCCGGTATGGTGGGCATTTGTAGCAGAGATGGACGGTCGTGTGGAAGGCTTTGCCTTATACTATATCCGTTACAGCACCTGGAAAGGGCAATGCCTATATCTCGAAGATTTTTTAGTAACTGAAAAGTTACGCGGTAACGGCGCCGGCAAATTATTATTCGACCGCATTATTGAAGAAGCCAAAGAAAAAGGATTTAGCCGAATGGTGTGGCAGGTATTGGAATGGAATGAACCCGCGCTCAATTTTTACAGAAAATACAATGCAACATTAGACCCTGAGTGGGTGAATGGGATCCTTGATTTTTGAGAAGACTACTCACCCAATTAAAAATTAGAAATTAAGAATTAAAAATTGAAGTCATAATCACTAATTCTTAATTTCTAATTTTTAATTCCTAATTAACCCCATTTACCACTGCTTCCTTATACACTTTCTGCACCAACCCCTGCAATACTTTGCCCGGACCTGATTCAGTAAATTGAGTAGCTCCATCTGCTACCATTGCCTGCACGCTTTGTGTCCAGCGAACGGCACCTGTTAACTGATCGATGAGATTTTGTTTGATCTCGTCTGGCTCAGTAACCGCTTTGGCAACCACGTTCTGATAAACGGGACAATTTGGAAAATGAAAAGCGGTTGCTTCAATAGCAGCGGCCAGTTCTTCTTTGGCAGGAGCCATCAGCGGACTGTGGAATGCACCACCAACAGGTAATACCAATGCGCGTTTGGCGCCGGCAGCTTTCATTCTTTCACATGCTATTTCAATCCCTCTAATAGAACCACTGATTACCAACTGGCCGGGACAATTATAATTTGCGGGCACCACAATTTCTCCGGTTTCGGTTTGAATATCGGTGCAGATCTCTTCTACTTTTTCATCAGCCAATGCTAATACCGCAGCCATTGTTGACGGTTGTAATTCGCATGCCTTTTGCATGGCTTTTGCCCGGATGCTTACTAATCTTAATGCATCATCAAAATCAAGGACACCATTTGCAACAAGCGCAGAAAATTCACCCAGTGAATGTCCGGCAACCATGGCCGGTCTTGCATTTTCAATGGTTCTGAAAGCGGCTACGGAATGTAGAAAAATAGCGGGCTGAGTAATATTGGTTTGTTTCAGCTCGTCATCCGTTCCGGTAAACATTACATCACTAATACGGAAACCTAATATATCGTTAGCTTTTTCAAAAAGGTTTTTTACAAAAGCATTGGATTCATAGAGATTCTTTCCCATTCCTGAAAACTGAGAACCCTGTCCGGGGAAAATATAGGCATGTATCATATGGTAAGCTTTGAGCAAAAATATTAATTAAATGGATACCAAATAAAATTGCCACAGATGACACAGATAATCACAGAAAAAATCTGTGCAAATCTGTGTCATCTGTGGCAATAAAAACTACTGTAAACTACCCCAGGTCTTTCGATATCAATTTCATAAACTCACTCCTCGTTGCATTCTTATGAAACTCCCCATCAAAAGCAGAAGTGGTGGTTACTGAATTCTGTTTCTGCACCCCTCGCATCATCATACACAAATGTTTTGCTTCAATAACCACAGCAACACCTACCGGATTGAGCGATTCTTTGATGGCTTCTAAAATCTGAGTGGTTAATCTTTCCTGCACCTGTAAACGTCTGGAGTAAACATCAACTACACGTGCGATCTTACTCAACCCTGTGATCCAACCATTGGGGATATAAGCAATATGCGCTTTCCCGAAAAAAGGAAGCATATGATGCTCGCACATAGAATACAATTCAATATCTTTTACAATGATCATCTCGCTAACATCCTCTTTGAACATAGCAGATTTGATGATCGCTTTTGGATCTTGCTGATAGCCCTGTGTTAAATACTGCATGGCTTTGGCCACACGCTCCGGTGTTTTAATCAACCCTTCTCTTTCCGGATCCTCGCCTAAAGAAGAGAGTACCTCCTGATAATTCTTCATCAGATCCGAAGTCACATCCTCATCATATTGATCGATCTTTTTGTACGCCATTTTGTTTGATTTGTATGGTTATGTTATATCGGGTATTCTACAAAATTTCTTGGGGTTTCATACAGTCTTACCTGCATGTCCAGTTTTGCGTCCAGCTTTGGCCTCAACAGATCATATATTACCACTGCAATATTTTCTGCTGTTGGATTCAGGTTTGCAAACTCAACTGTATCCAGGTTTAAATTCTTGTGATCAAAACGTCCAAGTATCTCTTCCCTAATCAGATCACTCAGCATTTTAAGATCTATCACATAACCTGTATCAGGGTTTATCTCTCCCGTAACTTTTACTTCCAATTCATAATTATGCCCATGGTAATTAGGATTATTGCATAAACCAAATACCTCATCATTCTTCTCTTCCGTCCATGCCGCATTATGCAACCTATGTGCTGCATTAAAATGTTCTTTTCTGAAAACAGCTACTTTTTTATTCATACCAACTAAGTTGCTGAAACTATAACCGGCAAACCGGTATAAGGTTCATGAATATTTTTTTTGCTTTTTAACTGTTCCGGCTTACTGTTTCAGAAGTGTGCTGATCAAGTAGCCGGTAATTATGGAGCCAAGATCCCGGAAATTGAAAATCGATGATATTCTTCGTTTCAAAATCTTTTAAATCACTGCAACTAAGTTACGCACGAATAAGATAACCTGACAAGAGATTCTTTTGTTCGAACTAGTTTGAAATAAATATTTCCGTGTTTAGTAAGTATGGTTAATTAAAAGCTTTTGGTTAAACCAAAAGCTATTCACCAAAATATTCAACATAAATACGCGGCGTTTCATACAATTTTATACAATGCAGTTTTACCTCTGCCGGTAAATGTGGAGCCAATTGCTGCCAGATAGCAGTTGCCAGATTTTCGGTACTACACATGGTATCTTTCATAAAATCAACATCCATGTTCAGGTTTTTATGATCCAGTTTATCCACCACATATTGCTTAATAAGTATGCTCAGTTTCTTTACATCATATAAAAAACCGGTATCCGGATTGGGAACTCCTTTAATTGTCACATATAGGTCATAATTATGCCCATGCCAGTTTTCATTGGCACAAACCCCGAAAACCGCTTCATTCTGCTCCTTACTCCATGTAGGATTGTAAAGTTTGTGCGCCGCATTAAAATGTTCCTGTCTTGTTAAATACACCATTCCCACCAAAATTTTGGCAAAGGTAAGGGATAGAGGGGAAGTCGGAAAGTCCGCAAGTCAGTAAGTCTGCAAGCAAAAGCTATTATTCTTTGCGCTTACACAAAATCTCAGACGAAAAATCTGACTTTCCGACTTACTGACTTTCGGACTTTCCGACTTTTCCCCCACCTTTGCCTCATGCGAGTGATCATTACAGCCGCCACCGTTGCCGAATGGATGCCTTCCTTCCTGGAGATGAATCATCTGTATACCGGTGAGAGTCAAAGGCTAAAAGTACAGTTTCACCAAAGTGGAGTAGGCATGCTGTCATCGGCAGTTTCGATTACGAGGATGGTATTGGAAGATAAACCCGATCTTATCATTCAAGCTGGCATCGCGGGTTGCTTTGATAATGCTGCCACACTCGGCAAACTGGTAATCGTAAAAGAAGAATCACTGGCAGATATGGGTGTGGAGGAAGAGGGCAAATGGAAAGATATTTTTGACCTCAAATTAGAGAAGAGCAGTTATCATCCTTTTGAAAGAAGAAAATTGCCTAATCC
>CANBSW010000067.1 GCA_947372235.1 Chitinophagaceae bacterium | reverse complement strand
CCTCGCAATGACGGATTTCTGCAAAAAACAAGTTAATTCCCTCTACATTTCTTGTACTCTCAATCACGTGCTTTAATATTACAACCTAAATCATGGATTTGAGAAAAAGGCTACCTGTTGTTCTGTTTATGCTGGTAATTGTATCGGGTTGTCTGTTGCAAAAGCTGGATGCGCAGTATATTACTATTAGCGGAACAGTGTATGATATTACTGCCCGCCGTCCGTTGGAAGCAGTGGGGGTGATCAGTTCATCCGGGAGGGGCACTATTACAGATTCTTTAGGGAAATATACCATCACCGTTTTAGCCAGGGATTCGATCTGGTTTTCATTAATTGGAAAAACAACGGTAAAATATCCGGTAGACACTATCAACAATCTTGATAATTTTAATGTGATGATTCACTTACGTGCAACCGAGCTGCCCGAGGTAAAAGTGCGCAACAGTTATTATAAGTACGATTCTATGATGAATCGAAAGGATTATGCTAAAGTGTTCAACTTTAGAAAACCAACCTTGGGTTTAAGCAGTAATCCCAATTATAATCCCGGTGGTCTATCTGTTGGTTTTGATCTGGATGAGATCATCAATATGTTCCGTTTTAAAAGAAACCGTAGTATACTAACCCTGCAAAAAAGATTGTTGCAGCAGGAAGAAGATGCATATGTTAATAACCGTTACAGCAAACAGTTTGTACGTAAGATCACCAAACTGCAATCTCCCGAGCTTGATACATTCATGGTTCGTTACCGACCCGATTACGAATTGGTGAAATTGCTTAACGATCTGGAACTGGGTTATTATATTGAGCAAAGTTTTGAGCAATATAAATCCACCAAATATAATTGGAAGGGAGCTTTACGGAGAAAGGATAATGAGTAGATAAAAATTGCACCCTTGCCTTTGCGAGAATATTTGCACGCAAACGTGCAAGGGCGCAGTTTTAGGTCTGCAATTAAATAACCGCTTGATCTTTTATACGATTGCAGATGTAATTGCTTTTGCCGCCGTCACCCCCAATAATTGAATCATCGGTAATAAAGCACCAAAACGTGCATCGCTGCTATGCCCCTGTTTCCAGCGGTGATAGATCTGCTGTGCAATCACTGCATTCTTAAATAAACCAAATACAAAATAGAATACCATATCACTCAGGTCTCGCCCGCTTTTTTGCGCATATCTTTCAATGATCTGTTTTCTGGTAAAGTTTCCGGGTAGCCAGGTCAGGTTATAATACCTGAACACTTCATTTTCACCGGCTTCAAACCAATAAGCCAATGCCGCTCCAAGATCCATCAGTGGATCTCCAACAGTAGACATTTCCCAATCCAATACACCTACAATTTCAGTAAGATCATTGTTGTTGAGCAGCAGGTTATCGTATTTATAATCGTTATGTAAAAATGTTGGAGCCTGCTCTCGCGGATAATTTTTCTGCATCCATTCTGCCACTTCATTAATGGATGTGATGCTGTCTGTTTCTGCAGCGTAATATCTTTTTACCCAGCCTTCCACTTGTCTTTGTACATATCCCTCCGGTTTACCCAATTGATCAAGTCCGGTTGCTTTGATGTCCAGTTCGTGAAGTGCAACCAGGTTATCAACCAATGCAGCAGACAGTGTTTGAAAAGTTTCTTTACCGATATTCATTTTAGGTGCATTACCTGCACGGAGAATAGTGCCCGCTAATTTTTCCATCACATAAAATGGTGAGCCGATGATATCTGCAGACTCACAATATATAATGGGAGCAGGCAGTTTACTGTAATGTGGTTTTAATAAAGACAACACTTTGAATTCCCTTCCCATATCATGTGCCGATTTGATATTGGCACCAGCAGGTGGCCTGCGTAAAACATATTCTTTGTTTTCTGTTTGCAGGCAGTAAGTAAGATTAGAATAGCCGCCGGTAAATCTTCCGATCTCTTTGATCAAACCTGTTTGTGGGGCGTGCTGTTGCAGGTATTGATTGAGTGAGGTGAGATCAATTTGTTCTTCCTGTTTTAATGGAACAGTATTTGAATCAAAATTCATAGCTTTTTTTTGAAACACATAGGGACATAGGTTAGGAAAAAATTCACATAGTAGTAATGCTATATGCCCGTTGTTTTAACCTATGTTCCTATGTGTTTAATTTTTTCTTCTTGATATCCAGCCCGTATTTTTTCAAAATATTCAATGCCATACTTTGTTTATGCACTTCATCAGCTCCATCCCAGATTCTTGCACCACGTTCGTGTTGGTATAAATTGGCGAGCATGGTTTCATCGGTCAAACCCATGGCACCATGGGCTTGTATGGCACGATCCAAAACTCTTAATACCATATTGGCTACATAAAATTTAATACCTGAAATCTGATCGCGAACAGCTTTGGCTCCTTCTCTGTCTATATTGTAGGCTGTGCGTAACACCAGTAATCTTGCAGCATCAATTTCAACGCGGCTTTCTGCAATAAACCCTTGTATAAATTGTTTCTCGCCCAACATCACACCTTCTTCCATTTCGCGTGTGGCGGCGCGGTTGCATAAGAGATCAAATGCTTTTTCCGCAATACCGATCCATCGCATACAATGATGAATACGCCCCGGACCCAAACGTTCCTGCGCCAATCGGAAACCCATTCCTTCTTCTCCAATTAAATTACTGATTGGTACACGACAGTTTACATAATTAATTTCTGCATGACTGGCCCAACCTTCTCCTGTTTCGCCAAAGATGGGAATATTGCGTACAAACTCGAAGCCCGGCGTATTGGTAGGAACAATGATCATACTTGCGCGCATATGCGGAGCAGCATTGGGATTGGTTACTGCCATCACTACAGCAAAAGCAGCACCATCAGCAGAAGAGGTAAACCATTTATGTCCGTTGATCACATATTCATCTCCCTCACGAACAGCAGTGGTAGCAAGTCTTGTAGGATTAGAGCCTGCAAACTCAGGCTCCGTCATAGAAAAACAACTTCTTATTTTTCCTTCCAATAAAGGGTGTAGAAATTTTTCTTTGATAGAGGCTGATCCAAATTTGCTGATGAGTTCTGTATTGCCAATATCGGGTGCCTGACAATTAAATGTGTACTGGCCATAATACGGTGCCAGTGATAATGCTTCGCTGATCTGACCAAACTCGCAGAGGGTTAATCCTTGTCCGCCTTCTTCTTTTGATAAATGTAAATTCCACAGACCGAGTGCTTTTATTTTTTCTCTTTTCTCCTGAAGTATTTTTTCAGTTTGTTTAAATGGGCGGGTAATATGGTCTTTTTCCAAAGGCACCAATTCTTCCAAAACAAATGCCTGTACTTTGGGTAACAGTTCTCTTAATCTTTCGGTGGCAAAAACGGATTCCATATTATGGGTTTAGATAAAAAATCTTAGTGAACCTTTGTGTCTTAGCGTCTTAGTGGTTCTTTTTTGAACCACCAAGACACGAAGGCTCAAAGCTACACTAAGGATTAGATTAGATAGTAATCCCGCCATCAGCAGTAAATACAGTTCCTGTGCAATAACCTGATGCGTTAGATGCAAGAAATAAAGCCAGCCCTGCGATTTCATCAACTGTTCCCATTCTGGCAATGGGTAATTGTTTTACAAAATGGTTGAGCCATTTTTCATTTTGCCAAAGTGCTTCAGAGAATTTGGTTTTGATGAGCCCCGGGCAAATCGCATTCACTCTGATATTATCTGCACCCCATTCTTTAGCGGTTACTTTGGTTAACATATTCAAAGCCGCTTTTGAAACAGAGTACATGCCTAATCCCGGATCGGGCGTAAGCCCTGCAATGGAACTGATATTGATCACACTACCGCCACCTCTTTCTTTCATAATAGGATAAACCAGTTTGCCCAGCTCGAACGGTGCTTTCACATTTACATTTATGATCTTATCAAAAGCCCATTCTTCACATTGCACAACGGGTCCGTACACCGGGTTGGATGCTGCATTGTTTACAAGAATATCAATGCCTCCATGCAAAGCCACAACGGCATCAACCAAAACTTTACAGGCTGCAATATCTCCGGCATTGGCTGCAATGCCTGTGCAGTTACCGCCTTCGGCTTTGATGCTTTCGGCAACTTTGTCAAGGTCTTCCTGCTTGCGCGAGTTGATCACTACTTTGGCACCGCAGGCTGCAAATGTGCGGGCAATGGCTTCACCAATGCCTTTACTGGCACCGGTTATTAGGGCAACTTTTCCTTCGAGGGTGAATATTTGGTTGGCTGTCATATATCATTTTTTCTCTGCGAAAACTCACTGCCTCTGCATCTCTGCGTTGAAATAAAATTTTATTCAACGCAGAGATGCAGAGTAGCAGAGTTCACGCAGAGGATTAAGAAGATCTCCTCATCGCCTTACTCATCGCATACATAAACTGCTCTTTCACTTTCTTTCTGAACCAGGTGGGTGCCAGGCGTTTGAACAACCACATTTTTCTGGCATCTTTTGGCAGAATGATATAAAGCTCTTTATTACCCGCCCGGGTTAATATTTCCTGCGCCACTGTATCTGCCTCCAGACCTGATTTGTCTATGAACATTTGAGTAGCTTTTTTTACGATCTCTCCGCCACGGGCATATTGTACCACATTGGTTTTAAAATAAGTGGGTTGAATACAGGACACCTGAATATTAAAATCCATCAACTCACCATACAATGTTTCGCTGATGGCAACTACGGCAGCTTTGGTTAAATTATAGGCACCCATGGTTGGCGCGCAACCAATGGCGGCAGCACTGGCGGTGTTGAGGATATGCCCCGACCGCTGTTTTTTCATTGTCGGAATAAAATAGTAACAACCATAAATAACCCCCATCTGGTTAATGCCTACCATCCATTCATAATTTTCCAGACTATATTCTTCAAAAGCAGAGCCATCGCCTACACCGGCATTGTTGAACAAAAGATCAATTCCTCCGGCTTTTACTAAAAATTCTTCGGCTACTTTTTTGTATTGCTCCTTATCCGAAACATCCAATGGAAACAATAGGGGTTTGCCCCCCAGTTTTTCAATTTCAGCCGCAGCAGTTTCCAGTTCAACAATATTGATATCGGCCATGCCAATGGTCCAGCCCTCTTTGGCGAGTTCTGTGGCAAATGCTTTACCAAGTCCGGAAGCGGCACCGGTAATAAAAGCTCTTTTTTGGGGATGGATTTTACTAAGTTGGTACATACGGCAAAATAATCGGTAAAAACAATCGTTTAGAGAATTGCAGTTTCAGCTTTCTTCGATGAATTTACACAGCAAAAACGGCAAACCAAGGTTTATACCGAATTATTTCTATACCTGAACCATTCACATATAATGTGTTGATACACATAAATTGTTTTTATCTTTATCGGCCTTTAAATCTTCAGCCTTTGAAACGTTTTTATCTCGTTCCGATCAGTTTGCTACTAATTACCGCCTGTAAAAGCAAACAGGAACCTCCGAAACAAAATAATGGTCCGCAATCAATAGTAGTCGATATTATGATTGCCACGCCTCAGGACATGAGTAATTCTGTAGAAGCCAATGGTACCGTTGTAGCCAATGAATATGTAGAGCTGCACCCTGAAGTTAGTGGCAGACTTACCTACCTGAATGTTCCGGAAGGGGCCAAAATTCAACAAGGTACCGTTATAGCACGCATCAATGATGCCGATCTGCAGGCGCAGCTCAACAAAACGAAAGTGTTGCTTGAAATGGCAGTGAAAACAGAAGAACGCCTTAAAAAATTGCTCGCCGTAAACGGAGTTAACCAGGCAGATTATGATGTGGCCCTGAATGCAGTAAACGGTTATAAAGCGGATATGGCTTACACGCAATCCCTGCTCGATAAAACAGTGATCAAAGCACCCTTTAGCGGAGTGGTTGGTTTACGACAGGTTAGTCCGGGCGCCTATCTTACACCCGCCAGTATTATTGTAACCATTCAGCAGGTAGAAAAGACCAAGATCGATTTTACCCTTCCGGAAGAATACAGCAGCCTGATTAAAAAAGGGAATACGGTAGATGTGCAGATAGATGCCATCAAAAAAACCATGAAAAAAGCGGTGATCGTTGCAACCGAACCACAGGTAAATGCCAATACCAGAAATTTAAAAGTACGTGCAATGCTTCAGGACGCGAAAGTTAATCCCGGCGCATTTGTAAAAATTTATCTGGCTTCCAATAAAGACCAGAAAGCAATATTGGTACCCACCAGTTCTATCATTCCGGATGATAAGAACAAACAGGTGGTTATCGTTAAAGGTGGCAAAGCTGCATTTGTAAATGTAGAAACAGGTGGCAGACAGTCCAACACCGTAGAGATCACAAAAGGATTAAAGCAGGGTGATTCTGTGGTAGTAACCGGTTTATTATTTGCACGACCAAAATCGCAGTTAAAAATACGGGGAGTAAAAACCCTGGAGCAATTAGCTTTTTAATTTGTATAGAACACATCCTTTTTCTAAAAAACAGAACAGCCAGACAGTATGAATATTTCTGAACTATCGTTGAAGCGGCCGGTTTTGGCTACTGTGATGAACCTGCTGATCATATTGTTTGGTGTGGTTGGGTTCACTTTTTTGGCAGTACGCGATTATCCTGCCATTGATCCCCCTACTATATCCATTACAACCAGTTATACCGGTGCCAATTCTGATATCATCGAAAGTCAGATCACCGAACCTTTGGAAAAACAGGTAAATGGTATTCCCGGTATCCGAACCATTTCTTCCTCAAGTTCATTAGGCACAAGTAATATTACGGTTGAGTTTAACCTCGGGGTTGATCTGGAAGCGGCAGCAAGTGATGTTCGTGATAAAGTAGGACAGGCACAAAGAAGTTTACCACAGGATATTGATGCACCGCCCATTGTTTCTAAATCTGACGCAACTGCAGATTTTATCATGGTGCTGGCAGTACAAAGTCATACCAAAAGTTTGTTGGAGCTGAGTGATTATGCAGAGAACGTTTTACAACAACAGTTACAAACCATTAAAGATGTAAGTTCTGTAAACATATTCGGTCAAAAGCGTTACGCCATGCGGATCTGGATGGATCCTGAAAAAATGAGTGCACATAATGTTGCTTTCACAGATATCAGGGCTGCCATCAACACAGAAAATATTGAACTGCCGCCCGGAAAGATCTATGGTAATAATACAGAACTGATCATACGTGCATTGGGAAGATTAAGAAATGAGCAGCAGTTTAAAGACCTGATCATTAAGGAAGACCCCACAGGTATTGTTCGTTTGGGCGATGTGGCTAAAGTAGAACTGGGCCCTGAACAATTAGAGCAATCCTGGAAATTGAATGGAGTAAATGCTGTGGGCCTTGCCGTAAACCCACAACCCGGTGCCAATAATATCGAGATCGCCAATGAGTTTAACAGGCGATTGGAGATCATCAAAAAAGCCAATAAATCGGATATTGAAATGCGGGTGATATTGGATAATACACTCAATATCCGCAGATCATTGGAAGAAGTAAAAGATACATTGATCATTTCTTTCAGCCTTGTGGTACTGGTAATCTTCCTCTTCTTTAGAAACTGGCTGATCGCGTTGCGTCCGTTGATCGATATTCCTATTTCATTGGTAGCTACTTTCTTTGTAATGTATATAGCCGGCTTCTCTATCAATATCCTTACTTTATTGGGTATTGTACTGGCAACAGGATTGGTGGTGGATGATGGAATTGTAGTAACAGAGAATATCTTCCGAAAACTGGAAGAAGGATTACCCATACGGAAAGCCGCACTGGAAGGAAGTAAGGAAATTTTCTTTGCAGTAATTTCTACTTCCATCACATTGGCCGTAGTGTTTCTGCCGGTAATTTTTCTTGAGGGTTTTGTGGGAAGATTATTCCGCGAGTTTGGTGTTACACTGGCTTGTGCGGTATTGATCTCGGCATTTGTATCCTTAACCATCACACCGGTATTGAATGTTTACCTGAATACAAAGAATGCACACGAAGGATGGTTCTATAAAAAAACAGAACCGTTTTTTGTGGGAATGGAAAGCGGGTATAAAAACCTGCTGAAAGGATTTATGAAGATCCGTTGGACGGCCTGGGTAATTGTAGCAATCTGTATGGGGATCATTGTTTTTGTATTGGGTGTTTTAAAAAGCGAGATCGCTCCACTGGAAGATAAAAGCAGTGTGCGTTTTACCGTAACTGCTGCAGAAGGAACCAGCTACAGTGCCATGCAAAGGATCACAGATAATATCAGCAATTACCTGATCGATTCAGTTCCTGAAAAAGATTTTGTACAGGCAAGAACGCCCGCAGGTTTTGGCCCGGGTGGTTCAGCCAACTCATCTTCACCAAGGCTTGCATTGGTAGATCCTAAGCTGAGAAAAAGAAGTCAGAACGATATTGCCACCGACTTGCAAAAGAAGCTGGGAAGATTTAATGAAGCCAGAATTTTTGCCGTGCAGGAACAAACCATTGCGGTGGGATTGGGTTCCCGTGGCTCATTACCCGTTCAGTTCATTATTCAGAACCAGGACCTGGCCAAGCTGAAAGACATGATCCCTAAATTTCTGGATGAAGCCAGAAAAGATAAAACCTTCGCAAACGTTGATGTTAACCTGAAATTTAATAAACCAGAAATTCAGTTAACGGTAGACCGGATGAAAGTAAAGGACCTCGGACTATCAACATCTGATGTGGTGGGTGCTATACAATCTGCCTTTAGTGGTGGACGAATGGCATATTTTATCATGAATGGTTTTCAGTATTCGGTGATAGCCCAGGTAGAACGGGATAAAAGAAATAATCCCAATGATATCAAGAACCTGTATGTAAGAAATAAGAATGGTGATAATATTCCGTTGGATGCGGTGGTGCATATTGAAGAGAGCAGTAACACCTCAACACTCTATCACTTTAACCGATATAAATCAGCAAATATTTCTGCATCACTTGCCGAAGGAAAAACAATTGGTGATGGGATCAAAGCCATGCAATCCATTGCCAATCGATTACTGGACGAGTCTTATCAAACAGCATTGAATGGCCCGTCAAGGGATTATTCTGAAAGTTCTTCCAATATCGTGTTTGCCTTTGCCTTAGCGTTAATGCTGATCTACCTTGTATTGGCTGCACAGTTTGAAAGCTTTACCGATCCTTTTATTATCATGTTAACCGTTCCATTGGCATTGGCGGGTGCATTATTGAGTTTGTATCTATTCAATCAAACCCTCAATATCTTTTCTGAAATCGGTATGATTATGTTGATAGGCCTGGTAACCAAGAACGGGATCCTGATCGTAGAATTTGCCAACCAAAAAAGAAAATTCGGACTCATGAAACGGGAAGCAGTTGTTGAAGCTGCAGCACAAAGGCTACGTCCTATTTTAATGACAAGCCTCGCTACTTCGTTGGGTGCATTACCTATTGCTCTGAGTTTAGGAGCCGCATCTACCAGCCGTATACCATTGGGTATTGTAGTGGTAGGTGGTATCTTATTCTCACTGGTGCTGACCTTATTTGTAATTCCTGCCGTTTATACGTTTATCTCTGGAAAACATAAGGTGAAAGAATTGGAGATCACTGAATAATAGTTAAAAGTTAATACCTCCTTTAACTATTCATGCGAATCAAGGGTTGAAATAGAGCCGTAGGCTCGAAACATGTTGTAGCAACGGATTTTAATCCGTTGTAATTGCAGTCAGGTTATTCCCATAATGCCGTAGCATGGTATATATGGTATTTTATATGGATCGAACCTACGGTTCTTTATTGTGGTTGATTTATTATATCCAACGGATTAAAATCCGTTGCTACAATATTTATCGAGGCTACGCCTCTACAACTTCATAACCTTCCAATTTCAACCCTTTATTCGCATTATTAACTATTAACTTTTAACTCTTGTCTTCCCCTGATTTTAATCATTTTTCTCCTGCGGTTACTTTATACCTTTGCAGTTCAAAAGAAATCTATGAACAGGTCCATCGCAGATATACGCAGAGATTATATTTTAGAATCGTTAACCGAAACAGATGTTGCAACTGATGCCATTGACCAGTTTACCAACTGGTGGAATGAAGCCATTAAAAGTAATATTGATGAAGTGAATGCCATGACATTGGCCACTGCCACACCGGAGGGAGTGCCATCGGCAAGAATTGTTTTGTTGAAAGGATATGATAAGAATGGATTTGTTTTTTTTACTAATTATGAAAGCCATAAAGGAAAAGAACTTGCCGCCAATCCGAACGCTTCTATTTTGTTTTTCTGGAAAGAGCTGGAAAGACAGGTACGCATTGATGGAATTGTAAAAAAAGTAAGTGCAGAAGAAAGTGAATTGTATTACCAATCGCGCCCAACAGGCAGCCGCATTGGTGCATGGGCATCACCCCAAAGCAAAGTGATAGAAGACAGAACAGTGATTGAAAACAATTTCCTCGAATACGAAAAAAAATTCGGCACTCATCATATTCCAAGGCCTGAACATTGGGGTGGATATGTGTTAGAACCAACCACTATCGAATTCTGGCAGGGCCGCAGCAGCCGGTTGCATGACAGGTTGCGGTATCAACTGCAGCGTAACGGTGAATGGCTGATAGAAAGATTAGCGCCCTAAAGTTGTTGGTCAGGCGACCAACAACGGCAAGAGAATAACGGACAATAGCTGATAGAAAAACCGGCACCTTTCTGTTTTTGTTTAGACACATGCTTCTATTTAGAAGAAACACAATGTATATATAATGTCTTCAAATTTGCCCCACACTTCAGTGTGGGGATCAGGCAATTTTCCATTTTTATTTCGGGGACTTTAGTCCCGATAGGGAAGAGTAGGTTTTTATAATTTATCCATATATAACACCGGGCTAAAGCCCGCAGTGAATTCTAGAGAATATCACGATCCCCACACTGAAGTGTGAGGCAAATAAAAACCAAATAGATTTTATTTCAGCAACTCCACCAGTTTTAAATGTCCATTGATAGGGTTAAATAAAAGCTTTATCAGGATATTTTCAAAACTTACCAGTGCATATGGCATTATCCGTTTGCCGGCAGTTATCTCTCCTTTTTTGATGAATGAAAAAGCTGGGTTTTTTAGTATTCTTTCTAAGCTTGATTCAGAATTTAAAAACTGGTTGCCTATTATTAATAGCCCTTTATAAACAGAATTACTATCGACCTTCATCCATTTCATCATTTTTAGATCTTCAGATTCATATTCAAATCGAATCCAAAAAGTAAAATTATCGGGATTTTTTACATAAGGTTCGTAGATCAATCCAAAAGATAAATATCTGAATTGGTACTGTTTCTCACTTCTTATTTCATCAAAGATCTGGTCTTCCTTTTTAAGGATAACACCAAATTCACTTTTGGCCTGCATTACTTTATCTAAATATTTTTTTGATTCCGTTCCTTTAATCAGGGTTTGATCGATCATTAGACTGTCATTCCCATAATAGATCAATCTCGGTTGTGATTGAACAAGTCCGGTAAGGAATACAAAAATGAGGGATAGTATAATTTTCAATATAATCTGTTGATTGCCTATTCATCAAAATTGATAACACTAAAATAATCCTGTTTTATCCAATCTGGCATTGCGCATCTTATTTTTTTCTTAGGTTTATTTTTTAATCAACCACTAACTAATGAGTGAATCCCCCTTTAACAACCGTAATCTTAGAAGCCTGCACCGCGATCTTGGCTATTTTTATGTTGGACTGATCATTGCTTTTGCCATTTCGGGTATTGCACAAAACCATCGCAAACAATGGAAGCCAGAAAAATATGTGTATGAATTTAAAAAAGTAGAAACCACTTTTCATCTTCCAAAAGAATCGGTAACCAAAGACAGTGTAGAGGCTTTCAGCAAACAATATGCGTTAACAGATATGCGTCAGTTTGATATTCGTAAAGACAGTACACTGGTGATTTCTTATAAAGATGCAGAAGCTACTATTAAACTGGCCAGCGGAAAAGGCGAAGTGAATATATATAAGAAAAGACCCGTATTTGCACAGTTGACCTTCCTGCATAAAAACAACGGAAACCTTTGGTGGATCTGGTATTCGGATATTTTTTCCATTGGTCTGATTATCATTGCCGTAACGGGAATGTTCTTAATGAAAGGAAAGAATAGTTTCAAAGGCCGAGGCTGGAAATTTGCATTGGCAGGATTGATCGTGCCGATCATTGTTTTGATTTTGTTATTCTGATAAAAATAAAAATTGCGCCCTTGCCTTTGCGTGCAATTTATTCATGCAAAGGCGCAAGGGCGCAATTATAACCAGGTGCTGGGTTCTCTTATTTTCCAGCTACTTTATACTTTATCATATTTCCTTCTATCACTTCCTCATAATACACATTATCGGGTGTTACAAAATATTTCTTACCATTGATCACCACGGTTTTATGATCGGCAGGTAATTGATTAACCATATCACCAATAGAAATTTTAGAAGTACTTGTTTCCGGGTAATTATTTGGTTGTTGTAATGGTTGATTATTGTAAGTATTGTTTTTCTCGGTATTCAATACGCCATGTTTACCCTCAACCGTGTACCATAATTCTCCGTTGGGCTTGATGTAGTCTTTGAAATAAGTACCATTGTATTCATAAAATTTTTCTCCATCAATTACCACAGGTTTTGCATCTCTCGGTAAAGCAGGAACTTCTGCACCAACAGGAGCCCGAACCACTTCATAATCGCGTTCGTTCTGGCGATAAAAAATCCCATTGTAATAATAGTAAGGATAACCACCGGCGTGTAACGACCAGTAACCACGTGGCAATACATTGATATGAATACCAAAAGGCGGAGCCGCTACTTCATAATAAGAACCATAGGGACGATAGAATAACCCGCCGGAATAATAATAGGGGTTACCTCCAAATTGTAAACTTAAGAATGAGCCGGGGATCTGAAAAAAACGCTGGCCCCAGGAAGGGTAGTACTGCCAACTGTTATAACTGCTTCTGCGGTCTCTGTTTCGGCTGCGTTGCGCATCAGCCGTGGTTGTAAAAACAGTTAGTACAAAAAAGAAAAAAGTAATCTTCAGGAGTGTAGATTTTGTTTTCATGACAATAGTTTTGATGTAGAAATCATAAGTACTCTTTCCACAGGACAAAACCTGTGCTTGTTTTTCTAAATGAAACCTTAAAATCGGCAGAAAACCGCTTATTGATTCAGATTATTTGAACTACAAAGACGCTAATGCATAAAGATTTAATTAAAATCATTTTTTAATTGCTCAATTGCCAATGTCAATCCTTTTTTTAGTTGTATAAAAAGTGAGGGAATCTCTTCGGGGTAGTGATTGTTTTTACTGTATGATTCCATGGTACGGATGGGTGTCATCATAGATTCGATACCCATACTTTGAATGGATGATTTCATGCGGTGTGAGAGCTGGAAGATCTCTTGCATATTTCCGGCAGCAACGGCAGTTTCAAGTTTTTCCAGATCGGGGCCCGTATTGGAGATAAAAATATTTACGATCTGACGGATAAAATTTTTATCATTGGCCCCCAGTTCTTCCATGCTGGTAATATCATATAGTTTTTCAGCAACCGGTTCGGGTCCGTCTTCCTCTATTTCCCTGTAAATGGGATGCTGTTCCTGTTTGTTAAGATCCAATACTCTTTTGATCACTTCAAACAGTTTTTCTTCTGTATAGGGCTTGGTAATGTATTCATTCATACCTGCTTCGTGGTAGCGCTGTATCTCATCTTCAAAAGCTGCTGCTGTTACTGCTATAATGGGGATATTCGCTTTCTTAAAGTCATCCAGTTTACGAATGATCTTTGTTGCTTCCAGCCCGTTCATTTCGGGCATATGTATATCCATCAAAACCAGATCAAAATTATTTTTCTCAAGGCTTTTTATTACTTCTATTCCATTTTCTGCAATGGTAACCATATGCCCCCAGCCTTCCAGAATATGTTTGGCGATGAGCTGGTTTACGGGCACATCTTCTGCTACGAGGATATTTTTCTTTTCTACACTTTTAAAATCACCCGGCTTGCGTAACTCCTCTTTCAGCATCTTACTGCTGCTTACCTGATAAGGTATGCGAACAATAAATTTTGTACCCTTACCCAATTCGCTTTCAACCGTAATGGATCCGCCCTGCATTTCAATCAGGTTCTTACAGATCGATAGGCCAAGACCGGTTCCTCCAAATTTTCGGGTAATATCTGCAGATGCCTGTGTAAACTGGTCAAAAATAGTTGCCTGGTTTTCTTTATTGATACCCATGCCGGTATCTTTTACAACAAACTCAAACAGGGATGTTGCATCATTGCCTGTTATCTGTTCGGCACTTAATAATACACTTCCTTCCTGTGTAAATTTAAGTGCGTTACTGATGAGGTTATTCAGCACCTGCCCTAACCGAAAAGGATCTCCTTCTACAATGAGGCCCTTACTTAATTTGTTTTGAAACACAAGGTCGATACCATTATCATCTGCCTTAAACTGAAATGCTTTCAGAACAGATTCAATCATATCACCCAGATCAAAAGCTGTGCTCTCCAGTACAAACTGTCCGGATTCTATCTTGGTGATATCCAGAATATCGTTTACAATATGCAGGAGATTATTACCCGATTCGATGATCAGTTTGGTAAACTGTTTTTGTTTGGGAGTAAGATTTGTTTTGTATAATAATCCGCTAATACCCAAAATGCCATTCATGGGTGTTCTGATCTCATGGCTCATATTGGCGAGAAAGATCTCTTTGGCCCTGCTTGCTTTTTCTGTAGCTTCTTTGGCAAGCATGAGCTCTCTTTCTGCTTTCACCCTTTCAGTAATATCCTGTGAAAAACCGATGATATATGGATCCAGTCCGGCTTCTTCCACTTTAAAATTCTGGAACAGCAAAGCCAGTTTATGTTTGTCTTTATGCAGTATCGGAAAAACACCTTTTGCTTTTCCATCCCTGATCACAATATCAAGATAGTTTTCTTTGAAAAGTACTCTACGATCTTCTGGTAAAAAATCGATCAGGTTCTTTCCGGTCATTTCTGCCATATTGTATCCCAATGTTTCACAAATAGCAGGGTTCACAGAGAGTATCTTACCGGTGAGGTCATGCGTACAGATCAGTGCCTGACTATAATTATACAGATCACGGTATCGTTTTTCGTTAAGGGCCAGTTTTTCTTCCACCTGTTTGCGCTCTGTAATATCTTCTTCGATTGCAAAGAAGCGAACTACTTTACCTGATTTATCGCGTATGGGCTGTCCGGATATTTTTATCCAATAAGGCTTGTCTGCTTTTGTATAGTTCAGGATCTCGCACTCAAAAGGTTCGCGGTTCTTTATCTGCTCACTCAGGTATCCTCTGGTTACAGGATCCGTATCTTTACCCTGCAAAAAACTGCCCGGTGATTTACCACGCGTTTCAGCCAGTGAATAGCCAGTGATCTTTTCAAAAGCATTATTGATCCAGAGTATCTTTCCATCTATATTGGTAATGACCACACCATTGATCGTTTCTTCTGCGATCAATGACAGATGTTCCAGTTCTTTTTTCTGTATCGTAAAACTGTTCAATAATTCTTTACGCGATTGCAATACTTCTGCAAGAATGGGTGTATTATCGGTAAAGGAAAAATCGGAAGAACTAAGTTTATTTCCGGATAAATCATTAAAAGATTCGGGCGAAAGACTTAGCAACAGAAGGATTTTTTGTTCAGCCTCCCAATATTCCAATTGTCCGTTAAAAGCATGTTTGCCTGTGTTTGCGGTAAGAACAAAGGATTGATTTGTATTTATTGACAGTTCTTCAAAACTTATTGTTGCCAGTGTTGGAAGTGCAATGTGAAAATGTGTTGTAAACAGATCTCCGTTATGCAGAGAGATTATTTTTTGTATGGAAGGGCCGGCCTGTTCAATTTCCATTTCACTGTTTAACAGCAGATGGAAAGGAAACAAACGGTTTAGGATCTTTGAATCAAGATATAACCGGCCTTCTGACATGTTTTACCAATCTTATTGTAAATATTGAATTGAAAATAACCGTTGGGTGTAAACAATCAATTTATCTTTCTAAAGGTAAGATAAATGGGGCTATCAATCAGTAAGGCACTAAAACTGTGCCTTTGCACCTTTACCAGAATATTTGCACGCAAGGGCGCAGTTTGCGTTTGGCGGAGTTGTGTTCAACAATCATCATTTCATTTCTTTCACCACCACTTCCATCAACAATTCACAATCCGGATCGGCTTCTATCTGAGATGGTTTATTGGCTGAAGCAAACTGAATGCTTGTACGTTTATTGCTAACGGATATTTTTTCATTTCTCGATCTGCCATCTGCCTCAACAATTTTTACCACTAAAGGGAGTACAAAATTGCTTTCTGTTATCTGATCAATAGTAATAGTGGTCTTTTTCTGAGCCGCATCATACTGCCAGTTGATTTGCAGATTCGGATTTTCAGGTGTGTACAGCCATTGCTTAAAAAACACATGCAGGTCTTTACCGGAAATGGTTTCAAAAGTTTTCTGCAGGTCAACAGTAGCGGCATTTTTTCCTTGATAGGTTGCATAATAGGTTTGAATGGCTTTCCAGAAAATATCATTGCCTAACTGGTTACGCAACATCAACAATATCCATCCTCCTTTCTGGTAAGAATGCGCATTCAGCATGATCATGGGATTGTTTCCGGCAGAAGTATCTACCACGGGTGTTCTTCTTTTTTTGGTGAAAGCGATCACCGCTTTTCTGTCAGCCTTTATTCGTTTGATCAACGTATCATTTCCATAACGACTTTCCATGTAAAGATGTGTCATGGCAGTTGCAAAACCTTCACTTAACCAAAGATGCGGCCAGTCTGTTTCGGTGGCACTGTTACCAAACCATTGGTGGGCAATTTCGTGTGCCAGCAGGTCTTCTGATTTTCTGGTGCCGGTAATACTTTGTTCAGAATAAAAAATAGCACCGGCATTTTCCATCCCGCCGAATATGGTTTTGGATTGTACATTGGCCAATTTTTTATACGCGTAAGGACCAATATTTTTAATAAAAAAAGGAAGGATATCTACCGCTTGCGCATAATCGTAAAAACCGTTCTCACGCTGCTCCGGAAATACCCAGCTTGAAATGGAAATACCATTTACCTCGCCCGGATAATCCACTGCAAAATCTGCAAGGCCAATGGCCATTACTTTGGTGGGCAGTGCAACAGTTTCTTTCCAATGAGTAATACGAAGATGGTTGGGCAGGTTGGTTTCTTCTTCTTTAATACCGTTTGATACTACCTGGTAATGATCGGGTGCAGTAACAATAAAATCAACAGCGGCTTTATCAGATAAATGATCCTTACACGGAATCCAGTAACGGGCACGGTTGGGCCAGTTATCACTGAAAATGGTGCGGTGGCCAAATTTGTTTTTACTGATGATCAGACCATCTGCGGGGATGCCTTTGTATACAATTGAAAAACTATGTTGATCGCCGGGTGTTGTTGTATTGGGCAATTGTATAATGAGTTTGTTATTCTTATGCGTAAAAGGGAGCGACTGATTTTTTTCTGTTACCTCACTAACGGTCATTCCACGTCCGGTATCATTCACATTGGCAAGATCAAACGAAACCGTATTTATTTTTTCTGTGAATAGTACAGAAATGAGGGCTTTGCCTTTTAGGGTATCATTATTATCTGTAAGGCTGATATTGAATGTATAGTGCACCACATCAATAGCAGGGTTATAAACAGATGTTGGCTGCGATTGGGTTTGTTGGAATAATAAAATGCCTGTAGTAAATAGAATTTTTTTCAGCATGGTAATGATTTCTATCTTTAAATGTAAAGTTTTACTGGCATAACTCACACTAATTAAACACCAAATCATTAGTGTTGATTGTTTCAAAAACATTGCCACAGAAGTACACAGAAAACTCTGTGCTAATCTGTGTATTCTGTGGCATTTTTTAAAAGTCTAATTGATAAAAAAGAGAAGCCCCACCAATTTTGATGAGGCCTCTCTTTATATAAAATCAGATCAATATTATCTTGAAGGCATATTCAAAGGAATATCCCTTTTCAACATTGTATCCCGGTTGGCAACTACCCAGGCTGTATGAAATACCAGCTGTGCACGTTTTGCCATGATGCCAAATTGAATTTTGTCAACCGTATCGGTTGGTCTGTGATAATCCGCACCCAGCATACCATCATAATAGAATAAAATAGGAACGCCTTTTTTAGCAAAGTTATAATGGTCGCTTCTGTAATAAATACGGTTAAGATCGTTAGGATCATCGTATTTGTAATCCAGGGCAAGGTTCGTGATGTATTGCTTATTAATAGTTTCACTGAGTTGTGCAAGATCAGAACTCAATTTATCATGTCCAATTACATAGATATAATTTAGAGTATCTCCTTTGCGTGAAGAATCTCCTCTTCCGATCATATCTGTATTGAAATCAGCTGATGCTTTTGCCAGATCAATGGTTGGATGTTCTGAGTAATATTCAGAACCCAATAAACCTTTTTCTTCACCACTCACTGTCATGAAGATCAAAGTTCTTTTTGGTTTGATGCCATCTTTGTATGCTGCACCAAAAGCTTCTGCCATTTGGATAACACCTACAGAACCGGAGCCATCATCATCCGCACCATAATAAATAACATTTCCGTTTTTACCGAGGTGATCATAGTGACCTGTCATGAAAACATATTCGTCTTTTTTACTGGTACCCGGTAAAATACCGATCACATTACTGCTTTCGAGGGTTACAGTAGATCTTTCAGCAACGATAGTCAATTCAGAATAATAAGTTCCTTTGTTTACTTCTTTCAGGTTATTTAAAGAAAGTGTAGAAGTTCTACCTAATAATGCAGAAGCAACTGCTTCTGAGATACTGGCTGAAAAGAATGGGGTAAGTGCGCCAGTAGTAGCAGCCGCACCGGGTCTTGCAGCAGCTGCAGGAGATGGAGTTCCAGGAGCTACAATGCTCATACGGCCTTTGGTATTGGTAGCAGGGCGGTTAGTAAAATCAACAACGGTTAACATTCCAATTGCACCTCTTGTACGGGCAAAGCCGGCTTTAATTTGAGCAGGGCCACCAAAACCACCACGTCCGGCAGCAGGAGCGGGCATGTTTCCGCCGTCCAGTACCAATACTATTTTTCCTTTTACATCAAGGCCTTTATAATCATCTACGCCTTTTGCAGAATCTACAATACCATAGCCCGCAAATACTACATCATTGTATTTCCAGTTACCGGAAGTGATCTGAAAAGAGAAATCTTTATCCCATTCAAAATTCTTTCCGTTCACCATCAGTTTTTTGGTGGTCATCTCATCCTGATACACCGGATACAATTGCTGGTAGCTATCGCCATTACCTGGCTTCAGTCCAAATTTTTTGAATTGCCCCTCAATCCAGGCAGCTGCTTTCTTTTGTCCGGGAGAGGCGGTTTCGCGTCCTTCCATATCAGCACCGGCTAAGATGGTCAATTTTTGTTGTAATGCTTCTTTGGTAATGAGGCCGGCATATTTGGCGGCATCATCGGCTTTTTGGGCCATGGCAACTGTTGCGGCAAATGGCAAACAGAGCAGTAGTAGTTTTTTCATCGTGTTGTTTATGTTTGAGTTAAGAGCAAGCCATTTTACCCACGCGTGTTGCATGGCGACCGCCTTCAAATTCGGTGGTCATAAATAATTCGATCATCTGTTCTGCCAGTGCCAGTGATACAAAACGGGCAGGGATACAGATCATATTGGCATCATTATGTTTACGAACCAATAAAGCCACATCATTCTGCCAGCAAAGTCCGGCACGGATCTGCTGGTGTTTATTGGCCGTCATGGCCACGCCATTGGCACTTCCGCAAAGCAGGATACCAAAAGCGGCTTCACCGGTTTCTACACTGGTAGCGGTAGGATGCGCAAAATCAGGATAATCCACTGAATCGGGAGATGCGGTTCCAAAATCTTTTACCTGATAACCCTTGGCTGTTAACCAACTAATAAGGGCGGTTTTATATTCAAACCCGGCATGGTCACTGCCGATAGCAATGGGTTTGGAACTGTCGAAAACAAAACTCATGTGTCTTTGTCAATTATTGAAGAGCTAAGTTAAAGGATTGCCATTAGAGCTGTTTAAGAAAATATACGAAAGGATGAATGGGGGATGAAATCGTTGAAAGGGTGGAGTGGTTAAAATGGTTGAAAGAGTTAAAGGGGTTAAAATGGGAGTATTAGAAGAGTGGTTTTCAATTTTTGGGTGAGGTCTTGCAGATCATGGTACATCAGCGAATAACCGGCACTTCCTGATGCTGTGGTGGAATGTTCGGCATTATTGTTTCGGAGATAAAGAATGGGTTTGTTAAGTGCTGCGGCATAGCCGATCTCAATACCTGCCCCAATGGCTTTTTCAGAAACTTCGGCAATCAGCAGATCAGAAGAGACGATTTGGGAAAATGCCTGTTGCATCATTTGTTTTTCTTCTGCTGGGGTAAAATGGTAGTTGTCTACAAATACGAACAATTCAATTTTAAAATTGGCCAGAACTGTTTTTATAGTTTCTATTTCGGCAGAAAGGTGTTTTCTGTTTTGGTAGCTGATAGCGAGGTAGGCTTTTTTCATGAGTATTTTTTTGCCACAGATTACACAGATAAGCACAGAAAAAATCTGTGTTCATCTGTGTAATCTGTGGCAATATTTTTAAGACTACTTAAATGTAACAATAACCGGAACATGATCACTATACTCACACCATTTTTCATATTCACCAATTTCTACTGATTGCAGCGTAGAAACAATTTTTTTTGAGGCGAAGCAATAATCTATATGATAGGGCTTGTTTTTATGCCGGTACATATAAAGTGTGGGGTGTATTTCTTTACCCTGTATTTGTTTGAAATGAGAATGATAGGTGCTGATAATTTTTCTCTCTTCTAAAACTTTTACAACTGCCGAATGGTTTCCTGATCTGCGTGGCCTGTCCCAGATTGTATTGCTGTTAAAGTCGCCCATGAGTATCACCGGGCTTTTTGATAATGTTTTTTCATAGTAAGCCAATGCTTTCCAGATCTGTTCAACATAAGTACCGTCAGGATCATTCGGATTGTTTGCCCAAATGGCAAAAAGGATAAAATCAAACTTACCGCCGGTAACTTTAATGGGAATGATCTGTTTTAATTCCGGGTTATGGTTTTTTAGTACTTTGAATTTGTGGTTGCTAAATGAAAATATTCCCAATCCTTTATTTTTATTTTCACCAAACCAAAGTGTAGCAGTTGGTTTTAAAGTTTGATCCGGGAATTTTAATTTTTCAGGATGTTCGCATTCCGGCACAATAAGTATGTCTGGATTATGCCGTAAAATATATTCCGCTTTTTTTCGGAAAGCCATATTGCAGTTCCAGGAAATGATTTTCATACAGAGACTTGCTTAAATCGAATGGTAATTATTTCAGCTGAGAAGTACAAATATTTCTCTGTGGTAAAAAGAGTTAGAATAGTATTTTTTACCACAG
>CANBSW010000066.1 GCA_947372235.1 Chitinophagaceae bacterium | reverse complement strand
TGTGCAAGGATGTCTGTGGCAATCTGGCTCCATTGTTTAGGAACTTCCACATTGTTCATTTCAAAGACTTTCTCGCCATTGGGGTTTTTGATCACGCTGTCGCGGTAATCATATTCAAACATATCGAAGGGACTAACTTCATCTTTAGTGAAGCGGCGACTGAACTGTAAGCCTTTTGGTGAACGGGCGTTAGACATTTTGCAGGTGTATTATTCGGTGTATTAAATGGGTTAGTTTTAATTCTCCCGAGCATTAACGAATTGTTAAGCGGTTGACGAAAATATCCTTCCTTTTCAGAAAACAAGACTTGAAATATCAACAGGTTGTGGATAAGGAATTGCGATTGTTTCGTACCTCAAATCCCTGTTGATTTTGAGCCAATGTTAACAGTTGTAGAAAACAATTTTTAAGGATTTTGTCTGTTCAATGGGTTATTTTCCGTAAATGAGATAGGCGGAACCCAAGGCGGGCCGTTCTGCGCCACAGCCCATCAAATCACCAATAATATCCTATCTTTCCATTCCGTAAGGCAGGACTTGGTTAATAAGGATATATTAAATAAAAACTTTTTTGCATTTTTGCAGGACTACCTATCCATTTGTGAATGAAGCAGGCATTGTATAATCAATTTGTTGAGAAGAAAAAAACGGGTAAGAAATCATTTGCAGTATTGATAGATCCCGATAAGGTTGACAATGAAAAAATTGATCAGCTGCTCACGCTTGCCACAGATGCCAAAGTGGATTATTTTTTTGTAGGAGGAAGTCTCGTTATTTCCAGTCACCTGGATGAATGTATCCAGCAGATCAAAGCGGCTTCTGATATTCCTGTATTATTATTTCCGGGTTCCCCATCACAGGTTAGCAAATATGCAGATGCGTTATTATATCTCTCATTGATCTCCGGACGTAATCCTGAATTATTGATTGGCCAGCATGTGATCAGTGCCCCTTTTGTAAAAAAGAGCGGACTGGAAATTATGCCAACCGGTTATATGGTGATAGATGGTGGCGCACCAACTACGGTATCGTATATTTCGAATGCAACCCCTATTCCTGCCGATAAAAATGAAATTGCGATGTGTACCGCCATGGCGGGAGAAATGCTCGGCATGAAGTTAATATATATGGATGCTGGCAGCGGTGCCAAAAGAGCCATTACCGAAACCATGATCGAGAAAGTTGCGCGCCATATAGAAATCCCACTGATCATCGGCGGCGGAATTACCGAACCCGAAAAAGCTTACCGCAACTGCAAAGCCGGAGCGGATGTGATTGTGGTTGGTAATGCCATTGAGAAAGATGTATCCCTCATAAAAGAAATCAGCAATGCGGTGCATAGTGTGCCGGTGAATGCATAAGATAAGTCAAAATTAAAAAGTCAAAAGTCAAAACCTCCTAAGTTTTGACTTTTGATTTTTAATTACTAATTCTTAATTTCTAATTATCCACTACCTCCTCACATCAGCAGGATTCACGCGTGATGGTGTTTGTTTGCCGCTCACGAAACCGGCAGAACTGATAGCAATTGATTTGATGATCCTGGCCATGTTTTCCATATCGAGGGTTCCTATTTCATCACTGGCTTTGTGATAATTAGGCTCAGGTGGATTTTCCATTTTAGCGGTTGAAATAGTATGCGCCGGCACACCCAGTCTTGCCAGCGTAGCATTATCTGAACGAAGAAAAAGTCCTTGCGTGGTATATGGATCAGGATAGAAAGTAAAACCAGACCCTTCAAGATTTGCCTGCATCATCTTACCCATATCCGATTTGTCGTAACCGGTAATATAAGCTGAGTTCTTACCCCATTTACTTTCTGTGCCGATCATTTCAATATTAAACATCGCCATCACATCTGCAGGGTTGTATTGTTGTGAAAAATATGTAGCGCCAAACCCACCTATTTCTTCTGCAGTAAATGCTGCAAACACCAGTGTACGTTCATTGTTATTAATTGCCTTAAAATATTTTGCAAGCATCATTACTGCAGTAGTACCGGCTGCATCATCATTGGCACCGTTGAAAATCGAATCTGTGATTGGATTTCCCTCTCTGTCTTTGCCACCTCTGATACCCAGATGATCATAATGCCCTCCGAAGAGCACATATTCATTTTTTCTGCTTTTACCCGGAATTACACCCACTACATTTTGTAATTTTTGTTCTGTCAAAGTATTCTTTGCATACACACTGAATATTTTGGCATCCTGTGGAGTAAGTATGTAAATAACTGAATTGTTGTTCTTAAAACTTGCACCTCGTGGTTGCAATCTTGGGAAACTGCTTGCAAAAGAAGTATCTATAAACACCACATAATTTTTTGTGGGGTTTCTATACTTCGCGGCTTCTGTTGCAAATACCGAACCTCGTGCGATGGAAACCTTTTCATACCCTGAAGATTGATTAATATTTAATTCGGGCTGAGATGTGATCAGGATTACACTTTTTGCGGCAACTGCAACTCCATCCAGCATTACTGAAAGGCTATCGGTTTTGGTTCTTACCATTGAAAAAGATTGTAGAAAACTTTTACTGCCGTTCCAAGTTTTTAAACCGGCTTTTTTGAATTCTTTGGCTATAAAAGCTGCAGCTTTATCATTACCTCTTGTAAAAGTTGCGCGGCCCTCCATCTCATCAGAAGACAGTGTTTTTTCAATTCTTTCTACTTCTTTGGCGTTAAGGATTTTGTCGATATCCTGCCCAAATGAAAATGTTGCTATTGATCCCAATAACAACACCATGCTGATTTTTTTCATGCTGATTTTTTTGTACCTGTCGGGGCGCTAAAGCGACCTGACGGGTAATTTCTAAATATGATAGAAGACAATTGTAGTAAATATAGCAAAAGGATATTCGCTGAAAAGAGTTTTGCGTGATTGCCGAATAGCGTTCAGGTCGCTTCAGCGCCCCGACCGCTAAAGGCTCATCATCTCCTTAAACTTCACAGTTTGTCTTCTGCTCACTTCAATTTTTTCGCCGCCTTTCAGATCAACCAATAATCCACCGTTAAAATAAGGTTCAATTTTTTCTATCCAGCGAAGGTTGATGATATGCTTTCTGTTTGCGCGGAAGAACATTCTTTCATCCAGTCTTTCTTCCAATGCATTCAGCGATTTTAAGATGAGTGGCTTATGCGTACCAAAGAAAACTTTGGCATAATTACCCACACTTTCAAATAAACGGATCTCGCCCAGTTTTACAAACCAGCAGCGTTCGCCGTCTTTTACAAATACCTGGTCAAACTCTGTAAGCGGACCGCGGTTTACACCATTGATACCGATATTTTCTTTGAAGATCTCTGCCTGTAATTTCTGTATGGCATCGGCCAAACGTTTTGGCTCAATAGGTTTCAGCAAATAATCCAGTGCGTTCACCTCAAATGCTTTGATGGCATATTCATCATAGGCTGTGGTGAAAATAACTTTGGGTGCTTTTTCCACTTCTGCCAAAAGATCAAATCCTGTTTTACCGGGCATTTGAATATCCAAAAAGATCAGGTCGGGATTCAGGGTTTCTATTTTTTCAATACCATCATCCACGTTTGCCGCCTCTTCGATCACTTCAATATCTGAATGATCCTGTAATAATTTTTTTAACTCATTGCGGGCCAACCGCTCATCATCTATAATAATTGCTTTGATCGCCATATCACTAATTTATAAATAGATTTTAAGAATGCAATTGATGTACCGGCATTTTTACGGTGGCCTCCACCATATCATTTTCCGTATTCCTGATGCTGAAGGTAGCTTTACCACCAAACAACAGTTTTAACCGGTTTCTTGTGCTGTTGATACCAAAACCGTCACTATTGCCACCATTATCATTTAACCTGCCGGTGTTTTGAACAATCAGCTCATGATGGTTATCCCGATAATCAGAGATCACTTTCACCACACCCCCATTTTTTTGTTTGCCTATGCCGTGTTTAATGGCATTTTCAACCAATGTCTGCAGCATCATCGGCGGAACTGGCTGGTCTAATGTGTCTTCATCAATATCATATTCAATCACCAGCCTGTCTTCAAAACGGATATGTTCCAATGCCAGATAATCTTTCACAATATTCAACTCGCGTTCAAAAGGAACCGTTTCCATTTTTTCGGCCTGCATACTGCTTCGAAGAATATTACTTAATTCTGTTATAGCAGTTCTTGCCCTTTCCGGATTCTCATCTACCAATGCCCTGATACTGTTCAATGCATTAAAAATAAAATGCGGATTGATATGTGATTTGATGGTCTTTAATTCCAACTCTTTTACCAAACTTTCCAAACGCACTTTCTGGATCTCATTCTTGGTTCCGATTTCAACATAATGCCAAACATAATAGATCGCTATCCAGAGTAAGATCAAAGGAGAATCAAATATCAGATTTACCAGAAAACGTTGTTCAATAGAAAGTTTCTTGCTTTTTGGATCATAATTTTTCGTCCACTCTGCGATGGCACTATCCGCTAAATTATACAAGACCACGATACTGAATACCGTGATCACGAGTAACCACCATTTTTTGGGCTCGATAGGCGGACGAAGCTTTAAGCGTGTGATCAGTTCCCTTAGTAAGTGAGTAAAAGCCAGGCCAGACAATATATTAATGGCTATTCTTGGATAAAGAATATTATTGGTCTTATTTTCAAAGATATAAGCAAAGAAAACCATGGATAATCCGTAGAATAACCACCCGCTTAATTGGCAACTCCAGTATAATGAAGATTTACTTCTCATGTAAGGGCAAATATATACGTAAAGCCTACCCCAAGCCCCCTGAAATTTGATTAAAGGCAAAAACAGCCTCTGTTTGGCAGAAATTAATGTTTTCTCCTGCCGAACCATTGTACCTGTTAACTGTTTCTGTAATACGAATGGCTGTTTGCATCGGCCGAAATGCTTATTTTTACATTTTAAACCCAGTCTGAATGCAGATCAAAGCAGGCCCATTCTTACAAAATATCAATAACCCGGATGACCTTAAAAAGCTATCCCGCGAGCAGTTACACCAGGTTTGTGAGGAGCTGAGGCAGTACATTGTGGATGTAGTGAGTGTTCATGGCGGACATTTTGCTGCCAGTTTGGGAGTGGTTGAGTTAAGTGTTGCCCTGCATTATGTGTACAATACCCCTTACGATCAATTGGTATGGGATGTGGGTCATCAGGCTTATGGTCACAAAATTCTTACCGGCAGGCGCGATTCTTTTATCACCAACAGAAAATATAAGGGCTTAAGCGGATTTCCCAAACGAAGTGAGAGTGAGTATGATACGTTTGGTGTGGGCCATTCATCCACATCGATTTCAGCGGCATTGGGTATGGCCATGGCTGCAAAATACAAGGGCGAGAATCGTAAATCTGTTGCTGTTATTGGGGATGGATCGATGACAGCCGGTATGGCATTTGAGGCAATGAACCATGCGGGTGTGGCCGATAGTGATGTACTGATCATCCTGAATGATAACTGCATGAGTATTGACCCAAATGTGGGCGCATTGAAAGAATACCTTACTGATATCAGCACTTCCCCCACTTATAATAAAGTGAGGGATGAGATCTGGAACCTGATGGGCAAATTGCCTGTTGGAAAGAATTTCAGTCGTGATATGGCCAGTAAAATGGAAGCCAGTATTAAAAGCGTGGTAACCAAAAGCAGTAATTTATTTGAAGCATTACAACTACGATATTTTGGCCCGATTGATGGACATAATATTACTAAGCTGGTAGATACGTTAGCCGATCTGAAAAAAATACCCGGACCAAAACTATTGCACATTGTAACCGTAAAAGGAAAAGGATATTCACTCGCAGAAAAAGACCAGACCAAGTGGCATGCACCTGGATTATTTGATAAAGTAACGGGCGAGATCTTCAAGAAAAAAATAGATGCCCCGCAACCACCGAAATATCAGGATGTGTTTGGTCATACCATGATAGAACTGGCAGAGAAGAATGCTACGATCATGGGTGTAACGCCTGCCATGCCAAGCGGATCTTCTTTAAAATTCATGATGGAAAAAATGCCTAACCGTGCATTTGATGTGGGCATCTGCGAACAGCATGCGGTAACGGTTAGTGCCGGATTGGCTACACAGGGAATGCGGGTGTTCTGTAATATCTACTCTTCCTTCATGCAAAGGGCGTATGACCAGGTGGTACATGATGTGGCGATACAGAAGTTACCGGTAGTATTTTGTTTAGACCGTGCAGGATTGGTAGGTGAAGATGGGCCAACGCACCATGGCTGTTATGATATTCCATTTATGCGTTGTATACCCAATCTCGTGATCAGTGCGCCAATGAATGAACAGGAATTACGTAACCTGATGTATACGGCACAATTGGAAAGCAATCAATCGCCATTTGTGATCCGATATCCAAGAGGCGAAGGTGTGATGCCTGAATGGAAAACAGCATTTGAAGAATTACCGATTGGTAAGGGAAGAAAATTAAAAGACGGAGAAGACGTTGCGATATTAAGTTTTGGACATCCGGGAAATTTTGCACAGACAGCTATTCGTGAATTGAGAACACAGGGAATTAACCCTGCCCATTACGATCTGCGTTTTGTAAAACCCATTGATGAAGATCTGTTGCATGAAGCATTCAGCAAATACAATAAGATTGTAACCGTTGAAGACGGAACTATTGTTGGCGGATTTGGAAGTGCCGTGCTTGAATTTATGAACCAACATAATTACAAAGCACAGGTTACCATACTGGGCATTCCCGACAGATTGGTGGAACATGGTACACCAAAAGAATTACACAGAGAATGTGCGTATGATGCACAGGGTATTGCAGATGCGGTGAGGGAGATGATGAAGGAGAAAGTGACTGTAGGTACATTAATTGCGGGATAAGAGATTCTTGTAAGCATAATAAAAAAGGTATTCAGATTTGAATACCTTTTTTATTGTGCTTATATATTTAAAATCAGTCTTCTTCAGGATTTGGTGATTCGATTGAAGAACGTTCCTCAGCATTGGTAGTTTGATCTGCGATCTCTTCTGCTTCAATATCTTCTTCCCGATGGTCATTCCATTCAACAATAAAATTATTCATGCCCGGGCCTACGAGAAGTTTCATGAATTTTTGTTGGGACAATTCGAGAAGGGACAGGAACAGGAACAGTGCATGGATCCTGTCTTCACAAACTTCAAAAACCTTTTCGAAGGAAACCGTTTTCTCCTTCTGTACCATACCGAGCATATAATCGCGGCTGCCTTCCATGGTGTAATTGTAACGAACCACAGTATGCACCGGTTTGTTTTGTCTTTCCTGTACACGAAGCATTACTTTTTCAAATGCTTTCATGAGTTTGAACAGAGTGATATTCTGAATTTCCGTTCCTTCAGAAGCTTCTTCGCCAATTGAAACAATCTCACGTTGCAGGTTACCGCGTTTGATCATGAGCATACGCTCGGCTTCCATTTCGGCCATCTTAACAGCGGCTTCTTTAAAGCGTTTGTATTCAAGGATCTTATCGATCAGTTCCTGACGTGGATCGATCTCATTTCCTGAGGCATCAATTTCTTTCCTTGGCAATAATAACCTTGCCTTGATACGCATCAAAGTAGATACAAAGAGGATGAACTCGCTGCTTAATTCAATATTCAACTTCTCCCCGTTATGGATATAGTCGAGGAAATCGTTGATGATCTTTGTGATCGGAATATTGTAAATATCCAACTCATCCCTTTCAATAAAAAATAACAGCAGGTCGAAAGGGCCCTCAAACTGATCCAACTTAATCTGGTAACTCACATTATTCACTGTACAAAAGCTTTAGCTGCAAAGAAAACTGAAAGGAAGGGAAAATGGAGGGGGTTGGGGGGAATAGTTATCCACTTTAAAAGTTTGAAGTTTGGGGTTTGAAGTTTGGAGTTGTTGAAAATCCTAACTCCAAACTTCAAACCCCAAACTCCAAACTCCAAACTTATCTATCCTTTCTTCAAAGAGTCCCTGATCTCCATCAATAACTGCTCGGTGGCAGAAGGTGCAGGAGGCGCTGCGGGAGCGGCTTCTTCTTTCTTTTTGGAACGGTTGATGGCTTTAATCACCATAAATACGGCAAAAGCAACGATGATAAAATCGATCACATTGGTTAAAAATGCTCCGTATTTAACTGAAACATCTGCTACTTCGGGGGTAATCACTTTGCCAGCAGCATCTTTTACAGCAGCAGTTCCTTCTTTGAGAATCCATTTCATTTGTGAGAAATCTATGCCACCTGTAAGCATACCTACCAGGGGCATTACCATCCCATCTACAAATGAAGAAACAATTTTGCCGAATGCGGCACCCATCACAAAGGCAACTGCAGTATCTATCAGATTACCTTTAACTGCAAACTCTTTAAATTCTTTCAGCATGCCCATATAGAATTGGTTTTGATTTGAAGGAAAAAATAGGAAAAGAAATTGTAATGAGCAAAAAAGAAACACCACCCCGCCCATCGCTAAGCCGCCTGGGCACCCCTCCTCGCAAGCGATGAGGGGAAATTTTTTACTTTATCATTCCTTGTTCAATATTCCTCTGTTCTATCACTTCTTCAACCCGGGATACTGCATATTCAATCCTTTTAACAAAGAATGCAAAGCAGTTGTGATCAAATGGTCTTTATACCAGTTCTGATCTGCGGGGATGATTTTCCAGGGTTGTTTATTGCAATGATTAAAACAATCTTCATACATTTTCATATAGTTTTTCCAGAGTTTGGCTTCTTCAAAATCTTTCTCATTGTATTTCCATTGTTTTTTTGGGTCTTTGATCCGTTCCTGAAGGCGTATCTGCTGCTCTTCGGGGGAAAGGTGAAGATAGAATTTGAGGATATGGGTTCCATTGTGTTTTGCCAACAGTTCTTCAAAATCGTTGATGGCTTTCATCCGTTCTTTCGCCTGTTTATCGTTGCACCATTTGTGAACGCGGGTAACTATGATATCTTCATAATGCGAACGGTTAAAGATCTGGATCATTCCTTTGGCTGGTGCATGCTCGTGGATCCGCCATAAAAAATCATGCGCCAATTCTTCTGCCGTTGGCACTTTATACGATCGTACCTGAACACCCTGGGGATTTAATTTACCAAACACATCCCTCACCAATCCATCTTTACCGCTTCCATCCATTCCCTGAACTACAACCAATACAGCATGTTTGGATTCGGCATACAACAGATTTTGCAGATCATCCAGCTCTTCTAAAAGCTTTGTTGTTTTGGCTTTTATTTTTTCCTTGTTTAGTCCTTTTGGTGCGCGGGTACTGATCTTTTGTAAATGGATGGCAGGCATGTAAATAAGTTTTATGGAATTTATCTTTTTTGCTTTTGTAAAAACAGCAACTTTGGCCAAAATATGGGTATTGAAAGATAAACTAATTAACTGGGGACTGTTTACTATTCTGTCGCTGATCTGGGGCAGTTCTTTTATTTTGATGAAAGAAGGTATGACGAGTCTTACGCCTTATCAGGTAGCTTCTCTCAGAATATTAAGTGCAGGGTTGGTATTGATCCCTTTTGCCTACAAGGCTTTGAAGGAGGTTCCGAAAAACAAATTATTTCTGGTGATCTTATCCGGTTTACTGGGAAGTTTTATTCCTGCCTATCTTTTCTGTATTGCAGAAACAAAGATCGACAGTTCACTTGCAGGCATCTTAAATGCATTAACCCCTTTATTTACTATTATCATAGGCGTTACTTTTTTTCAGTTACAGGCAGGTATTCAAAAGATCATTGGTGTGTTGATCGGTTTTGCAGGATTGTGTTTATTGATTGCCCCCACCGGAAATATCAGCATGCAACATTTTTCTTATACATTACTTGTATTACTGGCCACTCTTTTTTACGGTATCAATGTGAACATGGTTGGGCGTCATATGCAGGGAGTTGGCTCATTAAATATTGCTTCTCTGGCATTTGTATTCCTGGTAATTCCCTGTATCATCATTTTGTATGTTACCGGCTATTTCGCTTTACCATTAAGCCATAAAGAAGTTTGGATAGCCACGCTGGCATCCGCTGTTCTGGGTATCATGGGTACAGCCGTGGCTTCTATTTTATTTTATATGCTGGTAAAACGTGCAGGAACTCTATTTGCCTCAATGGTTACTTATGGCATTCCTTTTATCGCCGTACTGTGGGGTGTTTGGGGTGGCGAACTGGTAACGATGCGGCAGATAGGCTGTTTGGGGATTATATTAGCAGGGGTGTATTTGGTGAACAGAAAATAGATTTTTATTTTTAATGTTGAATGCTAAATGTTAAATGATTAAGTGGATTCAACATTTAGCATTTAAAATAATTAAACCGTCATCATCTCTTTTTCCTTCGCGGCCAGGTGTTTTTCTACCAATACAATAAAGCGGTCGGTAATTTCCTGGATATCTTTTTCTCCGTCTTTGGCGGCATCTTCGCTGAGACCATCTTTCTGGAGTTTTTTAACCTGTTCAATGGCATCCCTGCGAATATTGCGTATAGCTACTTTGGATTGTTCGGCCTCGCCGGCTGCTTTTTTCACAAATTCCTTTCTTCTTTCTTCGGTTAAAGGCGGCATAAACAATCTTATCTGGTTTCCATCATTCTGTGGGGTGATCCCGATATTGGCCTGCATGATAGAACGTTCTATCGGCGCCAGCATATTTTTCTCCCATGGCTGAATGCTGATGGTTCTTACATCCAGTACGGTTACATTGGCTACCTGCGCTATTGGGGTAGGTGCTCCATAATAGTCCACATTGATCCCATCCAACATAGAAGGACTGGCTTTACCCGCCCTGATCTTGGTTAATTCCACTTCCAGATGGCCGATCGCCTTTTTCATGCCATCTTCCGCGTCTTCTGTGATCATTTGTAATTCTTCCGACATAATTCGTGTTTTTAAGCTGGCGCGAAAATAATGAATAGTTTGGGGTTTGGAGTTTGAGGTTTGGAGTTTTCGTTTCAAATTTGGCTCTCCTTTCAAAAAACAACCCCAAACCCCAAACCCCAAACCTTAAACTCCCCTATCTTCGCTGCCATAAAAATATTGCTATGGCAAGTATACAGGAATTACAAAATATATCCAGCCAGATGAGGCGCGATATCGTTAGAATGGTTCATGGTGTGCAAAGCGGCCACCCTGGTGGTTCCTTAGGCTGTGCCGATTATTTTGCGGCTCTTTTCTTCCAGATCATGAAACATGACAGAAATTTTTCTATGGATGGAAAGGGTGAAGACCTGTTTTTCTTATCCAACGGGCATATTTCTCCCATATATTATTCTGCTCTTGCCCGATCCGGTTATTTTGATATAAAAGAACTGGCCAGTTTTCGTAAAATCAATACACGCTTACAGGGGCACCCTACTACCCATGAACATTTACCGGGTATCAGAATTGCCAGCGGTTCTTTGGGGCAGGGTATGAGTGTTGCTATTGGGGCTGCACTGACTAAAAAATTAAATGGCGATAATCATCTTGTATTTTCATTACACGGAGATGGTGAACTGGATGAAGGTCAAAACTGGGAAGCCATCATGTTTGCAGCACATCATAAAGTAGATAATTTGATTTCTACCATCGACTGGAATGGCCAACAGATCGATGGCCCAACCAAAAAAGTAATGGGATTGGATAGTTTACGCGCCAAATTTGAAGCTTTTAACTGGACCGTTCTGGAAATGAATGGAAATGATATGGATGATACCGTTAAAATGCTGGATCATGCAAAATCGCTAACCGGACAAGGCAAGCCAATTTGCATTTTGATGAAAACAGAAATGGGTGCAGGTATTGATTTTATGACAGGCAGCCACGAATGGCATGGCATTGCACCTAATGATGAGCAGCTGGCTAAAGCATTGGCGCAGTTGCCGGAGACTTTAGGAGACTATTAATTTTTTAAGTACGAAGTTAGAAGTACGAGGTACGAATATTTTTTAGCATCACAGTTTTGTGATGCTTTTTTATGGGGTGGGTTATTTAAAATGAGGCCATTTTCGTATATAAAATCGCTTATCCAAATTCAAGAAGTTTTTCAGGTATAAGAAAAATTGCCACAGAATACACAGAAATTCACAGAAAAATCTGTGCTAATCTGTGTATTCTGTGGCGATTTTTTTTATTCTTTTTGGTTTACTTCTGATTGATTATGGAAATCGCTTTCTCTAACAATTCATCCTTCCCTTCGCGAAAGCCTTTGATGGTGGGTTTGATGGATACATCAATTTTTACACCGGTTCTTTGTGTTTCTGTTTTATCAGGGTACAAAACACCGATTCCTGAGAACACCGTATTGATGCCACCGGGCAATGCAAATTGAGAAATATTTCCATCTGCACCGGCTGTTGTTGATCCGATAACAGTAACATTGGAAGAACTTTGAAAAGCCATGGTTGTATATTCTGCCTGACTTTGTGTTGTTTCATTTACAATTACCACTACTTTGTTTTTATAATTATCACTGGAACCCTTTCCATTAAATAATGGAGTGTTACAGGTAAAGAGTCCAGGATATAAAAGACTCCCATACGTGAATATTACAAATGGCGATAGAAAGTTTTTAATATAAGACCCGAAAGTAAAAGGCATAAAATCAGAAGGATAACACCGCATATCAATGATGATCCCTTTTGTATTTTCAAAAGCTTGTTTGATCTCGGGCAGGTATTCATTTTTGTATTTAGCGGGATATACATAACCGATATCTCCATTGATCAATTTATAGCTGTTCTTTAATTCCGGATATGGATCTTCTTCATTTATTTTTCGGATTGTATAACGGGGTAATGATATTTCCTGCGAAACGTTATTATGCAAAACAGTAACAGTAATCTGATTGGTGTTACCCCGTAAAATATAATTAGGCATATCTCTTAACTGTGTAGCCAGATTAGAAGCAGGTGTTAAAGGTAATTGTTCCTTTACAATATCTTCAACAACTCGTCCATTGATATTTGTAATAATATCTCCATGACTGATCTTAGCAAGCAATTCAGCCGAATCAATTTTCAATTTATCTACCACTAATTTTTCTTCAATAAATTTTACAGAGAAGGGTGCAAAATAATTTCCACGATACTCATCAAGGGCAAGATTATAACCCCAGATATTGGCATGGGTATCATGAATTCTTGCAATTAATTTCAAACAAGCCAATGAATAATCTGTCGCATTTTTTGCATTTAAAAATATGGGCACCTGTTCTCCCAATACTGTATTCCAATCTTCTCCGATCAGTTGTTTATCAGGAAAAAAATATTGGATCAGTGCCCAGTAGCGAAATAAAGCCAGTAAGCGAAATCCGGCATCCGGGTATTGCATCAGGATATAAGGCTTTTCATTTTTGATGATGGGGTTGCCAACACCGTTTTGCATATCAAGATAATACTGAGAACTGCCTGTATGATTTCTCAATATATATTTTAATTTTTCTTGCAACGAAACACTCAGATAGCCTGCTGTAAATATTGGCCCATAATCCGGTTCCAGTTTTATATCAGCAGATTTTTTATAAGGTGAGCAGGTCCGGCAACTATCGGGTTTAGGGAATCCATCCAGCCAGTGTTCTAAAACATTTACCCATTCTTTTTTATTTTTAGCTTCTGTTATTTTAGGGATCACCCGCATCAATTCTGCATCCCAATTATAATTACCCGATGCAATAGCAGGGTGATGGTATTTTAAAAACGACCATACCTCGCCCAATGCCGTTAAAGCCTCAGTATTTTTAGGATTTGCTGAAATAGCCGCAATACCTGATCCACTGTTGAAGACAGTATCTAGTTCAGCTTGAAAGATCTTTCTTTTGGGTGCCTGCTCAATGGGTTTGCCATCCAACTCCAGCGACAAGTCATCCACCCAAACCGTACCACCACCACTGATCAATGCACCTAAATTTATCCTCACAACTTCTGCAGAAAACGGAAGTGTGATAGAAAATTTCTGCCAGTCTTCTGTTCCTTTCACTCCTCTGTTCTGCATATTATCATACTGCAAAGTCTGGCTGTCGTTAAACAATGCAAGAAATAACCCGGCAAAGCCATGATCTACATTTTGGGTACGCAGAAATCCACTTAAGATAACCCTGTTACCAATGTAAGGAGCAGGCACCTGAATATAAGCATTGCCATACACATTGTTCTCATCCGTGCCGGTAATTCTTAATGAGTATTTTCCATTGTGTTTAATAGAGGAATCGGCAGTTATAGTATAAAATTTCGCCTGTGCCACAGATGAACCTTGTTTCCATTGCAAAGGTTTTCCTGATGCATCCACCTGTTCCATATCCAGATTCAGTTTTTGCGCAGCTATTTGAGAAATAGTGCAAAAACAAACAAAGAAGAGAAAACAAAATCTATATGACATAAGCAGATACTTTTCCTTAAAAGTATTCGCTTTGATGAATATCTTATAGATTTTTTTGTACACATCCTTTTTATCAACTCTTTAATGAAAACGATTGCAGGCTTGCTTTACGTGAGGGAATCCATGCTGCCAGCACAGCAATAACAGCAACGGTGATGATTACCAGTAAAAAATCTACTGCAATCAGTTTTACGGGGTAATAATCAATGATAAAAGTATTGCCTCCAAGTTTGATCAATTTGAATTTGATCTGCAGCCAGCAAATAAGTGTTGCCAATAATATGCCGCAGCAACCACCAAGCCCCGCAAGTAAAATTCCTTCACTTAAAAAAATCTGCTGCACCAATTGTTCACTGGCACCCATGGCTTTTAGTACGACAATGTCTTTTTGTTTTTCCAAAACCAACATGGTTAATGCGCCGATCATGTTGAATGCCGCCACGACCAATATCAAAGAAAGGATTCCATAGATGACCCATTTTTCTACCTGCATTACTGCATATAAAGTACGGTTCTGCTCATACCTTGTTTCAACCAGAAATGCAGTACCCATCTGGCTTTGCAATATTTTTTTTACGGTGTTTGGATCGCCGTTTATCTTCATTTCAACTGCACTGTATTCATCCTCCGCCATACTCAGCATATATTTTACAAATGCCAGATTGGTGAAAACATATTTGATATCAAAATCCTGTTGCACCGTAAATGTGCCGGAAGGTTTTACCGTGAAGGCATTTAAACCATCATCTGAAATTAATTTTGCAGCTTGCCGGTTAGGTAAATAAAGTGTGGCCGGATAAATTCCTTTTTCAACATCCACACCTGCTGCATTTTCAATACCGGCACCTACAACCAGTTTGGGTTCGTTAATATTACCCAATTCAAATTTGCCACGTGGAATATGTTGGGGTGTATTTATTTTATTGACAGAAGTATAGTTTTCATCAACACCTTTTACAGAAACTATGGTTTGAAAAGCACTGTTCAACACAGCTTTTTCTTCTGCCACAAAACTGATCACTGCAACGCCCTTTGTATTTTTTATTTGTTGAATTTGTGCGGCAGATAAATGAAAGGTTTTACCCTGCGCCGGCACCATCCGCATATCTGCATAAAAATCGGCATAGAGGCCTTTTACCAGATCTTCAAACCCATTAAATACACTCAACACAATAATGAGTGCCGCACTTCCCACAGCAATCGCAGTCATACTGATCCACGCAATCACATTGATCGCATTGGTTGATTTATTTGAACGGAAATATCGCCAGGCGAATAGGAAATTCAAGGGGGTGAATTTTCGGATTACGGATTTGCGAATTCACTGATTTTGCATGAATGGATTGTAAACCAATTCGAAAATCCGTTAATTCGCCAATCCACTAATTATTCTTCTTTCTTGTCTTTATTAATCTCCTTAAAGATCTCTTCCATCTTAAACACATAATCGAGTGTATCGTCATGGTAAAAATGTAAAACCGGGATACGGCGCAGTTGGTGTTTCACCCTGTCGGCCAATTCTTTTTTGATCTCCCAGGCACGCGATTCAATAGTTTTCATCAACCCTGCCGCATCTTTTACCTGAAATAAACTCAGGTAAATACGGGCTTCCAGCAGGTCGGGCGTAATTTTTACCGAGGAAATGGAAACCATTCCGCCATCGATCATACCCAGACCTAAACGTCTGAAAATATCATTCAATTCTTCCTGCAAAGCACCTGCCACCTGGCGCTGGCGTTTTCCTTCCTCCATATTCTAACATTTGTTTGACTGCAAAAATACTTACTTTGCTGCGTTTTAACTGTTTTACCTTTTATGAAGCGATTTTCACGCATACTTTTTTACCTGAGGAGCCAGAAAAGGAATATTGTTCTGTATTTCCTGTTCAATATCTTATCCATTCTTTTTTCATTGGTTTCAATGGCATTACTGGCGCCCTTTCTGCAGATCCTGTTCGGCACTGCCGAATTGGTTACCGTCAAACCTAAATGGGAAGCAACGGGAGTGGGTGTATTGAATTACATGAAATACCTAATGAGCACCACCATCAAAGAACATGGGCCAATTTATGTGTTGGGGGCTATTTGTGTAACTATCATCCTGTCCATCTTTTTTAAAAACCTGTTTACGTATTTATCATTCCGCGTTTTGGCACCGATGCGTAATTATGTAATGACCAAGCTTCGCTCCGATCTTTATTCAAAAATATTGGAACTGCCTATCGGCTTTTTTACAGAACAACGTAAAGGTGATATCATAAGCCGGATGAGTAATGATGCCAATGAAGTGGAATGGAGCGTGATGAGTACGCTGGAAGGTTTGATACGAGAACCTTTAACAATCATTGTGATTCTCTTTTATCTGGTTTCCTTAAGTCCGGCACTATCATTATTCCTGTTATTTCTTTTACCGGTGATGGGATTTATTATTGGAAGGGTAAGTCGCTCCCTAAAAAAACAATCCACGGCTTCGCAGGAACAGCTGGGTACTTTGATGTCTATATTGGATGAAACATTAGGTGGTTTACGTGTGATCAAAGCATTTAATGCGGAGAAGATTTTACGTAATAAATTCTTTCATACCAATGATACGCTGAACCATATCCGTAACCGGATGAATTTCAGAAGAGATCTGGCTTCGCCGATGTCGGAGTTCCTTGGTTTTTTGGTGGTTACCTGTATATTATGGTTTGGTGGCAAACTGGTTTTGAATCATGAAGGTGGATTGGATGCCATGGGGTTTATCACCTACATCATTGTGTTCACACAAATTATTAATCCTGCCAAAGCCTTATCCACGGCCTTTTACAACGCACAAAGGGGAAGTGCCGCCATTCAAAGGATAGAAGAAATATTGCAGGCACCTATCACGGTTACTGATCCGTCGAATGCTAAAGCCATTCCTGCATTTAATCACAGCATCGAATTTAAGAATGTGTCTTTTGCTTATGAAGACAAGATCATTCTGAAAAACATCAACCTTACTATTGAGAAAGGAAAAACGGTTGCATTGGTAGGCTCATCCGGTGCCGGCAAAAGTTCACTGGCTGATCTGGTACCAAGGTTTCATGATGTTAGCGACGGAGAATTATTGATCGATGGTGTAAACATCAAAAACTATTCTTTGCATTCTGTAAGAAGCCTGATGGGTATTGTAACTCAGGAGCCTATTCTCTTTAATGATACCATTGCCAATAATATTGCATTGGGTGTTGACAATGTAACAACGGAGCAAATTGAGCATGCGGCAACCGTTGCCAATGCCTTACACTTTATCAAACACAAAGAAGAAGGCTTCGATTCCAATATTGGCGACAGGGGAAGTAAACTGAGTGGTGGTGAAAGACAACGTTTAACAATCGCCCGAGCTGTTCTTAAAAATCCGCCGATACTAATTTTAGATGAGGCAACATCGTCTCTGGATACCGAAAGTGAAAGACTAGTGCAGGATGCGATTAATAATATGATGCAGAACCGCACTTCTTTGGTAATCGCTCACCGTTTATCTACCATCCGCCATGCAGATGAAATTATTGTTTTGCAGAAAGGAGAAATTGTTGAGCGTGGAAGTCATGATGAACTGCTGGCACATAACGGGATGTATAGGAAACTGGTGGAGATGCAGGAGGTGAAATGAACTTCATTGCTGAGGCATTCGCTTTTCAAATTTGAACAAATCCGAGACACAGATTGCTTCGTGCCACGCAATGACGCAAAAAAGGCCGCAAAAATTTGCGGCCTTTTTATATTCAAGTCTTACTGTTAATTATTCTGCAGACGGCTTTACCAATCCCAGCTTTGCTTCCAGGCTAAGGGTTGCGTGTGGTACGGCGCGTAAACGGGCTTTGTCGATCAGTTTTCCGGTTACACGGCATACACCGTAGGTTTTGTTTTCGATACGCATCATGGCTTTTTCCAGGTGATCAATATAAGTGATCTGGCGACTGGCCATCTGGCTCAATTGCTCTCTTTCCATACTCATACTGCCATCTTCCATGGTCATGTAACGCGCATCGTCATTATCACCACCCATTTCATCTTTACGGGTAATTAATCCCTGTAAATAGGCCAGCTCTTTTTTAGCAGCTTCTAATTTCTTACTGATCAGTTCTCTAAACTCATTCAGGTCTGAGTCGCTGTATTTCACCAATGGATCGCCGTTTGTTCTGGCTACATCTGTTCTTTTTTCCAATTGGGTATATCCGGGTTTATAAGGAACACTTGACTTTGTGTTGAACTTAGGTACTTTTACGTCTTTGATAGGTTCTGGTTGTTTTTTAACGGGTTTAACGGGTGGAGCCGGTGGGGCTTTCACCTCTACTTTGGGTTTTACGGGTGCCGCAACTGGTTTAACAGGCGCAGGAGCCGGAGCAGGTTTTGCAGCCGGAACCGGTGCTTTGGCAACTGGTTTTGCCGGGGCTGCTTTTACTGGTACCGGGGCAGGTTTAGCCACCACTTTTACCGGTGCTTTGGCGGGAGCAACTTTTGCAGGAGCCGCTTTTTTGGCGGGCGCTGGTGCAACTACTTTTTTTGGAGCGGGCTTAGGCGCTGCTTTTTTTGCCGGGGCTGCTTTTTTAGGGGCAGGTTTGGGCGCTGCTTTCCCCGCCTTTGCAGGGGCAGGTTTAGGAGCAGGCTTTGGAGCCACTTTTTTTGCAGGAACTGCTTTCCCTGCCTTTATAGGGGCAGGCTTTGGAGCAGGTTTCGGTGCCGCTTTCTTAGCCGGAGTTACCTTTTTCGGAGCAGGTTTCTTAGTAGGCATACGCTTTTTATCCTTTTTTGTTTACTACCACTTTTAGCAGAACATCATTGATCTCAATTTCAACGCCATCCTGCATTTGGGACACCCATTCTATGGTATCTGCCAAAATTTCGCGGCAAATATAGTCGTTATATTTAATAATGGACTTACCCAGTTCGGGGCTATCCAAAACGGTCACGAATATACGGTCTGTGAGGTCAAAACCGCTTTCTTTTCTGATATTTTGAATACGATTTACGAATTCTCGGGCATCTCCTTCCTGTTTTAATTCATCGGTAAGGGTGATGTCGAGAGCCACTGTCAGGCTTCCTTTGCTAGCCACACTCCAACCCGGAATGTCTTCGGCTACAATGTCTACATCATTTAATTCGATCGTAACTTGTTCTCCATCAATTGTTAATATATATTTTCCCTCTTTTTCTATGGTTGATATATCGAGCTGGGTAAAGGCTCCGATAGCTGCACTTACTGCTTTCATCTTAGGCCCCATTCTTGTTCCGAGGGCTTTGAAATTAGCTTTAATTTTTTTACTGATCACCCCTTCTGTTTCGGTGATATAGGCCATTTCTTTTACGTTTACCTCGGCTTTTATCAGGTCTTCGATCTTTTCTAACTGGGTTTTCATCCCTGCATTCAGTACCGGGATCATCACTTTTTGCAGTGGCTGGCGAACTTTGATATTCACTTTTTTGCGGAGAGAAAGCACGAGCGAGCAAACATCCTGCGCCAGCTGCATTCTTTCTTCCAGTGCAGAATCGATCACCAATTCATTGGCAAGCGGAAAATCCGCATGGTGAACTGATTCTACCTTGAATTTGCCCGTTACAGAATTCAGGTTCCTGAAAACCGAGTCGCTGAAGAATGGCGAAATGGGCGACATCAGACGAACAATGGTTTCTAAACATTCATATAATGTCTGGTATGCGCTAATCTTATCCTGTTCATACTCACCTTTCCAAAACCGGCGGCGGCAGAGACGTACGTACCAGTTACTCAAATGTTCATCTACAAATTCCTCAATGGCTCTTCCGGCCAGGGTTGGCTCAAAATCATCCATCGAACGGGTTACGTTCTTAATTAAGGTATTCAGCGAAGAAAGGATCCAGCGATCAATCTCCGGTCTTTCATTCAATGGAACGGGGGCCTGTTCAAAAGCAAATCCATCCACATTGGCATATAAAGCGAAGAATTGATAGGTATTATAGAGGGTTCCGAAGAACTTACGTTGTACTTCCTGGATCCCGGCAAGGTCAAATTTCAAATTATCCCATGGAGATGCATTGGTGATCAGATACCAGCGCGTAGCATCGGCACCATATTTCTCGATGGTTTCAAATGGGTTTACCACGTTGCCGAGGCGCTTACTCATTTTGTTACCGTCTTTATCCAATACCAATCCGTTACTTACCACGGCTTTGTAAGCCACACTGTCAAACAACATCACACCTAAGGCATGGAGAGTATAGAACCATCCACGGGTTTGGTCAACGCCTTCGGCGATAAAATCTGCGGGGAAAGCCTCACCTTTATCAATCAGGGCTTTATTTTCAAATGGATAATGCCATTGTGCGTAAGGCATGGCGCCGCTGTCGAACCAAACGTCTATCAGGTCCGGAACCCTTTGCATAATTTTTCCTTCGTTGGAAATGAAAAAGATCTCATCTACAAAAGGTTTATGCAGATCATCTGTTTTAAAGCGGAATATGGGTTGAATAAAATGATATGGTATATTTGTATCTGAAACTGCTCCCAGATTATCCTGCGTATGTGTAGGGATAATTTGCGTAGAATCGGCGGTGTCACAAATCTCTCCGATTTCGCCAGTTTCCTTTTTTCTGATAAAGCCTGTCAGGAGCCAGTTGTATTTCTCCTCCGATTTGTATTCATTAATAAAGGCAACACAATTATCCAGTTCCAGTTCAATGCGCTGGTTATTTTCAGGACCAAATACGCGGTTGATCTTACCGTTAACCAAAGTGTCAACAATTTTATACAGAATATCTGCCGCTTCTAATCCTTCCGTTTTTCTTTTGGCAACTATTTTAGAAATGCCATAGCCGTTTTTAAATTCTTTTTCAGCATTTCCTTCTTCACCCCATAAAAAATGAATAAACCCGCCTTTTATGTCAGCTCGGCAAACTGCATACTCAACATCTTTTGAAGTAGCCAATGCTTTATCGATGGCTTTTTTACCAAGGAAAACTTCGCGGTCTGCATTAAACTGCGCGATTCTTTTTTCGCTGGTGTACCAATCGCTGGATGTGCTAATTTTTGTTTTTAAATCCTCAATACTTCCTACACAAATTTCTTCTTCGCCTTCTTCTGTACGCCAAACCGGTAGCGGTGTTCCCCAATAGCGGCTGCGGCTAAGGTTCCAGTCTACCATGTTTTCCAGCCAGTTACCAAAACGACCTTCACCGGTTGATTTGGGTTTCCAGTTGATGGTCTTGTTCAGCTCCACCATTCTTTCTTTTACCGCTGTGGTTTTAATGAACCATGCATCCAGCGGATAATAGAGAATGGGTTTATCGGTTCTCCAGCAATGCGGGTAACTGTGTTCATATTTTTCAACCTTGAATGCACGGTTTTCTTTTTTCAGTTTTACGCTGATATCAACATTCACATCTATATAATCAGCATCGTCTTTGTAATTTTTTACATAGCGGTTACTGAACTCGCCCAGGCCATCTACAAATTTTCCTTGGCGATCAACCATGGTGAGGATCCCGATATTGTATTTTTT
>CANBSW010000065.1 GCA_947372235.1 Chitinophagaceae bacterium | reverse complement strand
ACAGGTATCATTGTTTACAAAGGTTATCTCATTGCCGGTTGGGGCGAACCTTTACGTTGTGATATGACGCATAGTGTAACGAAAAGTTTTTTATCAACCGTTGTCGGACTTGCAGTTGACCAGGGTTTGATAAAAAATGTAAATGATAGAGTGGCCGATTATGTTCCGCCCATAGAACTCTTTACACCCGGTATTGTAAACCGTTCTGCAGACCTGATAGGACAGCCTCAATTATTACAGCCTTTCGCAACACCACATAATAAAACCATTACATGGGATCATATGCTTCGCCAAACCAGCGATTGGGAAGGAACGCTTTGGGGTAAACCTGAATGGGCAGACAGGCCCGATCCTGATCCAACAAAATGGATCCGCAAAAGACTGGCACCGGGATCGGCTTATGAATACAATGATGTTCGTGTAAATGCACTGGCATTAGCAACCACCAGTGTTTGGAGAAAACCTTTACCGCAGGTTCTCAAACAATATATCATGGATCCTATCGGTGCGTCCAATACCTGGCGCTGGACGGGCTACCGCAATGCATGGATTGTTCTGGATGGACAGGCAGTACAATCTGTTAGTGGTGGCGGGCACTGGGGTGGCGGAATGTTTATCAATGCCTATGATATGGCTCGTTTTGGCCTGCTAACACTACACAAAGGCAACTGGAACGGCAAACAACTGATCAGCGAAAACTGGGTAAACCAGGCATTAACACCAACACCTGTAAAAACGGATTATGGTTTTATGAACTGGTTTCTGAATACAGACAGGAAAATGTTACCATCTGCACCCGCTTCTGCGTTTATGCATATTGGCAATGGCAATAATCTGATTTATGTAGACCCTGAACATGAACTGGTAGTAGTGGTTAGATGGATTGCAGACAATAAATCCATGGATGCCACTATTAAAAAGATATTGGAGGCCATGGGTAAATAAGTCCGGTTTTTTGAATTTTAACAGCTAAATGCAAAAACAGGCTTTGATTTTTCTCAAAACCCCTATTTTTGCCGCCCCGAAAGGTTTATTTTGAATTTTGAATTTTGAAACCTGGCACCTTTCCCGCGGATGTGGCGAAATTGGCAGACGTACCAGACTTAGGATCTGGCGCCGTAAGGCATGCAGGTTCGACCCCTGTCATCCGCACTGATTGATTTTCAATCATTTAAAAGAGACTCACTTAGTGGGTCTCTTTGCTTTTAGTACAAAACAATCACATAGATCACTGCATTATAGCTTAAAATGATACTAATAAGTAACATTAATGAACAATTAAATCATTAATATTACTTATAGTTAACTTTATTAGTTAAATTATAAGTATTATATTTGTCAGGAAAACATTACATTAACGACAATAATTATCGATAATGACACTCTCAACTGATATTAATAACTGGCATGGAATGAGTGATCCTGCTATATTAAAAGAAATCGGACAAAAGCTAAAAGCATTTCGTTTACAAAAGAATATTACGCAGGAAGAAATAGCCGAAAGAGCAGGATTGAACCGTGTAACCATTGGCGAAATTGAAAAAGGCCGCCCGGCATCATTATTATCCTTTATACAGGTATTACGGGGGCTGGATAAACTGGATCTTTTGAATGCAATTACAGCCGGCCCAGCAGTAAGTCCTATACAAATGGCAAAACTTCAGAAAAAAGCAAGGAAAAGGGCCAGCGCTACCCCAAAACCGGCTTCCAATAAAGAAACTGCATGGTAATAGCAGATGTAACCATATGGAACCATACCGTTGGGGTAGTTTATTGGGATATCCTGACAAATACAGGCAGTTTTGAATTTGATCCTTCCTTTATAAAAACAGGTCTAGACTTATCTCCCATCAGGATGCCTTTGGCAGATTTACAGCGAGGAAATCTTATCCATTCTTTTCCAGGATTGAATAAAGAAACCTATCATGGATTACCCGGCTTGCTGGCAGATTCATTACCCGATAAGTTTGGTAACGAAGTAATCAATGCATGGCTTGCAAGACAGGGCCGTAATGCCGATGATTTTAATCCGGTAGAACGTTTATGTTATCTGGGTAAAAGGGCGATGGGTGCTTTGGAATATGCACCACCCACCAATAAAGATGCAGACAGTTCTACGGTACTTGAAATTGATGAGCTGGTACAATTAGCAAGGGAGGCAATAGAAGTAAAACAAAGATTACATACAGGTATCAACGATAAAGACGGTTTACGCAACATCATAAAAGTTGGCACATCGGCTGGGGGCGCGAGGGCAAAAGCGGTAATTGCTTATAATGAAAAAACAGAAAAAATAAGATCCGGTCAATTGGATGTTCCTAAAGGATATACACATTGGTTGCTTAAAATGGATGGAGTAACCAATGACCAGCTGGGCGATCCAAAAGGGTATGGCCGAATTGAATACGCTTATTACCTGATGGCAATAGATTGTGGCATCAACATGTCTGCATCAAAATTATTAGAAGAAAAAGGCCGGGCACATTTTATGACACGCAGGTTTGATAGAATAGAAAATAACCAAAAGTTGCACATGCAAACATTGTGTGGAATGGCTCATTTTGATTATAACCAACCTACAAGCTACAGCTATGAACAGGCTTTTCAGGTAATGAGAAATTTAAGGCTGCAACACACAGAAGCAGAACAGTTATACAAGCGGATGGTGTTTAATGTGCTTTCACGCAACCAGGATGATCATACCAAAAATATTTCGTTTTTGATGAACAAAGAAGGCAATTGGAAACTATCGCCTGCATATGATGTAACCTATGCCTTTGATCCAACCAGCAGATGGCTTGCCCAACACCAGATGTCGGTGAATGGGAAAAGAAAGGATATCAAACAGGAAGATCTTTTACAGGTAGCCAAAGAGATCTCTCTCAAAAAAGGAAAACAGGTAATCGAAGAAGTTTCAGAAACGCTTGCGAAATGGCCGGTTTTTGCCAAAGTAGCAGGATTACCGGTTACGATGATTAATAAGATTGCAAAGACACATCTAACCTCGACTGACTTACAATAAATGATGAGTCGCAAATTATTGTATCTATGTTTTCTTGATGAGTGAGGTAAGTACCGCAATAGATCTTAAGCCTTTCTTCTGAAAATTTTGTTCTCAAAAGTGTATCGCGATATGGTAATGTTAGTAAGCTAAGGATATTAATAAATGTTTCACGCAAAGTAGCAAAGAGGCCAAGAGCCTTACTTTGCGGCTTTGCTACTTTGCGTGAAATTTGTATTTGTAATACTAAATAAAGAGTACTCTCACAAGAGACTCATCATTTCATAAAAAATCAACCTGAAAATTCAGGCGGATTTTTTATGAAATGATCTTCGTTGTTCTACTGATCCAATTCCACCACTTCATAAGCATCCCTTCCATCCAAAGTGATCGGCTGAAAAATGGTTTTATTGAATTGCAGATAGGTAATATCTCCTGCCCTGAATTCAGTAACACCTTCGGGCAATTCATATACTACAGCTCCTGCAGGTGCTTCTACTACTGTATATCCGCGATTAATTTTGCTGTAGAATATACCGGCGTAATAATAAAAAATTTCATCATCAACGTTAACTTTTGTGTACCCATCCGGCAAACTTCCGATAGTTGCATTTATGGGTGCAGGCACTACCTGGTATCCATTGTTATACGGTTGATAATACACACCTTCATCATAATAATAAGGCTGACTGTTGAGCATGAATGAGAATGCACCAATACCAAGAAAGGCACTAAAGAAACCAAACGGTCTGTATCCAGTATAATAGTAAGGATGATAGGCATGGTACACATAAGGATAGTAACTGTAATAACTACGTCCCTGCCACATTACTGGAGGTCTTGTATAAGGTCTGCGATACACATTTACTCCCTGATAATTCTGTCTGTTTCTGGGTGAATAACTTTGGTACCTGTTAGTATATACAGGTGATCTTCTTTGATCATAAGTACGATAACCAGTGGTGGATTGTCTTTGTCTGTCAGTATATCTGTTGTTATCCCTGTTAGTAATAACAGGTGTCTGTTGTTGCTGCGCCGGCTGTCTGTTGGTTTGTACAGGTTGCCTTTGTGGTTCCTGACTTCTACGAATCTGGTCCTGCGACCTTTGTTGCTCAGGTGTTCTGCTGGGTTGTCCCGGAAGTACTCTTTGATCACGGTTCCTGTTTATAGGATCCTGTGGTCTTTGTTGTTCCGGCTGCCTGCTGGGTTGACCCGGAACCCTTTGCTGATCCCGACCCCTGTCCTGTGTTTGTTGTTGCGGCGGTTGTTGCTGTTGTACAGGTTGTCTCTGTGGCTGTGCCGGTTGTTGTTGTGCAGGTTGACGTTGTGGATTAGATTGCCTGTTTGTATTTGCCGGCTGGTTATTTTGAGGCACCCTCTGCTGTTCTGCCTGTTTCTCAGGTGGCTTCTTTTCTTCTTTCCGTTCCTGTGCAAAACTATTGGCCTGCGAAAAAAGCAGCATTGATCCGATAAACAGGCTTATCTGAATTCTTTGTAAAAGTATATGTGTTGTCATGTTTTTCTTTTGAATGAGTATAATATAAAGAAGGTCAATATCCATGCCCCGATGCCAAAGTTCCTTACATGAAACGTTAAAGTGTTACTGACATCCTTTATATTATCTCAAACAAAGAACTTATATCAGAGCTGTTTGTTTTTCTTCAGTTGAAAAACCCTCGATAAATTAAACCCAAAACGAATTTCTCCTTTACTCCAGTCACCTGTGGTTTCTGTGATAAATGCACGTTCATTCATACCGGTTGCATTGGATACATGTAATTGAAACACATGTCCGCCGGTTTCAATATCAACACCTACAGAAAGCGGTGCATAATTGATGCCCTGTTGAATTCCATTAACCAGATAAAAATAATCCCAGGTTAAAGCCATTCTTTTAGAAACCTTGGCACGGCCGCCAAAACCTACTGCATATACATCATTGGATTGTGAGGTTAATGGCACCATATTATTATGTACTAAAGTTGGTGTTACCTGTAATGTGATCCCCTCACTAAATTTTCTGCCAATGATGGTTTGAAAATAATAAGCAAGCCTGGTAGAAAAAAAGTTTTTAATGGTGGGGTCTGCATAAGGCAGTGTATTCATTGTCATCCCTGAAACCAATGCCACTGTAAATGGAAAACTTTTACTGCCGGTTGATTGGCGGATGGGTGCAAATTTGATATAGCCATCCAGCTCTTTTTTAAAAGTACTTCTGCCAAAACCAAACATCAGATTTCTGGTTACACCAAAATCAAATCCAATGCGCATACTTGCCTGATCCAATCCGTAGAAATTGCTATACCCCTGGTCAAGCTGACCAAACCTGTGTAATATGCGAAAATCCATTGTACCTGGTGATAAGAATTCCATAGAATGTCCATTGATCACTCTTGGCGATTTAAAAGCATTGGTTACGATCTCTTTTTTAGGTTTATCTTCTCCAACCAATTTTAAAAGATCAACATCCTGTGCCCATAAAGTTTCCTTACAAAAGAACATTGCTATCAACATAAATAAATAAACATATCTCTTCTTCATACAAAAACATTTTATCAATGAAATAATTATCCTTTCAAAGGATCAAGCGAACAGTCAACTGTGATCTTAGCATTTTTTGCTACTTTATCCGCTACCAGTTGCGGCACTTCTATTCCAAAATCTTTGAGCACAACTTCAAATACCGAAGAGAGCTGTACATGCCCCGATTTAACCGTTATTTTTCCTTCTGCACTTACTTCTTTTGATTGTCCGTGCATGGTGAGTGTTCCTTTTACATGAACATTGTATACCCCATCTTTCGAGTAATTAACAGAAGGGTTGTCCTGAACGGTTCCTTTGAAATCTGTTTTAGGAAATTTATTACTCTCTGCATAGTTCTCATTAAAATGCTCCTGCATTAAAGCACGTTCAAATTCAAAACCTTTCATTAATACTGCAAATTGCAGGTTACCTGTTTTGATATCCATTACACAGGTTATACTTTTATTTACGCCGGTAATTTGTTCCGGCGATTTTGGCACGGTTGCATCAAATACAATTTTTCCGGCTTTGGTGAAATATTTGTCCTGGGCTTTTATGGCTGTAACAAAAAGAAGGATACTTACAATGCTTACTATCTTTTTCATTTGTTGATTTTTTAATGATGACTTTATTTTTTTATCACTGACCGGTTTAAAATAACATCCGCACCCAGGCCCATATCGTCTGCCATAAAACCTGTACATACTCCTTTGAGGATAATGGAAGTGCCTGTGATTTTTTTTGAGGACACAAATGCTGTGTCTGCACTCATACTGCATCTTACAGAAGACATAACCACTGAATCACCAAGTGAGATCGTATATCCGCCTGCGGCATCCTTATCTACAGATTTTACAAAGCCTGAAACTTCAATGATCTTGCCCAGATATTTTTTATTGGCAGTTGCTGAATCTTTTGAAAATACGGTGATCAGTTCTGTGGCATTTACAGAAAAAGCCGTGTTCTCTTCAGTAACAGATGGGTTCCTGCGATTATATTCACGATAAATATAAGTTCCTGCAATAGCTGTAATAAACAGTAATGCAAGAATTGATAAAATCAGATTTCTTCTCATAAAAAATTTTTTATTAGTTATTAGGTGTACCGGAATCGATCCATTTTTTTATGGATGCCAACTGGCATTTACTCATTTTAATACCTCCTTTGGGCATAAAAGAATATCCTGCTACCTGACTAACGCTACCATAAAGTCTGCCACTTATTGCTACAGCGCGATCTGCAGCATAAGTACCCATCAAAACATTACCCGAGGGGGCAGAACCCGTATGGCAACCATAGCATTGCTGTTGAAACAGAGGAACAATCTTAACAGCATATGATAAGGTTCCCGTTGTATCGCAAATGGTATTGGTTGGATATAATACATCCGCTTTATCATAGTAACACGAACCAAAAGCAAGTACAAAACAGGTGATACAAATTATCGAGACTACTCTTTTCATGTTTTTTGTTTTTAATTATTAAGCGATCCTGCATCGATCCATTTCTTTATTTGTTTGATCTCACAGTCTGGTGATTTTACGCCAGCTTTTGGCATTGCTATAAATCCTGTTGCCCAGTTTACTGAACCATATAATTTTCCATTAAGGGCAACAACTTTCACAGCAGCATAAGAAGACAGATCGATCCCTCCTCCCAATGAAGCAGTATTATGACAGCCTACACATTTGTTTTGAATGATGGGTTGGATGGCAGTGCTGTATTTGAAATTGCTGGTATCACAAGCATCGCAAACATTATTCTTTGCACCCTGATTGATCCATTTCTGAATAGTACTGATTTGTGCAGAAGTCATTGCAATTCTTGGTGGCGGTGGCATTCGGCTGCTGCCGGTTTTTATTACTTCTGTATACAATTTGCTGCCCGAAGCATTGCCGGCAGATACAATTCTCATAATGCCCGCATAGGTACTCAGGTTTATTCCTTCTGCATGGGTAACAGCATCATGGCAGCCAGTCATTGCACAACTGGCATTTAATAATGGCTGAATTGCATTGGCAAAATACACTGTATCAGTACTACAGGTTCTGCCTGAAATACCGGGCGGTATAATTACCGTTGATTGTCCCGTTGTGTCAATCACATTTGATCCTCCCGGGATCTCATGTTTACAGGCTTCAAAAACAGCCCACCCTACTATTAGAATGGCTGCGAAAAACAGGGTTCTACTTTTCATACTTGGTTGTTTATTTTAAGGATATCGGATACATGTTTATAATCTGATAACACGTAGGTTCATCAGTAATAAAAATTTTAAATAGCTCTTTTCAGGAAAAGGGGTTTCTATTAAATACCCATATGTATTTACCATCTAACAATTCTCCATATTAGAAAATCATTAAAAACAATAAAATAGTACGGCAGAATTAACCCATTGAAATTTTAACCCAAACAGGGTGGGCGTAAAAGACTTTTGGTAAAATCTTTAAGGATATTATTATTGGTATGAAAACTCAATTCAATAGAATTAAGTTCAGAAACATTTTGTAACCCGTTAAATTCAGAGGGTGGTGTTACTGCTACCAATAATGAGGAGTGAGTAAAATGTAGAAACGGAAGTTGATTGTCCTGCCTGTCATCATTCACATCACCATCAGTACCTATATAATGCATCCAAACAAAGCTTGCAAAGCTTAGATTTTCATGTCGGGGTTGTAAATGATGATACTGATAATGTTCAAATACCTCAGGTAAATTAATTAGCTGACTCATCTCGGTATTACCGAAAAGATGGAGGGCTAATAATGATATGACCAATAGTCTTTGCACAGTTAGAGGATTAAAACAAATAAGATGCCACGCTACGTTAACTAAAAGAATAGGCTTTTGTTTAACAAAGTTCGCAACATTTACCTGTTAATCACGTAGATACACGTCAATTCGAAAATGTTGCCTGCTTTCATGTATTTTTTACATATTTCTTAAATAAGGACTAAACAGCCCGTGTTTTGGTTAAAAAATCGGAGAAAACTCTCTTTTTTGTCTTTCCGGTACATCAAAAGATTCCTTGTATTCCATTTCCGCCAATCCCTTACCTTTGCAGCCCAAATTTTAAGATTAAAAACAATTATCATGGCATCCGTTACGAGAGAGAACATTGGTTTATTGAACGACAAACTGACCGTTCAGCTGAGTAAAGAAGATTATTATAGCGGTTTTGAGCAAAACCTGAAGAAATATGCCAAAACAGCCAATATCCCTGGTTTCCGTAAAGGGATGGTTCCTGCCGGACTGGTTAAAAAAATGTACGGACAAGGCGTTTTTAGCGATGAAATTCTTCGCAAAGTAGAAAGCGAACTAAATGCCTATTTAAATAAAGAAAAAGTAGAAATCTTTGCACAGCCTCTTCCATTAGAGAACGATGCTGCAAAACTGGATATGAACAGTCCGGTTGATTATACTTTCAGTTTTGAGATCGGGTTAAAACCGGTTTTTGACATCGATCCTAAAAAAATCAATGTTACCCGTTACAAAATTGATGTTACAGACAGCATGGTGCAGGAAGAAGTTGAACGCCTGCAGATCCGCAACGGTAAGATGACCGAGCCTGAAAGCGTTACCGGTGATGATAATGTGGTGAACGTAAAATTCATTGAATCTGATGCGGAAGGAAATGAAGTGGAAGGCGGTATCAGCAAAGACAATTCTTTACTGGTAAAATATTTTGAAGAAAGCTTCCGCAAGAATCTGTTAGGCAAGAAGAACGACGACAGCATTGTATTACAGCTGAACAAAGCTTTTGCAGATAAAGAGCTGGATGCTATTCTGGGTGATCTGGGATTGACCAAAGAAGACGGCGATAAATATTTCAAACTCAATATTACCAAAGTAGGTTTTGTAGAGAAAGCAGACATGAATGAAGAATTTTTCCTTGCTGTTTACCCTAACAGCGAAATCAAAACTGAAGACGATTTCCGTGCAGAAGTTAAGAAAGAAATTGAAGGACATTTTGACCAACAATCACGCAACCAGATTTTCGATCAGATCTACCATCACCTGTTAGATCATACCACAATGGAATTCCCGGCAGGTTTCTTAAAACGCTGGTTACAAACAGGCGGAGAAAAACCAAAAACTGCCGAAGAGGCAGAAGCCGATTATCCAACATTTGTTGATCAGTTAAAATGGACATTGGTAACAAGTAAGGTTATTGAAGACAATAAAATTGAAGTAATACCTGATGACATCCGCGATTTTGCCAAACAGCAGTTATTCAGCTATATGGGTGGCCAGTTAGGCGCCTTAGGCGATAACCAACAGTGGGTAGACGATTATGCCAACCGCATGATGCAGGACAAGAAATTTGTAGAAGACAGCTACCACCGCATCAGCACAGATAAGATGTTCACCTTTCTGGAAGGACAGGTTAGTGCAAAAGAAGAAGGTATTAGTGCCGAAGATTTCGCTAAGAAATTGCACCACCATCATTAACCCCCCAGCCCCCTGAAGGGGGAGTTATAAATAATTGCCGGGTCTATGCTTGACCCGGTTTTTTTGTGTATGAACTCTGACAATCTCTTACTTAACTCCCCCTTCAGGGGGCTGGGGGGTATGACTACTTGTCTGCCAAAAACCATTTGCACAGTATTTGCCATTAGAAAACGTGCTTGAAATAGCAAATCACTTATCTTCAAAGCGAAAATAGAAACACATGAACCTTGGAAAAGAATTTGAACAATACGCTGTAAAACACAGAGGCATCAGCAGTGCCACTTTGCATAATTACCAACAGCAGGGATTTACGAATCTAACGCCTTATATCATTGAAGAAAGACCCATGAATGTAGCCAGTATGGATGTATTCAGCCGTTTGATGATGGACCGCATTATCTTTTTGGGTGAAGGCATTAACGATTATGTGGCCAATATTGTAACCGCCCAGTTATTATTCCTCGAAAGTACAGACCGTACACGGGATATTCAGATGTATATCAACAGTCCCGGAGGCAGTGTGTATGCGGGTTTGGGTATCTATGATACGATGCAGTTTATCAGCCCCGATATCGCTACTATTTGTACAGGCATGGCTGCCAGTATGGGACAAATTTTATTGTGTGCCGGTGTGGAAGGGAAAAGAACCGCATTAAAACATAGCCGCATAATGATTCACCAGCCAAGCGGTGCTATTGGCGGACAAGCTTCTGATATCGAGATTACAGCCAGAGAGATCAAGAAATTGAAACTGGAATTATATGCGATCACTGCACATCATACCGGAAAAGACCCTGAAACCATTGCCAAAGACAGCGACCGCGATTTTTGGATGACGGCTACAGAAGCCAAGGAATATGGGCTGATTGATGAGGTTTTGTTTACCAATCCGAGAAAAGAAAAGAAAAGCTAGTTATCGTGAGTCGTCAGTCGTGAGTATAGAAACTGCCGACTGACGTCTCACGATTCACAAATACAACTTTCAAAATATAACATTCAAAATAATAGATATGATCCACTCAAAATACATGATCAACCCCTACTTAATGGAAGACGAGGAAGAAGAAACCGAACCCAAAGAAGAAAAACAGGAACCCATGGGTGGTTTTATGATGAAGAAAATGGAAAAACTTTTCTTCGAAAAAAGAACGGTTTATCTGTGGGGAGTGGTAGACGATAAATCTGCAAAAGACCTGGTAACTAAATTATTATTACTGGATGCCGATAAACCCGGTGAAGAAATCAAATTCTATATCAACAGTCCGGGGGGTGTGGTAACCAGCGGCATGGTTATTTATGATACCATGAAATTGATGCAAAGCCCGGTAAGTACCATTTGTATGGGATTGGCTGCCAGTATGGGCTCCATTTTATTAAGTGCCGGAACCAAGGGCAAACGTTTTATTTACCCGCATGGCGAAGTCATGATTCATCAGCCAAGTTTGGGAGGATATTTTCAGGCAAACAGTGCCGATATTGAAATTCAGGCCAACCAGATCCGTAAAACAAAAGAATTAGGGGCTAAAATTCTGGCTGATAACTGCGGAAAAACCGTAGATCAGATCATGAAAGATTTTGACCGCGATTACTGGATGGATGCCACTGAAGCAGTTGCTTATGGTATTGTAGACGAGGTTTTAGCCAAAATCTAAGCATATTTTAATCCTTTACGGCTGTTTTTAACCGAATTAATCCCTTCAGAAGCCTGAACTGTGATAGCTTTGCAACAATTCGTTGCAATAAAGTGTCTTTGTATACAGGGACCGTGAGTGAAGAAAAAAATAAATTATGGCAAAAGCCTCTCAATTACATTGTTCTTTCTGTGGCCGCAACCGCGATGAGGTTAAGATCCTTATTGCCGGGCAGGATGGTCATATCTGTGAGAATTGTGTAGAACATGCGCAGGAAATTATTGTACAGGAACTTACTTCCAAACAGGACGCAGTCAATAGCAGTTCTAATTTTAAATTGAATGTTCGCCGCCCTGCAGAAATAAAAAAATTCTTAGATGAATATGTGATCGGTCAGGATGATGCGAAAAAAGTATTGTCAGTTGCCGTTTACAATCACTACAAAAGAGTAAATAACAAACAATCGCAGGATGACGTTGAAATTGAAAAAAGCAATATCATCATGGTGGGCGAAACCGGTACTGGTAAAACTTTATTGGCCAAAACCATTGCCCGTTTATTGAATGTTCCTTTTGCGATTGTAGATGCAACGGTGTTTACAGAAGCCGGTTATGTAGGAGAAGATGTGGAAAGTATGCTTACCCGCCTTTTACAAAACTGCAATTATGATGTAACCGCTGCCGAGCGTGGTATTGTATATGTGGATGAACTGGATAAAATTGCTCGCAAAGGCGATAACCCGTCCATTACCCGCGATGTTAGTGGCGAAGGTGTTCAACAGGGTTTACTCAAAATGCTGGAAGGAACAGAAGTACTGGTTCCACCTCAGGGCGGACGTAAACATCCTGAACAGAAAATGATCAAAGTAGATACCAAGAATATTCTGTTTATCTGCGGTGGTGCATTTGACGGAATTGATAAAGTAATTGCCCGCAGGGTAAATACCAATGCCATTGGATTCAGTGTAAACAAAGAAGAGCAGGAACACCAGCGTAAAAATCTGTTGCATTTTATTAATGCACAGGATTTGAAAAGTTTTGGATTGATACCCGAATTACTTGGACGTTTACCCGTAATCACCCACCTGAATCCATTGGATACAGAAACTTTGAGAAGTATCCTTACCGAGCCCAAGAACTCATTGATCAAACAGTTTACCCGTTTGTTTGAACTGGAAGGCATTGATCTTTTGATTGATGATGCTGTATTGGATTTCATGGTAAAAAAAGCACTGGAATACAAACTCGGGGCCCGTGGTTTACGAAGTATTTGCGAAAGCATTTTAACCGATGCCATGTTTGAATTACCCGGAACAGCCACCACCAAACTGCATATCACATTAGATTATGCAGAGCAGATGTTTGGCAAAAGCAAACTCAGTGTGCTGAAAGTTGCCTGATTAATGTAGTTACCTTCTATTGGCATTGTGCACTTTTTTAATAACCTATTTTGCCTCATCCTTTAGAGTGAGGATACGCAGTTACACAAAAAACTGAGTGGGCTTTAGCCTAGTATTGCTATTTGTGAACGATTAAACAAGTATGCAGTTGCTTAGCCCTCGGGACTAAAGTCCCTCATGAATAAAATGATATCTTACTACCCCCCAACCTAAAGGATGGGGCAAGAATAAATCCAGTTACTTCTTCCAGATACTTCTGGTAATTAACCAATCATTCTCAATCTCTGCGAATTGCCATAACAATGGGAATAACTTCTTATCGCTTTTTTATTGGCAGCCGTTAATATTGCATTGTGATTTGTTATGATGAATGATGAATGCAAACTTTAAACTCAAAACTTTAAACTTTTCATATGAACGAATTAATTGACCGCCTGATTAAAGAGGCCGGACTTAATCAGGAACAAGCTCAGAAAGCCGTTGAAACTGTTGCTAATTTTGTAAAGGAAAGATTCCCTATGCTGGGTGGTGCGGTTGATCAGATTTTTGGTGCAGGGAATAAGAATGATGAGTAGGAATTACGTCAATTGCGAGGCACGAAGCAATCTGTGTTTCGAATAACAGGTTTATTGTTTAGACACAGATTGCTCCGTGCCTCGCAATCGACGATTCAACTAACGCTATATGGCATTTTAATCGTAAATGAGCTTCCAACTCCGGGCTCGCTTTCAATGATGAGTTCCCCGCCATTTTTAGCGATCAGATCGCGGCAAAGCATGAGGCCGAAACCGCTTCCTTTTTCATAAGAAGTTCCTGTGGTATTATAGTATTGTTTGGCATTTACTTTTTCGATGGCTTCTTTGGTCATTCCAATACCGGAATCCTTAACCGTGAGGTATAAGATATGTCCGTCTTCAATTCTTGAACTCAATTCTATTGCACCATTCTCATTCGTGAATTTGATGGCATTGCTGATAAGATTACGACAAACAATACGCATCATTTCTTTTTCTGTTACAATTGTAAGGTCTTTATCAATATTATTTTTCAGTTCAATTTTCTTTTTAATCAACGGCATGCGGTGTTCTTCCTCCAAAGTTTTCATCATTTGGTATAGACCTACTTTAACTTTGTCGTCATCCTTCCCTTCCATTTGTCCTTTGATCCAGAATAACAGATTGTCAAGCAAAGATGTAGTGCCCAAATATTGTGTTTCAAGCAATTGAAGCAGACGGTCTGCTTCATCTGGTGGAACCATCCCCTGATTAACTAAATTCAAAACGCCTTTGGTATTTACCAGCGGTGTACGAAGGTCATGTGAAATGATTGAAAGTAATTTGTTCTTGGTTTTATTATCTGCTTCCAGCATAATATTCTGGTTAGATATTTCTTTATTGAGTTGATCAAGAGAAGCTGAATTTTTTTCAATGATCTCATTCTTCTGTTTCAACTCCTTGCCAAAGAAACGCTGACGCTGGTAATTCACCAATGCCAACACCGCCAGAACGGCTACTATGATCAAAATAAAAGTTCCTACTGTGATAATGAGTAATTGCTCTTTCTGAACCTGTTTCTGTTTTTCTACTTCTTTCTCTGCATTGGTATTCTTTGCATCCTGATTCTTGATCACATCAATGAAATTGAGCGCATATTCTTTTTCATTATCATTTTGCAGTGTTAATACTTTCACCAGCGAATCCTGCCATTGTGAAGATTTTACAATATCCCCTTTTTGTCGATAAGCACTGATCACTTTGGAAGCGGCCTGTTTCATCAGGTTATAGGCAGCAATACCGGAAGCGCTTAAATACGCATTTTTTGCTGCATCGATAGATTCATCCGGCATATTTTTCTTCATTTGTATAGAAGCCAACTGCAGGTAGTTTAATGCAGCACCATATTTATCTTTCTCACTAATATCGGTTGCGAGTGATTTACGGTAATAGGTTTCTGCCAGTGGGAAATTCTTTCTTTGCTCTTCCAGTAATCCTAAATTATAATTGGCTTTCTTTGCTCCATACAAATACAAATGTTTTACCCGAATACTGATCTCTAAGGCTTCTTTAAAATACTGTTCTGCTTTATCGATCTTTTTTTGATCGAGTTCAATGATCCCCATGCTGTTTTTGATATTCGCGATCTGTGTTTGGTCAGATTTTTGACTAAACACATTTAGAGACAGATTGTACAATTGCATGGCTTCATCCAGTTTACCATCTGCATACAAAGAAGTGGCGATCTCTTTGTTTACGATCGCAATGTTCATTGTATCACGTAAACCCTGAAACAGTTGTTTTGATTTATAATAGATGGATAAAGCGCGTTTATCATATCCCATCTGGTGAAAGATACCGGCCTGATTAAAATAGATGGTTGCCAATCCTTTGGGATAATTGCTTGCAGTTGCCAAATTTTCGGCTATAAAGAGATTATTGAGTGCCTTGGCTACATCAAACCTTTTTTCTTTGAAGGCAAGGGCTGTGAGAGAATCCACTTTTTTAACATCTTCCGAATATGTTTTAGGATCTACCGCCGCCCTAATTTCAGAAAAATGAAAACTGGCTGATAGATACAACAATATGATATATAAATACTTCGTTCTGATCACGGGCAACTCCTTATAAACAAGGAAGTTAAATAAATAAATTAAAATCTTCATTAAAAAAGCCCTCTTTGCAAAGGGCCTGACCATATGTAAGCAATCGAAAAAGACTATGGATGCAGAACTTCCCTAGAAATTACCAGTTTCTGGATCTCAGAGGTTCCTTCGCCAATAGTACACAATTTGGCATCGCGATAATATTTCTCTACCGGAAAATCCTTGGTATAACCGTATCCTCCAAAAATCTGAACGGCATCATTGGCCGTTTTTACCGCTATTTCGCTGGCATAATATTTTGCCATGGCACTTTCTTTGGTTAGTTTTTGCCCTCTTCTCTTCAGGTCGCAGGATTGCCAGATCAACAGGTCGGCCGCGGCTATTTCAGTAGCCATATCGGCCAGTTTAAAACTAATTCCCTGAAAACTGGAAATCGGCTGATCAAACTGGTAGCGTTCCTGTGAATATTTTAAGGCTGCTTCATATGCACCTTTGGCTATGCCGGCAGATAAGGCAGCGATCGAAATTCGTCCTCCATCTAAAATCTTCATTGCCTGGTGAAAACCTTCTCCTACCTCACCCAAACGGTTAGCATCAGGTATCCGGCAGCTTTCGAAGATCATTTCGGCAGTTTCGCTGGCACGCATGCCGAGTTTATTCTCTTTTTTGCCTCCACTAAAACCGGCTGCTCCTCTTTCTACTACAAAAGCAGTTGAATTACTTTTGGTTCTGGGCTCCCCGGTTCTGCAAATAACTACTGCAATATCTCCGCTTTTTCCATGGGTAATCCAGCTTTTGGTACCATTCAGTATCCATTCATCCCCTTCTTTTACAGCAGTGGTTTTCATATTGCCTGCGTCGCTGCCGGTATTAGGCTCCGTTAATCCCCAGGCACCCAGCCATTCGGCAGTTGCCAGTTTAGGTAGCCACTGTTTTTTTTGTAATTCTGTTCCAAATGTGAGAATATGATTGGTGCAGAGAGAATTATGTGCTGCAAGACTAAGCCCGATAGATCCACAAACTTTGGCAATTTCCTGAATGATGGCATTATACTCATAATAACCCAGTCCGGCGCCACCATATTCTTCGGGTACCAATACCCCCATCAATCCCAGTTTTCCCATTTCTTTAAAAATATGAAGGGGAAACTCCTGTTTTTCATCCCATTCCATTACAAAAGGCCGGATATGCTGGTTGGCAAAATCCCGGGCAGTTTGTGCTACCTGCACTGTTAATTCATCGGGTTGAAAATTCATACGATCCTTTTTAAATAGATGAAGGTTGCCAAACAACAAGCAATCGTTAGAGGCAACCTTCTAAAAACAAACAAGCATTTGTTAGTTTTCGATGCAAATCTAAGAGAATTTGGATCACTACCAAATTGATTTTAAAAAACCTCCATTTTATTCTACCACACAGATGAATGTAACCTTTTGTCGCTCACGGCCGCTGGGCCTCGTTCCTGTTACCGGACTGCTTTGGCCTCTTCCAAAATGTGCTTCGCATCATTTTGGATGCCTTCGCCTTCGCTTGGCACCGAATCCAAAGAGGTCCATCCACAGGGACTGATTAGAAATTATTCATCAATCAGGCTTTAATTATGAATTCTATTTTATAGGTTAGGCATTATCTGAATTTTCTAATGGCACAACACTTTTAAAAGCAGTTTCTACACATGGTTTCACCAGTGCGAGAAACTGTTTTTTATTTTGGATGCATAAACTCTGAAAAGGTATAATTATTTATTCCAATAAAATGTAAAAAATGATATGATTTTGAAAACAAGAAATGTATCTTCATTTTTTTAACAGTAGCAGTTATTAGTATCATAATAAACACAACCAAAAAATGCAAACACAAAAAACCAACAACCGGTATGCAATCATTATCATTGGGATCTTATTCTTTGTATTTGGTTTTGTTACCTGGCTAAACGGAACGCTGATTCCTTTTCTAAAACTGGCATGTCAGCTGGATAATGATATACAGGCGTTTTTTGTAACTTTTGCTTTTTATATGGCGTATTTTTTTCTCGCACTGCCTTCTTCTTATATTTTACAGAAAACCGGATTAAAAAATGGAATGGCACTGGGTTTGCTGATCATGGCACTTGGTTCGATTATTTTTGTGCCTGCTGCCAATGCAAGAAGCTTTGCTTTATTCCTTACCGGATTATTTGTGCAGGGTACCGGACTTGCATTATTACAAACTGCCAGTAACCCATACATCAGTATTGTGGGCCCGATAGAAAGTGCGGCACAAAGGATCAGTATAATGGGGATCTGTAATAAGGTTGCCGGAATGTTGAGCCCGATCATTTTAGGGGCATTAGTTTTAAAAAATGCCAGTAAGCTACAGGAGCAGGTTTCCACTACCACAGATGCTGCAACCAAAGAAAATCTGCTGAATGAATTATCCGGAAGGGTTATTGTTCCTTACATCATTATTGCTGTGATTCTTGTATTATTAGCCATTATGATCAAACGATCTTCCTTACCTGAGATCGAGGAAGAAAAAGAAGAAATAAATGATACTGTTGTTGCCAAAACCAGTGTGTTTCAATTTCCACATTTAATGCTGGGCGTACTTTGTTTATTCCTTTATGTTGGTGTTGAAGTAATGGCGGGTGATGCGATCGGTACTTATGGCCGGCAATTGGGTATGCCTTTGGATGAAACAAAATATTTTACCACATTCACACTGGTAGCTATGCTGGCAGGATATATCATTGGAATTTTTACAATCCCAAAACATATCTCTCAACAAAAAGCACTGGCTATTTCTGCAGTATTGGGTGTGATTTTTAGTGTAGCGGTTTTTTTATCTGATGGATATACCGCCATTACTTTTATCGCATTACTCGGTCTTGCCAATGCATTAATGTGGCCCGCCATTTTCCCACTCGCCATCAGTGGGTTGGGTAAGTTTACCAAAACAGGCGCTGCTTTATTGATCATGGGTATTGCAGGTGGTGCTTTGATTCCATTGTTGTATACCACTTTAAAAGACAGGGCAGGGATCTCTAACCATGCTTCTTTTCTGATCTGTATGTTGCCTGCTTATCTTTATATTTTTTATTATGCGGTGAAGGGATATGCGGCAGGTAAAAATAAATGATAAACGCTGAGTAGTATTTTTTGAAACACATAGGAACATAGGTTAAAGCAAAGGGCATATAGGATTAGTACTATGTGAACTTTTTCCTAATCTATGTTCCTATGTGTTTCAAAAAACTTTTGTGAGTCGGCAATCATATAAATAAATGAACTTTCTATTGAAGTTCGAAATTTATTTATCCGTCCTAAATGGCGAAGCAGGTAACCCATCAGTGTTACAAAGATTCGCATTAAACGGATCATCCTCCCATGCATACCTTGCTGCTAAAGGAGTTGAGACATCATCAGCAAAAAGCCACAATTCATTTTTCTTAAAAAAATATTTTGCAGGATGAAATATTTTATCAGAACCGAAAACAAAAATACTTTGTAAAGCTTCTCCATTCTTTGTAGTTAAACCGGTGGATGCATTGCTGAAACTGATCACAATATATTTTCCTTCTGTTCTGTATGATTGAATAACCGGCCCGGAAGCTGTGATTTTTTTATGGTACACATCTGCCAATGCAACTCTCGCAGAACGTTCACCAACCGTTTTTTTATTGCGTGGATGAACATCTGTTGCATGGCCAAGGTCAAGTGTTATAACGAGTGATACATTGGGGATCTCTTTAGATAAGTCCATTTGCACTTCGCGATATTGTTCCCAATCTCTTTTGGTGGAAGGAAGTTGAATAATAATAAAAGGCAGAGAGGGATTATTAAATTTTTTTCGCCAGCTGCTGATCAGTAAACTTAATTTCTTTTTATTGAGCGATGCATCCATTGCAGAACTGTCTGCAGTAAACGTTGCGTTCGATTCTCCCTGATACCAGATCACTCCCTTCACTGCCAACTTATGCAGCGGAGCAATAGCCGCATCAAATAAAAATCCGGGTTGATACGGGTGCGCAGGCATTAGTGTTAATGGGGCTTCTTCTTTCCAGGCTATCAGGTTTTGCATTACTCTTTCGGCTGTCCAAACAGGATAGAGAGAATTGTGTAACCAATTTGTACCAGCAAGAGGTGATAACAAACTATCTGAAGCTAAAGTTGACAAAGGAATATACGTTTCAACAGGCACCCCACCAATAGAATTATTGATCAACCCAATAGGAATATGTAACGACTGTTGAAGATTATTTCCAAAAAAATATCCTACCGCCGAAAAGCCTGAAACACTTGTGGAATCTGCTTTTTTCCATGCTTTGGATTGATAAAAATTATCAGGGTTCAATTCTCTTAGAAAGGCCAACGGATATCTTTGGTTGATCGGATTGACAGAACCTTCCCAATCACTCAAACGCAGTTGATCATTGTTGCTTTGCAGTAATGCCATGTCTGCATCAAACGCCTGATTTACACGGAACCGCATATTGGATTGCCCGGCACAGATCCATACATCACCAATCAAAATATCGTTGATGGTAATTGTATTGTCTGATTCAATTCTAAGTGTATAAGGGCCACCAGCAGGCAACGCTGGAAAACTTAGTTCCCATTGTTGCTCATTTGGTTGCACGCTGATCTTTTTTCCAGCGAAGCTTACCGTTATTTTTTTACCGGTAGTTGTTGTACCCCAGAAATGGATGACTGCATCACGCTGCAATACCATATGATCAGTGAAAAGGGGAGAAATGGAAACGGTTGCCGAAACTGTTTGAGTAAACAATAAGCAAACTAATAACCTGAAAACAATGCGGGTTGTGTATTGCATGAAAATTATTCGAGAAGCTTTCTCATTTTAATGGTTCTGTCAAAATGTACTTTCAGGTGGCGTTTCATGGCATCCCTGTATTTTTCGGGATTGCCTGTTTCCAACACTTTAACAATCATGGTGTGGGTTACATAATTCTTTGGAATTTCTTCATCCTTCAGTTTTAAACCTTTGTCGTGTACATATTTGAAAATGGGTAAAAGCATAGATTGGAAACGTAATAAAGTATTATTGCGTGCAATCGCATAGATGCGGCCATGAAACCTCGCTTCAAAGTCCATTTCAAAATCTCCCTTATAATCTTTTTCTGTTTTCAGAATGGCTTTCAGATCAATAATATCCTGAGGTTTGATCCTTGAAAAAACCAGTTCTGCAATACCCATTTCCAAAGCAAGGCGCATTTCAAACATGTCCTGCAAAGTCTCTTCGCTTAAGATCTTGGGTTGCAATAATTTATCAAGACCAATCAGTAGATCAGGCTCGGTCAATGTCATACCCCTGTTCTTTTTAGAATCAATCAGGCCAATGGTCTTTAAACGTGTTAATGCTTCCCTGATCACTGTTCTGCTTACGCCCATGGCTTCACACAATTCATTTTCTTTGGGAATGGCATCACCATTACGCAGGTCCTCTTTCTTAAACAATTCCAGCAATTTGGTTTCTACCTGGTCTGTGAGAGAGTAATTGATAATGGGCCTTAGTTTGCTTTGTAGGTTACGACTGCCTTCTGCTTTGCTCATATGGGGATCTTTAATAAGGATAAAGATATTTGATTTGATGTTAACAGAAATAAAATTATGTATTATGTATTACATATTATAATTTAGCAGCAAATTTTTTTTATGAAAATGAAAATTTCTTTGCTTTTCTTATGGGTGGGAACTCTGATTTCAGTAACCTACTCGCAGGATCGTACAGCAAAATTGGCTGAAATTGGATTTAGTGTTACTCAAAATATTGTTCCGGTTTTGATCGGTAAAAAAGACAATCAGTTGATCAGGATCCAGATTCCCGTTAATACAAATACCAACAAAATTCTTTCATCAGTTACCATACAACTCATCGGAACAACTGATCTAAAAGATGTTCAATCCCTAAAATTGTATTATACAGGATCCTCTGCTGCTTTTGCAACTAAAAATGTATTTGCGGTTGCTCAACCTGCTTCCGGACTTATTGAAATGAAGGGCTCCCAAGTTCTGCCGCGTGGTAATCATTATTTGTGGTTATCCGTAGAACTCAATGCCAAAGCAGATTTGCAGCATGTTGTGGATGCGGTGGTAACTAGTATTGTATTGGATAATCAAATAATAACTTCTTTCGCCGATTTTGCAAAAGGCACACAACGAATCGGTATCGCTTTGCGAAATGCCGGCGATGATAAAGTAGCCAGTTACCGTATCCCCGGTTTGGCTACCACCAATAACGGAACATTGTTGGCTGTGTATGATATCCGATATAATAGTGGTGTTGATCTTCAGGAAGATATTGATGTGGGAATGAACAGAAGCACAAATGGCGGACAAACCTGGGAACCCATGAAAATAATTATGGATGCAGGAACTTATGGCGGGAAACCGAAAGAACAGAATGGCATAGGTGATCCATCCATATTGGTAGATACAAAAACCGGTGATACCTGGGTGGCTGCATTATGGTTGCACGGTTATCCCAAACAGAGAGCCTGGAATGCTTCACAACC
>CANBSW010000064.1 GCA_947372235.1 Chitinophagaceae bacterium | reverse complement strand
CATACCCGTTTAAAGCTTGGCATCCCAACCCATTTTATTATTTTATTGAATGTGGAAGAAGTGGGCGATAAGATTGCCATCACCTATTGGGATTATGGTGGAAAAACATTACAGATGGTTTCCTCGAAATTCTTGAAGAAGATCATATTTGGCGTTTCTCATATCACTAAAAAAAGAGCCGATGCCAATTAGATCCGGGTATACCATATATGTGTTATGTCTCCTGGCAGTTATGTGCTCCTGTGCATCCAGAAAAGAATTCTCTACCAATTATTATCATGAGAATGAAAAAACGCTGACAAATATCGAACAGTTGTATAAAAAACTTTACGAGCAAAAACATTTTTCTGTAGGTTTTAGTGACAAGTCATTCGATTATATTTCACTCGAGATCATTACAGATTCCATTAAATACATTTATGAATTTGAATTGAAGGAATCGCGTTTTCAGGATACGATGAAAAAATACGGATTACCTGCCGCCGGAATTACAGAACTCGTTACACAGATGAGATCTATCCGTTGCATCTGGATCAATAACCTTGATTTTTATACCAATAATCAAAAACGCTCACTGGTATTTATGTCGATCCGAAAACTGGCTTTTCAACTTCCATTCACCAGTGAAAAATATTATATCCTCACTTTCTATTCCCAGCCACAGTATTTTGATAGTGAAGGAAGATTGCTTGCCAACCGAAGAATCAGAAAATTAAGAAAGATCAATGACGATATTTTCCGGCGGGTGAATGATAAGGTGGCGTATACGGTTTCGGATAGGTTTAGGTGAGGTGGAATGAGTTAGGAGTTAAAAGTGAATAGTGAAAATAGATGATGATACAAATCTTTCCTCCTGACTATTCACTTTTAACTTTTTCTCCCTTGTGCATAATTACTCTCAAAAAACATCGCCCTCTTCACATCTGAGGATAACTAACTGGGGCTCCCAATTTCTCCCCTTCCTATCTTTGAATCGAAACAATGCATTATACTATGAACCTATTGAAAATGATTGCCCGTACCGGAATATGTGTACTGGCTATTACCGCGGCTGCCAGTTGTAACAGCGGGCCTTCTTCTGATAAAAAAGCAGCTGATTCAGCTAAACCCGTAGCCGAAAAACCAGTTCCCGGCACGCCTATTAAAATTGACAGTTCTAAAAGATATATTTTTCTTACCTGGGATGATTCGCCCCAGCCTCCGGGAACGGTTAACTGTAAAGCTGTTTTTCAGGCAGAGGGTATTAAAGCCACTTTCTTTAGTGTAGGCTTTAACCAGGTAGGGCCATTTAAGAAAAGGCTGATCGATTCTATCCGCAATGGTTATCCTCAATTTTTGCTGGCTAACCATAGTTTTAGCCATGGCTTTAATGATAAGTATAGAAAATTCTATGCCCCGGGTATGACAGACAGTGCGCTGAACGATTTTCTGAGAAATGAAAAGGAATTGAAAATACCGGTGAAGATCATCCGCTTACCGGGGAATAATACATTTGCTTCCAATGGCAACATACAAGGACAATTAGCTAAATCAGCACTTGTAAAAAGATTAGACTCTCTTGGATATAAAATTGTTGGCTGGGATCTGGAATGGGGTCAGCAAGGCAAAAAGAAAGAACCAAGGGAAAGTGCTGATGAAATGATCAAACGCATTAACCAGAAATTTGAAGATGGAACTGCCAACCAGCCAAATGCGATCGTGATCCTTTCGCACGACAGATTATTTGAGAAAAAGCAATTCGCCGATTCTTTAAGCAAATTCATCTCTATATTAAAGCAGGATAAAAGAAACGTGTTTGAAACCATTGACCACTATCCTACTATGCAGCAGAAAAAATAAGTTTTGCAACTGGCCATAAATTATGGTGATGAAAAAAAATCCCTGCCTTCAAAAAAGGCAGGGATTTTTTTTGTTAAATACTGTTAATAAAAAGGGATCGTATTCTACAAACGGTCAGTTTGCCGATTTTAATCAGGTTTCATGAAAGTGAACAACCGTTCGTCCTTAGTAAACTATTTATGTTAATACTTTCATCAGGCAGAAAAGGGTTTTAAGAATTTATTATGAAATTCTCTGAAACATATACCGTCATTGCATTTCAAGCTATTCGCAAATCGCTTTAACATTTGTGTTAATACCGCTCATAATTTCACTCATCACAGGGATGTAACTAATCACAATGTGCTTCGTCTATCTATTGTTCGGTTTTACTTTTACATATCAATTAAAACAAAAACAAAACAAACAACATTTATAAAAGCATAAAATCAAAACAAAATGAAAAAATTATTTATCACGGCTTTAGCAGCCATAGCCATTGGAACAAGTGCATTTGCAGGACCTTCTTCAATCAGTAAAAAAGTAACCGACCATTTCAAAAGTACTTTTACAAAAGCGCAGGATGTAACCTGGAATTCAGATTATCAAATTGACAAGATCAGTTTTGTATTAGACAATACGAAAGTAGATGCATTTTATGGTGCAGACGGTGACCTGATTGGCACCACCCAACCACTGCAGTTCGATAAATTGCCAAAAGCTGCCATTGAAACCATTACAACCAAATACACTTTTCCGGAATTTCAGGTGGTGGATTGTATACAGTTTTCAAATGCAGATAATGAGAAAGATTATTATGTTACGTTGAGCAAAAAAAACGAGAATCTTTTATTGAAAATTACTCCAGCCGGAATGGTAAGGGTGTTTTCAAAAACAAGGAAATAATATTCTTCCTATATATAAACCAAAGGTCCTGCGTTCTTGCGTGGGACCTTTATTTTCAAACAATTGCCAGATACTAAATAAGTTTATGTCGATAGGCATATTTGATAATTCCGATCACATTATTGGTTTCTGCTTTTCTCATTATATTTTTACGATGTGTTTCTACTGTTCTTTCGCTGATAAAAAGGGTTTCTGCTGGGAAAAAGAAATGAGGGTAATGATACTGAGGAGAAAGGACAGAAATGTTTTTTTCATATAGTAGTTTAAATAGTGCTGTAAAGTGGCTATTTAAACTATTTCAAACAATACCGTTGAGAGGGTATATTATTAAAAGCCTGATGGGTTATTGAAACGAATCAACTCTCTGCGTAACCTCTGCCACTCTGCGTCGCTGCGGTGAATAAAATCATTGGAATTTAAGTACTGATTTACTATGCAGTCTTCTTCAACGCAGAGACGCAGAGTGGCAGAGGTTTCGTAGAGTTACTCCTTCACAATTGGGTTATTGCAATAGTAAATAAATAGCAATGTCACTAAGAAGGCAAACTAATCTTTCCCATTGTAACAGAAGGAATATCGGATGTACCATTACCTATTGACGTATCTCCTCCTGCCACACATTCATTAGCCAATATGGCAAACAACAAGGCTTCTTTTGCATCAGGATTAATATCAAGCGCATCTGTTGTATGAAAAACATACCCCGGCAACATTTCGCTGATATGTTTCATCAGTAAAGGATTGTGCATTCCGCCGCCACTGGTATAAATGATATATGGGTGATCTTTATCGAGTGTTCTTTGTAAAGCTTCAACAATTGTAACGGCACTAAAACGGTTGAGTGTTGCCATTGCATCAAAATGCGAGAGCGATTCAATACCGGCTTTTTCTTTTGCCTTTTCGAGATAAGCAAGATTAAATAATTCGGGGCCGGTTGTTTTAGGAAATCCATTTTCAAAAAAAGAATTTCTTATTAATTCTGACAGCAATTTCTCATTAACCTTGCCCTGTGTGGCAATTGCAGAATCACGATCAAAGGGAATTTTATAATATTGCTGAACATACGCATCCATCAATGTATTGCCCGGGCCTGTATCCGTACTAAAGATTTCGGAAGCATCCAGATTGCCCGGCAGGTAGGTAAAATTGGCAATCCCGCCTATATTCAACATGATTCGGTTCTCACCTTCCTTACTAAAAATAAAATAGTCGCCATAAACGGCCAATGGCGCACCTTCTCCACCTGCCGCAATATGTTTTTGTCTGAAGTCGCTGATAGTAATAATACCAGTAGCAACGGCCAAATGATCTCCATCCCCTATCTGCAATGTTGCATTTCCATAAATATCATCAGGATGTAACAATTTTGGGGCGTGGTAAATGGTTTGGCCATGACTTGCGATCAGGTCAATCTCATCAGGACCGATATTCCATTTTTTCAAACATTGCAGGATCATGTCTGCATGTTGTAAAGCCACCCATCCATTCAGCAGGCACACTTTTTCAAGGTCTACCAAGCGTTTCGAAAAGATGGAGCGGATCTCATCTTTAAAATGATCATCGTAAGAAATCGTATCAAAATGAAGCAGTTCTATCCGGGTCTTCAATCCACTGCCGGTAAACCTGCATAACGCAATATCTAACCCATCCAGAGAAGTACCGCTCATTAAACCAATGATCAAACGGGAATCCTGCGAGGAAATACTGCATAATCTGTTGATGTTTTTATTCACTTTTGCGGTTTTTTGTTGAAAAAGTTTATAAATATTGCAACAATTTGCAGTTTTTAATTTGTTTTTAAAAAAATTAACCTGAAATTGTTGACCAATCCCGTGACTAACATGCTTAAAAAAGAACGTCAGGCATATATCCTTCACCAGGTAAGCTTGCACAATAGTGTACTATCTGCCGATTTAAGCAATTCCATCAATGTATCGGAAGATACGATCCGCCGCGACCTGAATGAGCTTGCAGAAACAGGCAAAGTTATTAAAGTACATGGAGGAGCTTTATCTAAATCTTTCAACAGCTTTTACCTGAGATCGGATGTCTATAATGTAGATAATAAAAAGATCATTGCAGAAAAAGCAGCTTCACTTATAAAAGATGGCATGTTTGTATTAACCGGAGGCGGAACTACGATCATTGAAATGGCCAGATTATTACCGGAAGACCTGAAAGCAACCTTTCTTACCGGCAGTATACCGGCTGCATATGAGTACTCGCAGCATCCAAATATAGAAGTGATATTTATTGGAGATAAAATAGCGAAGAAATCGCAGATAGCCGTGGGCGGAGAAGCGATCACCCGAATCAGACATATAAAAGCAGACCTCTGTTTTTTGGGGATCAATGCATTGGATACGGAACATGGAATAACAGATAATGACTGGGACGTTGTACAGGTTAAAAAAGCGATGGTAGAGACTTCTGCAAAAACCGTGGTCATGTCTATCTCTGAAAAATTGAATTCATACCAACGACTTCGCATTTGTGGAGTTGATGAAATAGATGTATTAATTACTGAACTGGATCCTTCAGATAAATTACTGGATCCATTCAGACTAAATAGTTTAACCATTCTTTGATTTATCACACATAAAAACTGCGCTATGAACACAACATTCATCAAAGGCACGGGTAAATGGAAAAAACTCTGTTTACTGCTGGCCATTATCATGCTTACCGCCTACACATTCGGGCAGGTTCGCATATCAGGAAAAATAACCAGTCCTTCGGGAGCTTCCACAGAATCTGTTGCGGTTACAGTTAAGGGTACCAAATCCGGTGGCCTGGCTGATAACGGCGGAAACTACAGTTTCAATGCTCCTTTAAATGCAGGAAAATATACATTGGTATTTACCGGTGTTGGATTTCAGCAAATGGAACAGGCATTAACGGTTGGTACTGCAAAAGCTTATACAGTAGATGTACAATTGAGTGATAAAGTTTCTAAACTGGATGAGGTTGTGGTAACTGGTACATCTCAAGGAACTACCCGTCGTCAATTGGGAAGCTATATTAGTTCAGTAAAAGCGGATGAATTAACGAAAGGTGCTACAGGTAATGTGTTGGCAGCTTTGCAGGGAAAAACAGCCGGTGCACAGATTTCACAAAACTCAGGAGATCCTGCAGGTGGTATGTCTGTACGACTTCGTGGTATCAGTTCTATCTCCTCTTCCTCGGAGCCTTTATATATTATTGATGGTGTAATTGTAAATAACGGAACCAACCGTGTTACCAATACACAGAGCGGATATGATGGAGGAAGTTTTGTAGGTAATGTTGGACAAAACCGTTTGGTAGATATCAACCCAAATGATATTGAAAGAGTGGAGGTGTTGAACGGTGCTGCTGCTGCTGCCATCTATGGTAGCCGTGCCAATGCGGGTGTGGTTCAGATCTTTACTAAAAAAGGAAAAAGCGGTGCACCAACAATCAGCTTCAGTACGAATTATATGGCAAGCAGCCTGCGTAAAAAAATTGATGTTAACAAAGCAACTGTAAAATTTGGCGGACCAACAGATGGTGCCGGTGCTCAAACGCAGGATATCCTTACACCTGCATTAACAAATACAACTTCAGTTACAAGATATGATTACCAGGATTATATTTTCCGTAATGCTAATGGTATTGATAACAATATTTCTATCAGTGGCGGAACAGATAAGACCAAATATTATGTTTCAGGATCGTATTTCTACAACCAGGGTATTGTACCGAATACTGATTTCCAACGTTTCAGTTTCCGCAGCAATATTGAGCAGGTACTGAACAAATGGGCAAGCATGAATCTGGGATTGAATTATGTGAACAGCAGTGCTAATGAGAAACCCGATGGAAACTCATTCTACTCGCCTATGAACTCTGTAACCATCATTGGTAATTTCCACAATATCTGGCAGCGAGATGCATTGGGAAATATACAGGCAGTAGGTGAAAGAGGTCGTGCCAATCCCGTTTCTGTAATTGAAGATATTAAACAAAAACAAAGCACCAATCGTGTGATCGCAAACATGGGTTTGAAATTAAAACCTGTTAAGCATTTGAGCATTGATTATACAATGGGTATTGATAACTATTCTCAAAACGGTAGTACTTATATTCCACCATTCGCGTATAACGTAAGTACTGCATTCTGGGGTGGTGGGCCAACACTTGACCCTACACAAAATGGTTATTCAAGTACTGCCAATAATAATTTCTTCGCGATCAACCATGATTTGACAGCTACTTATAATGTTGACATCACCAGCAAAATTAATTCTGTAACACAGGTTGGTTATTCTCAACAATATGAAAAGAATAATTACGCTTTGTTACAGGGTCGTGGCCTCGCTCCGTTTGTACAAACCGTAAATGGTGCCAGCACTATTTTACCGGGTGTTGATGACAGAAGTGAGATCTCAGTTTCCGGTAGTTATGTTCAACAGAATTTCAAATACCGAAATCAATTGTTTGTAACAGGTGCAGTGCGTGTGGATGGTTCTTCTGTATTTGGACAGGATCAACGCAACCAGACTTATTACAAAGCAAGTGGAAGCTATATAATTTCAGGAACAGATTTCTGGAGTAAGATGGGTGTATCAAAATGGTGGGATTTGTTTAAAGTACGTTTAGCCTATGGTGAAAGCGGAAACTTAACAGGTATTGGTGCTTATTCAAGATTCAATACTTACAGTGCATCCTCTTATCTTGGAAGAACTTCACTTAACTCAAGCGGAACTTTAGCCAATGAAAATGTAAAACCTGAAAGACAACAGGAAACGGAATTTGGTGCAGATCTGTCGTTCTTTAATAATCGTTTAGGAGTAACAGTAAACGTGTATAACAAAAAGGTAACCGATCTTTTGATCAACCGTTTCATTGCACCAACCTCAGGTTTCTCAAGTTTGTTGGACAATTATGGTTCATTAGAAAACAAAGGATATGAACTGGTATTAACCGGAAGCCCCGTATCTAAAAAAGATTTCAAATGGGATGTAACTGCGATATACAATCATAACAGAAATAAAGCAGTTAGTATTGGTCAGGCATTAACCTTATTAAGCACAAATGCAGGTGCACCGGTTGCCATCATTGAAGGACAGCCGATCGGTGTATTCTACGGAACTTTCTTTGCAACAGATGCAAGTGGAGCCCTTGTTAAAACATCCACCGGAATTCCAACACAGGAAGCGGGTACTCAAAACAGTACCTTATCTTATACTCCGGGTAGAAATGCAACCACAGGACTACCAAGTGGAGGTACTCTTCGTAAAATCATTGGTGATCCCAATCCTTCATTCACAGGAAGTTTGGTAAATGAGGTTACTTACAAAAAATTAAGTCTTCGCATACAGATTGATGCAGTAAGAGGTGGTAATGTATTTAATGCAGATTTCCGTACACGTCAGGGTGTAGGAAATGGTAAAATTGCCGAGCAGGAAGACCTTGGTTTAATACCGCGTGGTTATATTGCCGGTATCTATGCCATTGAACAATGGCGCGTTGCTGATGGTTCTTTTACCAAACTGCGCGAATTATCATTGAGCTATAATTTCGGAAAAATCAAAGGCTTTAGCGATCTGAGTGTAAGCTTCAGCGGCCGTAACCTGATCAGCTGGGATAATTACAATGGATATGATCCGGAAGTAAATTCAGGTGGACAAAGTACGATCCTCCGCGGAATCGACTTTGGATCAACCCCCATTCCAAAAACTTTCAGTTTCGGAATACAGGCTAAATTTTAATTCAATTCAAAAAATGATTTTATGAAAAAGATATTTCAATCAATAATTTATACAGGCTTTGCAGCTGTTCTGTTAACTGCAACTGGCTGTAAGAAAGATTATACAAACCCCACGGCAGCAACTTCGGCTCAGGTATTGGCTTCAGCCAAAGGACTTGCCGGCGTAGCTGTAGGTATTCAAAAAACCTATGCTTCAAATGTTGCGTATGGACTTTCTGATGCCAACGGATTACTTACCGGTGAAACCATGTTATTGAATGCAGGTAATGGTTCTGAACTTCAGTTCTCAACCGGAGGTGCTGCTGTTGACGGAACAAATGCCTTGCTGGGTAATGTATGGAGTAGTGCCAGCAAAGTGATCTACGATGCAAATAATGTAATTGCAGGCGCAGCTACTGTTACAGACAAAGGTTATGCAAGCGGTTTGATCGGTTATGCAACCATCTTCAAAGTGCTTTCAATGGGAACCATGTCTGAACTATGGGAGAAAGTGCCGGATACCATTGGAACAACAGCTACTGTTTATTCTGACAGGCTTATAGGTTATGCGCGTGCGATTGCAGCGATTGATAAAGCACTTGTTGCTATCAACGCCAATGCAATCAGTGCAAGCTTTGTAACAGACGTTCCTGCCGGTGTTGATATTGTAAATACACTGAATGCATTAAAAGCAAGGTATTCCTTGTTTGCAGGAAATTATGCAGCTGCATTAGCTGCAGCAAATGCGGTTGATCTTACCAAAAAATCGACCATGAATTTTGAGGCCGCAAATCCAAATCCGATCTACAATACAGTAACATCAACCAATAACGTTTACCAGCCGGTAGATTCTACCTTAGGCTTACCTGCAGCACTTGCACCGGACTTAAATGATAAACGTATTCCATTTTACACAGTGATCAATGCAACCATTAATCCCCGTTTTCGTTTAAATGGTTTCTGGATCGCTGCCACTACTTCAATTCCTATTTATGTTCCCGGTGAGATGACATTAATCAAAGCAGAGTGCTATGCACGTCAGGCTTCTCCTGATCTTACCAATGGAAATATTGAACTGAATAAAGTAGTAACCAAAGCCGCTGCGGCTGATGCATTTGGTGTAGGTGCAGCCTTACCAACCGTAACACCGGCAAGCATTGCAGCTTTATTAGATCAGATCTACCGTAACCGTTGTATAGAACTCTTTCTTTCTGGTTTAAAGCTGGAAGATATGAGAAGATTTGGCCGCCCTACTGCAGAAAGAAAACGCAATTTATTGCCTTATCCTTTCCGTGAAAGAGATAGCAACCCGAATACACCAGCAGACCCAGGTTTTTAATGGCAAGTAGGTTTTATAGCGAAGCCCGTTCTTAATTGAGCGGGCTTTTTGTATTTAGCTTGAGTGGTTAAAAGGGTTAAAATAGTTAAACAAGTATTTACGTTTACCACTTGCCCAGTATAGTTTTGTTAACTACTTTAAACGCTCTGACTATTTTAACCCTTTTAACTATTTTAACAACAGTAACCTCCTCCCAAACCATTCATTTCTCAGATAAATAAAATAATTTCAAGGCTTAAATAGAATCATTTTATGAATGAATCGCTCCTTCCTCCTTCAATTGCTATCGCAACAAAAAATGATATCCCGGATTTAGACAAACTGGTGAACAGTGCTTATCGTGGCGACAGTTCTAAAAAAGGATGGACCACAGAAGCAGATCTATTGGAAGGATTGAGAACAGATCCTGATTCATTAGCTGCATTAATGGCCGAAAAAGATTCGGTGATATTAAAGTATACAGGAGATATGGGCCTGTTAGACGCCTGTATCTACCTAAAAAAGAAAGCAAGCCAGTTATACCTTGGCATGTTAACCGTTTCACCAGAATTGCAGGCAAAAGGTATTGGTAAAAAAATGCTCACAGCTGCCGAAGTATATGCTAAAGAAAACGATTGTAAAAGTATTGTTATGACAGTAATCTCAGTAAGAGATGAGCTGATTTCCTGGTACCAGCGACATGGTTACCAGCCAACTGGTGCAACAGAACCCTTCCCTGCCGACCCTAAATTTGGCTTACCCAAACAGCCTTTGCATTTTATTGTTTTAGAGAAGCTTTTGGTTGATTAGATTGTACTCATTTAAATTTAACAAGGCCTATCGTAGGCATATCAGCTTGGGTTACGTATTGATTAATTAACTTCCCTCCGATTTCAAAAGGAATTCTGTTCTATAGCATGCACCTGCCGTTGATACATATAAGAAAAAAGATCGTTTGGTTTTTACTGGCATGTCTGGGATTTCAATACCTGTCTGCACAGGACATTGTGCCGGCTGATACTGTTTTTTTTCTTGCACATAAAAAAGGGTTACTTGGTAAGATCGGAAAAAGTTTATCAGTAAATAATACTGACCCCATTTTGCCTGCAGAAGGAGCTGTAAAGAATGAAGCTGTTTTTAATCCATACAGAGGTAAGATCATCCGACGGATTGTTGTACAGAATACAGGATTCACCAAATCGGTAAACGATACAGCACGGATTGATAAAAATATCTTTAATGAGATTGGGGATGCTTTGCATCCAACTACCCGGCAAAGAGTGATCCTTAATAATCTTTTCTTCTCAACAGGTGATTCTTTATATCCGTATCTGATGGCAGATAATGAAAGATTTTTGCGTGAATTAACGTATCTGCAGGATGCAAGGATCACCATTCAATCAATAGCCGGTAAATCAGATTCTGTAGATGTGATTGTGATATGTAAAGATGTATTCCCTATTGGCGGCAGCCTGGAAGAAGGAACAGGGAAAATGGCCAGCTTTGAAGTAAATGACGATAATTTTATTGGATCCGGAAACCGCTTTCAGATAAGAAATCTCTTTGATGCCGACAGAAAGCCTCATTATGGAATTGGATTTGAAGCTTTAAAAAGAAACGTGGCCGGAAGTTTCATCAATCTTGCAGTGGGCTACAGAAATGAAGCCCCAACTTTTAACAGCGGACGAAGAGAAGAAAAAAATCTGTACCTACAGGGAGAACTTCCGTTGGTAAGTCCGTACCATATTTGGACAGGTGCTTTTGAAATTGCACAACATTTTACAGAGAATGGATACTGGAATGATTCAATTTATGCATCGGATCTGAAATACCGTTACCACATATTTGATGGATGGATTGGCTATAATATTGGAGCAAGAAAACAGTTGGAACAAAATTTCAAATCCAGGTTCAAAAAACTAATTGCCATTAGAGGAATTAAACGAACTTTTCAGGATGTACCCAATCTTTTTAAAACAAATTACAATATTGCTTACTCAGATTTGACAACATTTCTGGCTTCCTTTACCATTTTTGAGCAAGATTATTATCATACAAAATTTTTATATGGTTTTGGACGATATGAAGACGTACCCGAAGGTTTCAGTATGTCATTGATTGGTGGCTGGACAAATCGCAACCGTATTTCCCGCCCCTATCTTGGTTTTGATTACCAGCGAAATTATTTCTCCAACAAAAAAAATTACCTGAATTATAATTTACGTCTTGGCACTTATTTTAATAACGGAAGATTAGAAGACATCAGTTTTTTAACCAGTCTGGATTATTTCACAAAATTAAGAAGACTGGGAATCAGCAACTGGTATGTACGTCATTTTTTGAGTGGCAGTATTACTCAATTAAAAAACACGGTATTGAATGACCCATTGCGTTTATCGAGTGATTTTGGGATACCACAACTTAACGATCCCAGTTTAAAAGCATCTACCCGTCTTTCTTTCAATTGCGAATCTGTTTTCTATAACACATGGAAACTGGTAGGCTTCAGCTTTGCCCCATTTGCCTATACCAATATAACTTATTTGAAACCTATTGGTGCACCTTTTGGAATGAGTGACCTTTATACATCGGTAGGTGGCGGAGTAAGAACCCGAAATGAAAACCTTGTTTTTGGAACAATGGAACTGAAAGCATACTATTATCCAAGAACAACAGGGAGTATGAATCCTTGGAATATTACCTTTAATACCGATCTGCGTTTCAAATATGTAAGTCAGCTGATCAAACGGCCTGATTTCTCTGTTGTGAATTGATAAGTGTTCAACAAATAAATCAAAGCCTGTAAAATATTTTTATCTTCCCACTCTTAAAATGAAAATCTGTTTATGAAAAAATCACTTCTCTTAACAACCTTAACTGCATTACTCTTTATCACTTACACCGTGAATGCACAGGATGATAAATCCACACGTCCAAGTCCACCGGCTAAAACCACTCAAACCATTGGCAGCGGCGCTGTGGTTTCTATTGATTACAGTCAACCATCCTTAAAAGGCCGCATCATGGGAAAAGATGTAGAACCCATGAAAGACCAGGTTTGGCGCGCCGGTGCCAATGAAGCCACTGTATTTGAAGTAAGTAAAAATGTAAGTATTGACGGGAAGTCTCTTCCTTCCGGAAAATATGGATTGTATATGATTTCTGGGGATACCGACTGGACAATCATCTTCAATAAAACAAGTACCAACTGGGGGGCAGATGGCTATAAAGAATCGGATGATGCATTGCGAGTAAAGGTAAAACCGGGTAAATCGGCTACTTCTACAGAAAAATTAACCTATACTATCAGCAAAGAAGGAAAAATTTCACTTCTCTGGGGTACTTTGAATGTTGGTTTTACAGTTAAATAATCTAATTGATCATTGTAAAAAGCTGAAGCAGTGCTTCAGCTTTTTTATTTTACCGGAATTAAGAACCTTTGTTGCCACATTTTGTAATAGTAGCAGATAATAGAGAAGCAATGGTACAAGCGTATAATTTTTTAGCCAGTTGGCAATTATTTCCGGAGAAATGTACATTCCAGTTTGGACTGGCGCCAAAGAGTGGAAATTATAAAATAGAAAGTATCAAAAACGGACATGCTCTCAGCATTAGTATTAACTGGGTAAATATTGAGAACCAAGCATTCTATACACAATATGATGTAGTACCTGACGGCGAGATACGCCCTTTTGAAAACCAGGAACTGGCAGATACGATCAAAGCTGAAATACTAAATGCTTCTGCCATACAAACCACCTTTATCAAAGAAGAACAGATCATTCTGGAAGTGCTGCACGAGATCCTTCCCAACGGTTATCTGAAACTTACACAGAAAGGAAAAAATAAAGAAGGAAATCCCTTTTCAAATATCGAGATCTATCATAAACAAATGAGTGTGCTGCCTTATGCTTCGTCTGTAGGCAGTGTGGCTATTCGCCCAACCAAAGAAGGGGTGATCAAACACAAAGCACTGTCAGCCATGGAAGAGCAAACAAATATGCAGCTTGACCAGATCAAACAACAAATAGAATTATTGGCAAAACAGGCACAGGAGATCCGTAAACGCAAAGAACTGAGTTTATTGATCTATGAAGCAAGGCTCAGCTTCAAACCTCAAATTGGACATATCTACCACGTTTATGAAAGAAATGATGGGTCTCATATGCTTTCATTGGTTGGTCCACACGAATGGGGTGGTGCGGGTCCGTTTAAACAATTTATTTCTTCTGTGAAATTATTGGCCGATCATACCTGGATGGAGGTGAATTAATTAAGAATTAAAAATTAGGAATTAATAATTCAACTGCGCCCTTGCACCTTTACGTGCAAAATATTCTCGTAAAGGCGCAAGGGCGCAGTTTTTTTATAAATCCTTCATGAGAGCAGTTGTAATGGATAGGTTATTTTTATTTTGAACATATACAACCAATGCATATTCAGCAGCTTTGAACGATGCAGGAAGGTTTATTTTTCCGGTTCCTTCCTTTGCAATATTCTGCGTTTCAAAAGTCCGGACAATATTGTGATTGGTAATTGTAACGCCTTCATTTTCTCCGGACTTGATATAGGTGATTGCTTTTTTTTGAACCAATGCAATATTGATTACTTCTTCTTTACCAGTGTTTGTGGTTGTGTAGTGAAAACGGATAGACTCATTTTCTACACTGACATTTTCAATCGAAATAGTTTCAGCATTTGATTCACTGTTTGCTTCTTGTACAAGAGTCTTTACAGCATTTCTATTATTCCCAACTGCTTCTCTTCTTCCGTTAACTAGTAATTGAGGTGTGTATACACTTCCATTGGGAAGATACCGGCTATACCATTCTTGTCTTTCACTATAGTATTTACTGCTGAAAGGATCTTTCCAGCCTAAACGATTCCAGTAATCAACATGAAAAGACAGCGCAATGATATTTTCGTTATGCATGCCGGCATATTCTGCGAGTAAAGCATCGGCAGGTGGGCAACTGCTGCAACCCTGACTGGTAAAGAGTTCCATCACAACAACGGTTTTACCGGGCAGATGGTTTATTTGCATCGTATCACATGAAATATTTTTCGAACCCATCAAAGTGATGGAAATGATTACAAGCAAAGCTATGAACCCAAAGAAGCTAATGCGATGTATCAAAACAAAACGTCTTTTCATAATAAGATTTTTTAGTTTACTTATTTCAATCTTTGACGCAGTTTTTTACCGCTACTTACAAACCATTACAGGTTTAACATATTGTATAAGCTTCCACCCTTCTCAAAAAATCTGTCAATTCTCTTTTCTGTTGTAGGATCTTTTTCAACGGGTGGGGCATGATGGGGTTTGATACGGGCATCAATTACTAAAGGGCCTTTACAGCCCCAATGTTTATTCTCAGTAAAGGAATGTATTCCGTAAATATCATGTGAAGGGTTGCAACGGGTAAAACTAACCCAAACAAAATTTCGAATATTTTCAGCGGCGAATGATGCATTATCGCAAACAACAATCAGTGCAACTTCATTTAATGCATCATTATGTTGATTCAATTGTTCGTTAAGCAATTCCATTTCTACTTTAGCCATTTCATAGGTAGAAAAAAAAGAAGCCTGTAACATAACAACACCGGACATTGCAAGAGATGCATGATGAAAATGCTGGAGAGATTTTAATAGTGAGGGAACTTCTTTACAAAGTTCTCTTCTCACCTCTCCATAAGCCGCAAATACAACTTTACTGCCACTATTCAATCCTGTTCCGGAATAATCCAACGTATCGATCGTTGTATTCGTATGAAAATGAATATCACGGGTTAGATCGATTCGCTCTAACACATATTCAAAAAAAGCCTGAACATTATGTGTGGTTAATTGCTTTGAATCATCAGCCGTAATAAATAAAAATTTTGCAAGACTCAATTGTCCTGTGCCGAGAATATGATTGGCAATGGTTAAGATTTCTGCTGGTTGTTTGGTTGGAGTATATGGTGTGTAACGTTCGCTGCCAATGGCCAGTAGCAAAGGATGTACCCCGGCTGCATCAACAGCATGCACTTCTTTTAACCCCGGTATTTCCTGTGGAATGGCGGCACCTGTTAACTCATGTATTAACTCCCCAAAACTGGTATCCTCCTGCGGTGGCCGGCCAACAACGGTAAATGGCCAGATCGCATTTTTTTTTGCGTATACTTTGTGTACACGCATCAATGGAAAATTATGTGTCAAACTATAATAACCAAGGTGATCACCGAATGGTCCCTCCGGTTTATTTTCTCCCGGATATACTTCACCCGTAATTACAAAATCAGCATCGGTACTGATACAAAATCCGTCACGGTAACAATAACGAAACCTTCTTCCACCCAATACACCGGCAAAAGTCATTTCGCTGATTCCTTCCGGCAATGGCATTACTGCTGCAACTGTGTGTGCAGGCGGGCCTCCTGTAAAGCAACTGACTTTCAACGGCAATCCTTTTTTATTGGCTTTTGTTTGATGAACACCAATGCCACGGTGCAACTGGTAATGCAGGCCGATCTCTTTATTCAGTTCATATTCATTCCCTGTTAACTGAATACGATACATGCCCAGGTTCGATTTCATGATACCAGGTTGATCTGTATCTTCAGTATACACCTGGGGAAGTGTAACAAATGCACCACCATCCATTTTCCAGTGATGGATCAATGGAAGATCTGAGATCTGTATCTCCTCATATAAAACCGGTTTTGAAATAGGATTTTTTAACGGAAATGCTTTTGCTGCTGCAAGTCCTGTTTTAAGATTATCAATTGGATGTTTCAGCGCTTTGACAGGATCGTCTTTTAGTGCGATGAGTTGCTGAACCAAAGAAAATGTATCGCGAAAAATAAATTTACTTCTTTCTATCGTTCCAAAAATATTGGAAGCGGCCCTGAAACGCGAGCCTTTTACATTCTCAAATAACAATGCCGGCCCACCTGCTTCATATACACGCAGATGAATAGCGGCCATTTCCAGATAAGGATCCACTTCTTCTTTGATCCTTACCAAATGCCCGTTCTTTTCCAGATCCAGTAAACATTCTTCTAATGAAACATAACTCATATCTAAACAACAAATGGGTTATACAAAGGTTTGAAACATCGAAGCTACGGTATAGAAGGGAAAATAAGCCTGGAGTTAGAAGTCTGGGGTCTGGAGTTGAGAGAAAAAATGAAACGCCAGACTCCTAACTTCTAACTCCCGACTAAATCTTACTTTTGCTCCATGACAAAGCTTAGTGTTAACATTAATAAATTTGCCACCATCCGCAACAGTCGCGGAGGCAATAATCCGGATGTAGTAAAAGCCGCCATTGATGCTCAGAGATTTGGGGCAGATGGCGTTACGGTTCACCCGAGACCTGATGAAAGACATATCAGGTATGATGATGTAAGAGAGATCAGAAAAATCATTACCACTGAATTCAATATTGAAGGAAATCCAACAGAACAAAAATTTGTGGAACTGGTGCTTGAGACCAAACCACATCAGGTAACATTAGTGCCCGATGCATTGGGACAGCTAACGAGCGATCATGGCTGGGATACCATCAAACATAGAGATTACCTGATTGGTATTATTAATGTATTTAAAAAAGCAGGAATTCGTGTTTCCATTTTTGTAGATCCGATAATTGAAATGGTAGAAGGTGCTGCAAAAACAGGAACCGACAGGATTGAGTTATATACAGAAGGATATGCCACGCAATTCCCATCAGGCAAAGAAAAAGCAGTAGCAACGTATGTTTCAGCCGCTTTAAAAGCCAAAGAACTGGGTTTGGGGCTCAATGCCGGTCACGATCTTGATTTACAAAACCTGAAATACTTTGCTCAAAATATTCCTTCGCTTGATGAAGTAAGTATTGGACACGCTCTGGTTTGTGATGCCATTTACCTTGGCTATGAGAACGCCATACAGATGTATAAAAGGCAGTTGATTTGACTTACAATTGCGAGGCACGAAGCAATCTGTGTCTTAAAAAACAGGTTGAACGATAAAACACAGATTGCCTCGCATAGCTCGCAATAACGCCCCTTCCATCCTTGAAATCCCGCATTAATCATTCCCACAACCCCTAAATCATATTTTCAAATCCGTGTAATCTGTGATTTGTAGTTTGTTATCCTAAAGCAACCCTTATGAAACACCTATTACTTGCCTTCTCCTTTTTTACTGCAATAGTAGTACAGGCACAGCGCCCCTTAACCACGGCTCCTAGCGGCGGCAATAAAAAAGCTTCTGTAAGTGAAAGAATCGGTATCACAGATGTTACCATTCATTACGACAGGCCCGGTGTAAAGGGTCGTGAAGGAAAGATCTGGGGACAATTGGTTCCTGCCGGATATACAGATCAGTTTTTTGGAAATACCAAAGAAGCACCCTGGCGCGCTGGTGCTAATGAAAGCACTACCATAGAATTTAGTACGGATGTAAAAATAGAAGGTCAGGCATTGTCTGCAGGCAAGTACGGTTTTTTTATTGCTTATGGAGCTAATGAATGCACACTGATCTTTTCAAAAGATGCTACTTCATGGGGAAGTTTTTATTATGATCCAAAATATGATGTATTACGGGTAAAAGTAAAACCGGCTACACTAACAAATTCAGTTGAATGGTTGAAATATGAATTCACCAACCAGACAGAAACTGCTGCCACAGTAAACCTGGTATGGGAAAAATTAAACATCCCTTTTAAAGTGGAGATAGATCTGCTGAAAACACAGGTAGAATCTTTTCGCCGCGAATTAAGAACGGATATGGGATTTTTCTGGCTGGGATGGCAAACGGCTGCCCAATGGTGTGCCGATCACAATACCAATCTGGAGGAAGCATTAAGATGGGCCGATACATCTGTTAATCCGAATGTACTGGGTGATAGAAATTTTGTAACACTCTCTACCAAAGCCGCAGTATTAAATAAACTGGGAAGGAATGCAGAAGCAGCAGCCGTGATGAAAGAAGCGGTACCACTGGGAAATATGAACCAGATTCACCAATACGGCAGAAGTTTATTAACAATGAAATATAACAAACAGGCATTAGAAGTATTTCAAATCAATTATGAAAAGAATCCCAATCAGTTTACTACATTGATGGGATTAACACGTGGTTATTCCGGTGTTGGCGATTATAAAAAAGCATTGGAGTATGCGGAAAAAGCACTGCCATTGGCGCCAAACCCACTCAATAAAACAAGTGTTGAAAAAATAATCGGGATGTTGAAGGAAGGGAAAGATGTGAATTAAAGTATAGTAAACATATTGAGCAGTTCGGATGAAATAAAATCACCACAGATTCGCAGATTAACACAAATTTTCTCAGAGTAATCTGTGTTAATCTGTGGCAAAAAATCCTGCTTCTTTTTGAAAATATTTTTCATTTATACGTATTATTTTTTTATTTTTGTCGTATAATTGATTTTATGGACTCTAAAATAACCTTAAGCTTCGATACAGAAGTGATCAGTAAGGCTAAACAATTTGCTGATTCTCATAATATTAGCCTTTCAAGGCTTACAGAATTTTTGTACCGTAATATCACCAAAAAAAATTATCGTTCCTTAGAAGATCTTCCACTAGCAGATTGGGTTAATGCAGTTGCAGAAGGCGAAGCTGTGTATGTTACCAAACACAAAACACGTAATCAAACAAAACAGGCTTTTTATCAATCCAAAAAAGCCAAATGAAAATATTTATAGATGCCAATATCCTTGTTTCAGTATTGAATAAAGAATATCCAATGTTTACACAAACTGCCCGCATACTTAGCTTGGCAGATACCAAACAATTTCAACTCTACACATCGCCCATTTGTTTTGCCATTGCATTTTATTTTGCTTCCAAAAAAAGTGGGGCGGCATTGGCCAAAAAGAAGATTGGTTTACTGGCTGAAAAAATTAACGTTGCTGAAAACAAACAATCAGATGTGTTATCCGCAGCCAATCACAAAAAGATCAATGATTTTGAGGATGGGCTTGAATATTATGCAGCACTTAATGCAGGTTGTCAGTGTATTGTAACAGAAGATACCGGTGATTTCTATTTCTCTGATATTGATGTGCTGGATAGTGAAGCATTTTTGAACAGGTTTGTGTTGAAGTAAGGGAACAGATGAATATCGAACAAGGAACAGATGAATAATGAAGTGAACCGTTAGTTCCTTGTTCCTTGTTCATCTGGTCCTTGTTCATCTGTTCCTTGTTCATCTGTTCCTTGTTCATCTGCTCTTTGTTCATCTGGTCCTTGTTCATCTGTTCCTTGTTCATCTGTTCAATCTGGCTCTTTTCCCTCTAATCAATTTCTCCTATCTTGCACCACATTCATTTCTATGCCAACATCTACCCCACTTATCGGTATTATTATGGGAAGCGACAGCGACCTGAACATTATGCAGGCTGCTGCTGAAATTCTGAAACAATTTAGTATTCCGTTTGAGTTAACGGTGGTTTCCGCCCACAGAACCCCGCATCGTATGGTTGATTATGCCAGCACTGCAAAAGAACGAGGGTTAAAAGTGATCATTGCAGGTGCCGGTGGTGCAGCGCATTTACCGGGCATGGTTGCTTCTATTACCAGTTTACCTGTTATTGGCGTTCCCATCAAATCATCCAATTCTATTGATGGATGGGATTCTGTTTTATCCATTTTACAAATGCCAAATGGAGTACCTGTGGCAACAGTTGCATTAAATGCAGCAAAAAATGCAGGTATTCTGGCTGCTCAGATACTAGGAACTTCTGATGCAAGTATTTCTGCTACTATTGCTCATTACAAACAGGAACTTTTGCATGAGGTTAGTGGCAAAATAGCCAATCTGAAAAAAGATTGGCCGAATGGGTTTGATGAATAATCATTGAAGTTTATTTTCTTCAATCAACATCACATGAAATCATTTATAAGAATTGTAGCGGTCATTGTTGCGATTATCTTTTCACAGAATACATTCATACAGGCAGAAACCCAACCTGTGGCAAAAAAAGCAATACAATACCAATGTCTTCCCTGTGGCTATGATTGTGACAAAGAAATGTACGACAAACCCGGCATGTGCAGCAGTTGTCATATGAAGTTGGTTGACAAATCAACCGTATCCATTAGAAATATTCAACCTTCTGAGATCTGTAATTATATAAAAATGCATCCTGGAGTAGTATTACTGGATGTTAGAACCAAAGATGAATTTGAAGGAAAAGTTAACTCCGATTTTGGGGGATTAAAAAATTCTATCAACGTACCCGTTCAGGAACTGGAAAGTAAATTATCTACTATCAGTCAATTAAAGAATAAAGAGATCATTGTGTTCTGTTCTCATAGCCACCGTAGTCCGCAAGCAACCTATCTCTTAATGCAGAATGGTTTTAAAAATGTAAAGAATATGGCCGGCGGAATGAGCGTGATGACCGATAAGAGTTGCAGGAAATAATTTTTATCTTCTAATCCTCGGGCACCTAACCCCATCCCCACCCAATACAAAACTTACACCCAACGACAAACTATAATAACCATCTTTTGCTTTTGGATTGGCAGAATAACTAAACCCATCTATATAATCTGAAAAACTCAATCTGGACGTGGCTTCTGCATTAATATTTATGTTTCTTGCTACAGCCCATCTAACACCCAACCCTACAGGTATTACCGGCAATACTTTAGGTAATGAATGTAATGTATCGATACCTAATCCGATGATTGTTGATGATTTGGGATCAACTGCAGCCGTGTTTAACCGGCTCCAATCGCGTTTAATATTTAGAAAAGAAATGCCCGCTCCAGCCATCACATACGGTGTAAACAGATGATAGGTATCACCACCATTATCACCATACACATTATATTGTACCATCCCTGAAAACTCTGCAACCGAACTGCTGAATGCAAAATTTCTTACCTGTTTCCAGGCCGGATTTGCGAACTGTGATTCATCAGCACTGATATTGCCTTTTGTAATATTGGCCCTCCATGAAAAATAAGGACTAAATGGTTTGCTTACCCATAATTGAAGCATGGGTTTGGCCCCTTTAAAAGAACCTAAATAACTTTCAACCAGATCGCCCTGATAAATTAATGTGCCGGCATTGATGCCTGCTTCAAAATGATAGTTTCCCTGCTGGGCTTTTGTTTGAACGATACTGACAGCAAATACAAAACAACAAATCACAATTCTCGCAATAGATTTCATAACTGATGATTAAATTGAAACAATAAAAATGGATCAGGTAGAAATCTATGTGTACTGAAATGTTTGGTTCAATGGATAGATACAATTTTACAGCCAACTGTTGTTAAGGAATCACTAAAGCGTTGTGTTCCTCCGTGCCGCTTTGTTTCTGTGGTTCAAATTAAACGATAGATATACAGTGGCAAGGAGGAACAGGGAGA
>CANBSW010000063.1 GCA_947372235.1 Chitinophagaceae bacterium | reverse complement strand
GGTGGAATTGGCAGTGGTAAAAGTACCGTATCAGGTATTTTTAAAGTATTGGGCATTCCTGTGTTTGATGCAGATACCGCCGCCAAAGAAGTGATGGAAAACAATACTGAACTGCGCACCGGACTCATAGAAAAATTTGGAGAAGCCGTATATACGAATGGAAAGCTCGACAGAAAATATTTAGCGGGCATTGTTTTTAATGATGCGTTTCAATTAGAGATTCTCAATGCATTGGTACATCCTTTTACAATTGCCGCTGCTGATGAATGGGCAAAACAACAATCAGCGCCTTACTCGGTAAAAGAAGCCGCTTTGTTTTTTGAATCGGGATCAGCTATCGGGTTTGATTATATCATTGGCGTTTATACCCCCAAACATTTACGCATTAAGCGTGTGATGGATAGAGATAAGCTTACCCGTGAAGAGGTGCAGACAAGAATGAGCAAGCAAATTCAGGAAGAGATCAAAATGCGGTTATGCGATTTTGTGATTGTAAATGATGACCAGCAATTGTTGATCCCGCAGGTAATTAAGTTACATGAACAGTTTTTAACAGAATCGAATAACAATACCCATGCTTAAAGTAAATGTGTTACAAAAATTTGATCAGGTAACCGATCACTGGAACCCTAAAATAGTGGGTGAATTAAATAAACAACATGTAAAACTGGTAAAATTTCAAGGCCCCTTTACCTGGCACCACCATGAAAATGAAGATGAATTATTCTATGTAGTGAAAGGATCCTTCGTGATGGAATTGAGGGATAAAAATATCGAATTGGGAGAAGGTGATTTTTTGGTAGTACCTAAAGGAGTTGAACACAGACCCAACGCAGATAAAGAAGTTTGGGTAATGCTGTTTGAACCAGCGGGAACATTGAACACCGGAAATACAGAAAACGAATTCACTAAAAAGAATCTGGAAACCTTATGATTGCTGCAACTCCAACACCCCCATATTATGCCGTGATCTTTACTTCTGAAAGAACTTCTGTTGACGATGGTTACGGAGAAATGGCTGACCGAATGGTTGAATTAGCCGAACAACAATCCGGTTATCTGGGACATGAATCTGCAAGAGACGGACTCGGGATCACTGTTTCTTATTGGGAAAGTCTGGATGCCATCCGCAACTGGAAACAGAATACAGAACATTTATTCGCACAAAAAAAGGGAAGGGAAGATTGGTATGCGAGTTACAAAACGCGGATTTGCAAAGTGGAAAGAGATTATGGGTTTGAGAAATAGGATTTGTTAACGATCTATCAAATGTGGATGATCCCTGCTTATTTTATCTTTCGATAAGATAGATGCTCTTGTAAATAAGTTATTTTCTAATAAAATCGATTTTTAATACCATTTTCCTAATTTAAATAGAAATGAATGAAGAAAAGCATGCCAATCATAATAATGATTTTACTGGCTATCGCAGGGCTATATGCTTTTGTTTTTGAGTGGGCAGTACCCAAAACCGCATCGCTCGCTGTTCCGGGAAAATGGAATATGCTTCCTTTGCGGCAACCAAAAGATATTGTTCATGATTATCTGGGAGAACCGGTTTTACAAAATACAGGTCTTGGTTTTGAAGAATGGGCAGCCGGAAGTAAAGGGAGAAAATATTTTCTGAAAATCTATTATGTGTCGGATACCATTGCTGCGGGATACAGCATACACTACCAGTTTAAAAACCTACTCATTTCAAAGGATTACCTGATTGACAGTTTCTCTATCCGCTAAAATAATCTGTGAAAATCTGTGCATCTGTGGCGAAAAAATATTGCCACAGATGCACAGATTTTCACAGATTTTATTTGATGATGCGGTAACACCAACGCTTGAGTTTCCCTTCAAAATCAAAGGGGGTAGTGATTTTCGTAATATCCTTGATTCCAACAGCTTTGATCAGCTCTGTTTCCATCACAAACTTTGAAAAATTAGTACTGAAATAAATGACCCCACCAGCAGTAGTTGCCGCCAGAACATCATTGATCAACTCAACATGATCGCGCTGGATATCGAGAAAATCTTTCATCCGCTTACTGTTACTGAATGTGGGTGGATCCATGATCACCAGGTCAAAGCTATTGGGTGCAAGGGTTTTCAGGTATTGCTTTACATCAGCATGAACGAAATGGTATTTGACAGGATCCTTTAAATGATTGATCACAAAATTATCTTCCGCCCAGTTCAAATACGTTTTAGAAAGATCAACCGATGTAACCGATGCAGCTCCACCCAGCGCGGCATAAACAGAGAAAGATCCGGTATAACAGAAAAGGTTCAATACACGCTTGTCCTTGCAATGTTCTTTTATCATTCCCCTCGTAATTCGGTGATCGAGAAAAAGACCGGTATCTAAATAATCCGTAAGGTTTACCTGAAACTTCATCCCATTTTCAAGTACTGTGAAAAATTCCTGTTTGGTATCAATCTTCTCATACTGACCCTCCCGGTGCGACATACGCTTCCGCTGTCTCACATAAATAAGCGAAGCATCAACTCCGGTAACTTCTGCAATCACTGCCAAACATTGATCCAGCCAGGCATCATGCTCCTCATCTTCCATCCCATGCCTGCGCAGGTATTCAGCCAGGTAAACCTTATCCTCATACAATTCAATACAAAAGGGAAATTCAGTAAGGTCATGATCATACACCCGGTAACAGGAAATTTCCTGCCTACGCGCCAGTTTGCTGCGGTGCTTGTACATTTTCAGCAGTCTGTTACGAAACATTTCAGTTTTCTCATTTTCGAGCATGAGAGAGGTATTGTTTATTGGTTTATTCGTTTATTGGTATGATGGGTGGTGAAAATAGGTTATTAATAAAATACCTGATTGCAACAACCCACAAATAAACTACTAAACCAATAAACCGCTATATTTAAAACCTAAAATCTGCTTCATGAGACGATCTATTTTGATTCCCCTGTTTGTATTTCTGGCAGCAACCGTTTCTGCACAGGAATACAGCAATTTCGCACGACAAACCGAACGGATAAATGCACTGGCAAAAGCCTATCCATCCCTGGTTTCTGTTCGTTCGCTCACCAAAACCAATGGTGGTAAGGATATCTGGTTAGTTACCATCGGCACCGGTAATACCGAAACCAAACCTGCCATTGCAGTGATTGGCGGTACTGAAGGACCTCATTTATTAGGAACGGAAATGGCCATTGGTTTTGCAGAAACCCTGCTGAAAGCCAGTAACACCGATAGTATCAAAAGCCGTCTGGAAAAAACCACTTACTATGTTTTCCCCAATATGAGTCCGGATGCGATGGAACAGTATTTTGGTAAACTGAAATATGAACGGAACGGCAATGCAAGCGAAACCGATGATGACCGTGATGGAAAACTGAATGAGGATGGTTTTGATGATCTTGACGGAAATGGAAAAATTACGCTGATGCGTATTGAATCGCCGATTGGAGATTATAAACTGCATCCCGATGATCCACGTATTTTAATCAAAGCCGATGCAACCAAAGGCGAAAAAGGTAAATATCTTTTATTACCGGAAGGAATCGACAATGACAAAGACGGCCTGTTGAATGAAGATGGGGAAGGCGGTATTGCTTTCAATAAAAACCTTACTTACAAACACAACACATTTGCACCGGGATCAGGTGATTTCCCGGCCAGTGAAAAAGAAACAAGGGCATTACTCGATTTTCTGTTTGATGCTTTTAATGTATATGCGGTGATTAGTTTTGGAAGTAATAATAACCTGTCAACCCCAATTCCCTTTAATCCCATTGCAGCAAGGGAAAGGATTCTGGCCGGATATTTAGAACCCGATGCCAAAGTAAACGGCATGGTAAGTGAATTATACAACAAAGTAACCGGAAGCAAAGACGCACCCAAAACTTCACCATCGGGCGGCGATGTTTTGTCATGGGGATATTTTCACTATGCCCGTTTTAGTTTTAGTACACCCGGATGGTGGGTTCCGAAAGCAAAACCGGATACTGCTAAAAAAGAGAAAGCATTTACAGTTGAAGACCCCGCAACCAATTATTTGCGCTGGGCACAACAACAGGGCATTACCAATACGTTTACAGACTGGAAGACTGTTCTACATCCGGATTATCCAAACCAGAAAGTGGAAGTAGGTGGATTGGATCCATTTGTGTTGATAAATCCCCCATATAAAATGGTGGCTGATATCGTTAAAAAACACACGGATTTTTTAGTAAAACTGGCCGACCAGCAGGCTGAAATCGAGATCACCAATTTGAAAACTGAAAAACTCGGTAATGGATTGAGCAGGATCAGTTTGAACGTGATCAATAAAGGCGGATTATCGACCCATAGTAAACTGGGTGAACGCAGTTATTTTTTAAAGAAATTAAAAGTGGCCGTAAAAACGGATAAACAGGAAATAATAGGAGGCAGAAAGATCACCCTGCTGAATTCATTGGATGCCGCCGGTACGCAATCATTCAGTTGGTTAATAAAAGGTACCGGTAAAATATCCATTGAAGTGGGTTGTCCAACTGCAGGTGTAAAAAATGTTGATGTAACACTTTAAAAAACGAATTATGAAACGCAATAGCATACTCTTTATCATAACTTTCTTTACAGCCATTGGCAGTGGATTTACACAGAGTGCTGAACAAATGTTCAAAGCTGCCGGATCGCCGGTTAATCCGAAAGTAACCGTTACCTGGAACAAGTATTATGACCATGCAGGTATTGGTGAGATCTGTAAAAAAATTGCAGCGGCTTATCCTAACCTCGCAAAGTTTGAATCGATCGGTAAATCATACCAGGGGCGAGATCTCTGGTGTTTAACCATTACAGATTTTAAAAAGGGAGATCCTAACCATAAACCCGCCATGTATATTGATGGAAATATACACTCGAATGAAATACAGGGAGCCGAGTTTGCGATGTATACGGCATGGTATCTCACTGAATCATTTGGCGATACAAAATTTATACAGGAACTGCTGGCAGATAAGGTATTTTATATCATTCCTACCATCAATCCGGATGGCCGCGATAGTTATATCCATCAACCCAATTCGGCCAACTCGCCCCGATCAGGTTTAATTCCGATTGATAATGATGGTGATGGATTGGTGAATGAAGATACGTATGCCGACCTTGATGGAGATGGCAATATTACTTTGATGCGCCGGAAGAGCCCGAATGGACGTTTCAAAACGGATCCGCGTGATTCCCGAAATATGATTCAGGTAGGCCCTGATGAAAAAGGCGAATATGAATTGATAGGAATGGAAGGAATGGATAAAGATGGGGATGGCCGCGTAAGTGAAGATGGCTATGCATTTGAATACGATCCAAACAGAGACTGGGGATGGGGATGGCAGCCGAATTATATTCAGAACGGTGCTTATAAATATCCTTTCTCACTGCCTGAAAACCGTGCTGTGATGGAGTTTGTAATGAAACATCCTAATATCGCCGCAGCACAATCTTTTCACAATGCAGGAGGAATGATTCTTCGCGGGCCGGGCGGACAGGAAGATGTAAATACTTACAATGCACAGGATTTGTTGGTATACGATGCGATTGGTAAAAAAGGAGAGGAGTTATTACCTGGCTATAAATATTTAGTGGTGTATAAAGATTTGTATTCTGCGTATGGTGGTGAACTGGATTGGTTTTATGCAGGAAGAGGGATTTATACTTATTCCAATGAATTGTGGACACCTTATTTGATGTTTATGAAAGAAGGAACCCGTGATCCATTTGACAACTCCACATTCAATTTTGACCGTTACCTGCTTTTTCAGGATGCATTTGTGCCATGGAAAGAATTTAATCACCCGCAGTTTGGTAAGGTAGAAATTGGTGGATTTAAAAAGAATTTTACAAGGGCACATCCGGGTTTCTTATTGGAATCAGATGCACATCGTAATATGGCTTTCAGTATATATCATTGTTATTCCACTCCTAAATTAGAAGTTCAGGATATTAGTGAAAAAGACCTTGGTGATGGATTGAAGGAAGTAACTGCTGTAATTGCCAATCAAAGAATGATGCCAACACACAGTAGTCAGGATGCGAAGAATAAAATTGAAAGACCGGATTATATCAGTTTAACAACTACCGGTAAAATACTGGCCGGTGTTCAGGTAGAAAACCGCGACCTGAACCTAACCACAGAGCAAAAAAATAACCCTGAAACCATAGAAGTACCTAATATTCCCGGCATGGGTGCAGTAACCGTAAAATGGATTGTTCAGGGAGGAGGAAAGTATACGGTGAATGTGGATAGCAAAAAGGGTGGATTAGCAACTGGGAGTAAATAAGCACAACCCAACCTCACCCCCCAGCCCCCTGAAGGGGGAGTTGAAAAGGAATACAAAAGAAAAGGAGTTTATCGATCGATAAACTCCTTTTCTTTTGAAAACAATATTAACTCCCCCTTCAGGGGGTTGGGGGGTTACTTCAATTTTGCCAAAGCTTCTTTAATCCTTGCCCACGCAGTTTCAATATTCTCCATACTGGCAGCAAAAGAAAAGCGAACGCAGTTAGGTTCTCCAAAAGCATCTCCCATAACACAGGAAACGTGAGCGGTATTTAAAATATACATACTCAGATCAGATGCATTCTTAATGGTTTCTGTTCCATTTGATTTTCCATAATAAGCACTCACATCAGGAAATACATAAAAGGCACCTTCCGGAGCGAAACATTTGAAACCGGGAATTTCATTCACCAATGCCAATGTTCTTTCTCTTCTGCGGGTAAACTCTTCTGCCATTTCCTGTGAGGGACGCAGATCGCCTGTTAATGCAACCACAGCGGCTTTCTGTGTTACAGAAGTTGGGCCGCTTGTAAATTGTCCCTGAATTTTTTCACAGGCTTTTGCGATGGCAACATTTGATGCAATATATCCTAAACGCCAGCCGGTCATAGCAAAACCTTTACTCAATCCATTGATCAACACAACACGATCTTTCAGGTCTTCAAATTGAGCAATGCTTTCGTGTTTACCAATAAAGTTGATGTATTCATAGATTTCATCGGCTATAATGATAATATTGGGATGCTTCCTGAATACAACCGCCAATGCTTCTAATTCAGCTTTGCTATAAACTGCACCTGATGGATTACAGGGCGAAGAGAACATGAACACTTTTGATTTGTCCGTGATCGCTGCTTCCAGTTGTTCAGGAGTTGTTTTAAAACCATTCTCAACAGTGGTTCTGATCTCAACAACTTTACCACGGGCAATCTTCACCAGTTCAGAATACGTAACCCAATAAGGAGTTGGGATCACCACTTCATCCCCTTCGTCTACCAATGCAAGAATTACATTGGCCAGGCTCTGTTTAGCTCCTGTTGAAGTAACAATATTTTCGGGTTTATAAGTAAGGTTATTATCGCGTAATAATTTGGTACAAACTGCTTCACGCAGATCCATATAACCGGCAACCGGTGAGTAATGGCTCCAGTTATCATTGATGGCTTTAATAGCTGCATCTTTAATATGCTGAGGCGTATCAAAATCAGGTTCACCTAAGCTTAGGTTGATCACATTATGCCCTTGTGCGGCTAATTCACGGCCCAATTTGGCCATTTTCAGTGTTTCGGGTTCATTAAATCTGTCAAGAAGCGAAGAAAGTTGCATACTGTTTACATTAATAAAATTGAATATTTATTGGTTTTGCGGCGTAAAGTTCGGGAAAACTAGGCAAACAGTTGTTTGTTTATTGGTTTACTGGTTTATTAGTGGTTTAGGTAGTATATTATTGATTTGATCAATTCTCTGCGAATCCTCTGCTACAGAATCTCCGCGGTTGGTGGTATTTCAAATAACCGGAATCTGCTATATTGTAAGCTTTTTCAAACCGCGGAACCGCAGAGAACAGAGTTAAACACAGAGTAAATATTACGAGTTAAACCAATAAACCAGTAAACTAATAAACACCCCTAAACCCACTCAAATCCGGCACAAACTTTCTTTTACGCGAGAGTTCGTATTCATAAATAGTTTTTCCAATATTTTTCATGAAAGGATAACCGAGGCGGTCGTAATCATATTTATCATCATTATAAATACCATCGCTGTTGCATGATATAGTAGCACTAAGTAGGAACTCGATATTTTTTTCAAAATCAACGATGTAGGCAATATCAATCAGGAAACCATAAGCATCACCTTCTTTACTGAATATGCGGATATTGGGTGATACAGAGCCTTTATCAGAACCATACAATAAAAACTTACCATAGGCATCCCAATAATCGGTGCTGTCGTAATAAGGGTATTTGCTTTCTTTCGGATAGGCGCTCATCCAGTGTTTAACCAAATCGTAATCGCTTGCAGTTAACCCAAACTGCTGTTTTTTGGAAAAAGCTTCCGGAAACAAAACACTTTGTAAAATATGATGTTGGTCTTGCAGATACACTCGGTTCTTGGTTGAGAAATCAAATGGCATATTGATCAGTTTTCCATTACTGTAATATCCGTTTCCCAATTTAACATTCATGATTGGAAATACTGCATTGCTATATTGGCCGGTCTGTTGGTACAATAACTTTCCTGTGGTATCGTAGAAACTAACGGGGTTGGTATTTTTATTCTGTTCCTGCGTTCTGGTAATATTCAAACGATGTCTGACTACAGCATTCGGGTATCCTTTTTCTGTTAGTTTTTTTTGAATGTATTCTTGCCCTAAAAATTCGTACAAACGGTTAAATGCATCATTATCACTCACTAAGAAGATTTGCTTGATGTAATGCTCAATACTTGCACATCCGTCTTGTGCCAATGGATGTGTATACACAACATCCTGTCCATCGCTGCTGCTATCGGTGATCATGGTTGTATTTCTGTCAAGACCTTTTATTTTCAGTTCATTTAATTTTTCCAATGCTAAAAAAGCAACCGGCATTTTAACCGTACTTGCCGGATAGAAATAGTGACCATTGTTAAGATGGTAACTGAATTCTTTAAAAGATGGTTTATTTTTTTTATCACGGTCTATTTGTGTATACACAATCTGCACATTAAAACTATCCGGAAAATCCAGCAGGTGTTGAAAATACTCCGGATGCAGTTTCATCAGGCTCTCGATGAAGTTTGTATCAGAGGTATTGCCTGACTTTTTTTGCGCATCAGCATAAAAAAACAGGAAGCCAAACAATGCTGTTATGATGATCGATAATCGCATAGCCAAAGATAGTTTATTGGTTTACTCGTTTATTAGAACTTTACCGTCATTTTAATTTCTACTAATAAGCCAGTAAACGAATAAACCAATAAACAATCCAAGTCCTTACTTTTGAGTACAATACAAACTACTATGCCACACGAATCGATCTCGGTATTTGATATGTTTAAAATTGGCGTAGGCCCTTCCAGTTCGCATACTTTGGGGCCATGGAGAGCAGCATTGCGGTGTGTTGATACGATCAAACAAAAAGCAAGTCTCGCTAATGTTGCTTCTGTTACTGTTTTATTATATGGTTCGCTTGCCAAAACAGGAAGAGGACATGGTACCGATATCGCAGTGATGCTGGGACTTTGCGGCGAAGATCCTGTTACGATTGATGTGAATTCGATTACACCTAAGATCCATTCAATTACAACAGAACACCAGCTTTTATTGGGTGGAGAACTGATGATCGAATTTCCTGTGGCAGAAAGGGTTCAGTTTTTATTTCATGAATCACTCCCTTTTCATCCCAACGGACTTTCCTTTTTAGTATCTCTTAAAAATGGAGAAAGCTGGAGCGAAACTTTTTATTCTGTGGGTGGCGGATTTGTGGTGAAAGAAGGAGAGGAGAACGGGGGAAAAGCAAGCATTGATCTTCCATTCCCCATCAATACCGCAGACGATCTGTTGCATTGGTGTATGAAAGGAATATCGATCAGCGAAGTGGTACTGGAAAACGAAACTGCCTGGCGTACTGAAACAGAAACAAGAAAGGGCGTTTTACAGATCTGGAACGCGATGAAAGAATGTACATTTCGTGGCTGTCATGCACAGGGACAATTACCCGGTGGTCTCCAGGTTCGCAGAAGAGCATTCGATCTTAACAAGCGATTGATGAAAGATAAAATCTATGCTGATTATACAGAATGGATTGAATGTATTAAACAAGGTGGAAATGATTTCACCTATATACTGGATTGGGTAAGTTGTTTTGCACTTGCGGTTAATGAAGAAAATGCTTCTTTCGGAAGAGTGGTAACCGCGCCAACGAATGGTGCAGCTGGAGTAATACCAGCTGTATTACAATATTATATTGCTTTCTGTGATGGCAACACTGAAGAGAAAATCATTAAATTTTTACTGGTTGCTTCTGAGATAGGCAGCATCTTTAAAAAAGGGGCCACCATTTCTGCAGCAATGGGTGGATGCCAGGCAGAGATCGGTGTGTCTTCTGCAATGGCTGCTGCTGCTTTAACGGAATGTATGGGTGGCACACAAAGACAATCCTTAATGGCCGCAGAAATTGCGATGGAACATCATCTCGGATTAACCTGCGATCCTATTGGAGGGTTGGTCCAAATTCCTTGTATAGAAAGGAATACAATGGGGGCGATAAAAGCTATCACTGCCTCTCAACTTGCCTTACAAAGTTCTCCCGATTATGCCATTGTAAGTTTGGATAAAGTGATCAAAACCATGTGGGATACTGCTCTCGACATGAACAGCAAATACAAAGAAACCGCCGATGGCGGTTTGGCGATACATATTCCGTTGAGCTTGCCGGAATGCTAGGAGACGTCATTGCTGAGGAACGAAGCAATCTGTGGCTCAACATTCAGCCTATTGTTCGAAACACAGGCTGCTTGTGCCACCGCTAAAGCTAAGGCGACATGCGGTCGTTCCTCTCAGTTGACGCATCAGTTCAAAAGCGGATTCACTTCAATCTCTGCCACATCCACTTCACTATAATCTCTGATCTCATTATACAAAGTCCCTCTTTCAACCGGTTGTCTTTTTACCTGTTTGATTAGTGTAACAAGATCTGCAGTACTCATGGCTGGTGTTTGCTCTTCGCTTCCGGCCATCGCGTATATTTTGGTTGAGTCGTCGATGGTTCCGTCAATATCATTTACACCGAACGATAATGTTAACTGTGCGTTCTGTCTACCCAGCATTGGCCAGTAGGCTTTGATGTGGGGGAAGTTGTCCATGTATAATCTTGATACGGCATACATCCTCATATCTTCAATTACAGACGACTCTTTCACATAACTCATATCATTATCCTTGTTACGGAATTTTAATGGGATGAATGTATTGAAACCACCGGTTTCATCCTGCAGCGTGCGAAGCCTGTCCATATGGTCTATACGATGCCAGAATTTTTCGATATGGCCGTATAATAATGTGGCGTTACTATGCATTCCCAGCAGGTGTGCTGTTTTGTGAATATGTAGCCAGCCATCTGCATCCACTTTATCCTCACAAATTTGTGTTCTGATCTCAGGATGAAAAATTTCTGCGCCACCACCGGGTAATGAATCCAGTCCGGCCTCGTGTGCCAGTTTCATACCTTCTTCCACAGTTACTTTGGCTTTCTTGAACATATAATCGAGTTCAACCGGTGTAAAGGCTTTGATATGCAAATCGGGACGATGTGCTTTGATGGCTTTCAGCAGATCGATAAAGAAGGCCAAAGTCATTTTAGGATGAACGCCCCCTACAATATGTACTTCGGTAACGGGTTTGCCATCATAGCTTTTAATGATATGCATCATTTGCTCGATACTTAGTTCCCAACCTTCTTCTCTGCTTGCATATAAGCGAGAGTAGGAACAGAACTTGCAGGAGAACACACAAACATTGGTAGGCTCAATATGAAAATTGCGGTTGAAATAGGTTTTGTTGCCATGTTTCTCTTCTCTTACCCAATTAGCAAGGGCACCCAGCCAGGAGAGCGAACCTTTTTCGAAAAGTACAACGCCATCATCAAAACTGATTCTTTCTTTTCTGAGGATCTTTTCGCCTATCTGTTTAAGTTGGGGATCTGTGGTATTGGAAACAAGTGTAAATGGATCGGAATGCATACTCACTGAATTTGAGATGCAAAATTAATTAATAATTGGTTGTTGGGGATCAGTAATTGATTGTAGCAAAGAAAATCGCCACAGATTCACAGGTTTTTTACCAAAATCTGCGAATCTGTGGCGATACTATTAACTGACAACTATTAACTTTTAACTAAGTACTCAGTGTTTCACTACTTCCAGTGCTTTCGCGTCATGCTTATACCGGAAAAAGATCGGGAAAGCGATTCCTAAAATCAATGCATATCCTGCAAATGTGAACCAAATGCTTTGCCAGTCTTTCACACCATTAATGGTGAAATGATCCACTACCCAGCCACTGATGGTTCCGCCGAGATAGGCACCGATTCCATTGGTCATCAGCATAAATAATCCCTGAGCGCTGGCGCGGATCTTGATATCGGCTTCTTTTTCTACGAATAATGAACCAGAAATATTGAAAAAGTCAAATGCCATTCCGTAAATAATCATGGATAAGATTAACAAATACAAACCATGTCCCGGATCACCGATACCAAATAATCCAAAACGGAATACCCAGGCAAAAATACTTAACAGCATAACATTTTTGATGCCAAATCTGCGTAAGAAGAAGGGAATGGTAAGGATGAATAAAGTTTCTGAAATCTGGGAGATGGAGATTAATAGATTTGGATGTTTTACAGCAAATGAATCTGCATAACCGGTTTTAAAATCATCCAGAAAGGGAGATCCAAAAGCATTGGTAATCTGAAGGGATGCGCCCAATAACATGGCAAATACAAAAAAGATGATCATCTTTTTCTTTTTGAACAATACAAAAGCATCTAATCCCAATGCAGAAATAAAATTCCGTTTAATATCTACTTTTATTGGAACACAGCCGGGCATGGTAAAAGCGTAAATGCCTAATAACAAACCAGCTGCAGCACTAATATACAATTGCATCGGACTCTTGGTCAGTCCCAGAAAATCTACCATCCACATTGCCACAATAAAACCGATCGTTCCCCAAACACGGATAGGAGGAAAATCCTTTACAATATCAAACCCTTTTTTCTCCAGTACTATATAAGACACTGTATTATTCAGCGCAATGGTTGGCATGAAGAACATGGAATTGAGCAACATGATAATGTAGAACAAGCGATAATCGGTAACTGTAGAAGCCCATAATAGCAAACCGGCTCCGATGATATGACTTAATCCCAATACCCGTTCTGCATTTACCCATCTGTCTGCTACAATACCCAGTAATGCCGGCATGAACAGAGAGGCAATTCCCATGGTGGCATATACTGCACCAACTTCACCACCGGTAAAATGGAGGGTTACGATCATGTATCCGCCAAGGGAAATGAGCCAGGAGCCCCAGACAAAGAACTCTAAAAAATTCATCAGCATCAGACGCGACTTGATGTTTATCATACTCCAGTATTTAGTTGATTAGTTTGAGAGGGAAGATAGGAAAAAACCGTCATTGCGAGGCACGAAGCAATCTGTGTTTTATATTATCGGTCAGTATCAAATACTCGACACAGATTGCTTCGTGTCTCGCAATGACGGTTACACATAAAAAAAGAGCTTCGTTTGAAGCTCTTTTCCAAAATAATTGTATCGCAATTACATTAACGATTTGATCTTTTTGTCCAATACCGATTTTGGTACCGCACCAATTTGTTTGTCAACGATTTGTCCGCCTTTGATGAAAAGGATGGCGGGGATGGATGTGATACCGTAATTCACGCTTAATTGCGGGTTTACATCCACATTTACTTTTCCTACGTTTACCTGGCCATCATATTCTTTTGCCAGTTCTTCAATAACCGGCCCGATAGCGCGGCAAGGGCCACACCATTCTGCCCAGAAATCGATCATTGTCAGTTTATCGCTGTCCAGTACGGTTGCCTGGAAATTTGCGTCTGTAAATTCTAAAGCCATTTTCTAAAGTTTAATTGTTTATTAGTTTATCTGTTGTTTAGAGAGGAATGTCAAATATAAATCCAAACCACGGTTTATGCTGATTTGACTTTTCCACCGCTGTTATTAATGACGATGCAACAGGAGTAACCTGACAAGGGGGCAGAATAATTGTTTTCCACAGAGATAAGAGGCATTTATATGATTAAAATATTGTATATGGTAGTTATGAAATTATTTCAATAAGAGAAGGACAAGTGATAAAGAGAGTAGTAAGGGATTTTCTCTTTTGGGCTCATTTTCTCTTGTCCTTATCTTATTGAACCAAATTTTTGGAGCAGATTTTTCGTTTGGTGATTATTGCTTTTTGAAACACAGCTTATCATTTGTATGAAATAAAAAGATATCTTACTCATTCAAATAATATCCGATGAACCGTAAACAGTTTTTATCCGCCTCAGCTATTTTATCTGCTGCCACTATTCTTCCTGATCAATCAGTTGTTGCGCAGAATTACCAGGCAAATGGTTTGGATAAGTTGACAGATGCGAATGGCAATTTTCTTCACCAGCCTTTACCGTACAACAAAAATTTCCTCGAGCCGTACATGGATGAGGAAACCGTTTATCTGCACCATACTTTTCATCATGGAGGAGCGGTAAAAGCGGCAAATAAAGATCTGCAGATGATCCGCAAAGCGATAGATGAAAACAATCTTGAAACAGTAGATTACTGGACAAAGAAACTGAGCTATCATTTTTCATCACATGTATTGCATACCATCTTCTGGACAAATCTGACCAATAAAAAAACAGAACCAAAAGGTGATTTACTAAAGCGAATTGAAAAAGACTTTGGCAGTTATGAAAAACTAAAAGGGTATCTCTCCAAAACATCCAAAGATGTGGATGGAAATGGCTGGGGCATTTTAGGATATCAACCCTATTCCGATAAACTCACAATCATGCAATGTGAGAACCATGAAAAGTTAACACAATGGGGAGTGATACCGTTATTGGTATTAGATGTTTGGGAACATTCTTATTACCTGAAATACAAAAATAAACGTAGCGATTTTGTAGATGCGATGCTGAATATTCTGGATTGGGATAATGTGGCGGATAGGTTGAATGGAGCCACGAAGTTGGTTTAGCGTCATTGCGAGGAACGAAGCAATCTGTGTCTAAAACTTAAAGATTCCAATATTTCTGAGACCTTTATAATTTGAGCCACAGATTGCTTCGTTCCTCGCAATGACGGCTTTTGCAATGTGGTTACCCAACCAACCCCACATTCACATCCACATCCGGATTGCCCATTAAAAAATCGGCCATTTCTTCATTCATCTGAAAACCTTTTTCGAAAGATACCAGGCTTACTTTTAAGTTTTCTTTGGGTTCATAGATATTGAAGCGGAGTGAAGATTTTCCCGGGAAACTGCGGACATTTTTATCTACAAAATTTACAAAATCTTTTGTAACAGAAGCGGGGTGAACATTGATCTCGATGCTTCGGGTCATTGTTTGTTTTACGGTTTCCAGCAATGACATGGTATTGATCTTGAAATCAAATTCAGTAGGTCGGTTGTAGCGTGGGCGGAAGAAACCATTTAGTAAAACATTGGTGCCTTTATCCAAATAGTTCTGGAATTTGATATAATCTTCGCTCCATAACATAAACTCTGTTTTGCCGGTAAAATCCTCTATCACAAATGAACCAAAATTCTTTCCCGTTTTGGTTACACGGTGTTGTACATCTATTACCAAACCTGCTACACGCAGGCCTTTTCCGGGATTCGGCTGAAGATGAAGGGTTTCTTTGATCTCATTAAAATCATTGATCTTGGTGATGCCGTAATACTTCAACTCAAATTTAAAATGATCCAATGGGTGGCCACTCATGAACATTCCGGTTACATCTTTTTCATGATCCAGTAATTCGGTTAATGTCCATTGTTCGCAGTTTGGTATTTTAGGAAGTTGCACTTCCATGGCATCTGCCAGGTTACCAAACAGGGTATTGGTAGTGCCCATGCTTAGGGTTTGTTTGGCTTGCCCGTAACCGATGATGCGTTCCAGTCCGGTTGCTCTTTCTCCATCCGGTATATGAAAATATTGTGCGCGGTGGTAAGTGGTAAAACAATCGAAAGCACCTGAGTAAGCAAGGCTTTCCAGTGATTTTTTATTGACGTTTTTTTGAAGAACGCGTTTTATAAAATCAAACATATCGGTATACCAGCCACTTTTTTCTCTTTCAGCAATGATCATATCAACGGCTGCATCACCCACACCTTTTAATCCACCCAAACCAAAACGGATCTCACCTTTTTTATTTACGGCAAAGCCTTTTAAAGATTCGTTGATATCGGGGCCGAGTACTTTGATACCCATGCGTTTACACTCTTCCATAAAGAAAGTGATCTTTTCAATAGCTCCGGCATGGTTCAATACTGCCGACATATATTCTCCCGGATAATGTGCTTTTAAATACGCTGTTTGATACGCAACAAATGCATAACAGGTAGAGTGAGATTTGTTGAAAGCGTATTGTGCAAATGCTTCCCAGTCTGTCCAGATCTTTTCTAATTTATCAGCGGCATGTCCTTTTGCAGTGGCGCCGGAAATAAACTGGGCTTTCATTTTGTCCAGGATGTATTTCTGTTTTTTACCCATTGCCTTACGCAATACATCCGCATCACCTTTACTAAAGCCCCCAATACTTTGGCTGAGCAACATCACCTGTTCCTGATACACTGTAATACCATAAGTTTCTTCCAGGTATTCTTTCATATCATCCAGATCATAACTGATGGCTTCGCGGCCATGTTTACGATCGATGAATTTTGGGATATAAGCAATAGGACCGGGGCGGTACAAGGCATTCATCGCAATCAGATCGTCAAACTTATCCGGTTTTAATTCGCGCAGGTATTTTTGCATTCCCACACTTTCAAACTGGAACGTGGCATTGGTTTCGCCTTTCTGGTAGAGCTGAAATGTTTTTTCATCATCCAGTGCAATCGTATCAAGATCAATGATTTTGTTATGATTTTGTTTGATGAGCTCCAAAGCCGTTTTTAAAATGGAAAGGGTTTTTAAACCCAAAAAGTCCATTTTGATCACACCGGCATCTTCGATCACACTTCCTTCTATTTGTGTAAGCCACAATTCAGAGTCTTTGGAAGTTGCCACAGGCAATAGATCCGTCAAATCACACGGGGCGATGATAATTCCTGCGGCATGGATACCTGTATTACGTACAGAACCTTCTAGTCTTTCCGCTTCATGTAATACTTGTGAACGTATATCATCGCCATTATAGATCTCACGGATCTTTTTTACATTATCGATATCTTCCTGCTGATACGCTTCTTTTTCTTCGAGTGATTTTTCACCTTCTTTAATGGTGAGTGGTGCATGTAAAACACGGCGCAATTCTGTTCCGGGTTTATCAGGAACCAACTTTGCCAGCATATTACTTTCTGCCAAAGGAAGATCCAGTACACGAGCCACATCTTTGATACTCATTTTGGCTGCCATGGTACCATAGGTGATGATTTGTGCTACCTGGTTCTTGCCATATTTATCAACAACATAATCGATCACTTTCTGACGGCCTTCATCATCAAAGTCCGTATCAATATCGGGCATGCTCTTACGATCCGGATTAAGGAAACGCTCAAACAGTAAGTTGTATTTAATGGGGTCGATATTGGTGATGCCGATGCAATAAGCTACCACACTACCGGCAGCTGAACCACGTCCCGGGCCAACAAACACGCCCATATCGCGACCTGCTTTAATAAAATCACTCACAATCAAAAAATAACCGGCAAAACCCATGGTTCTGATCGTGAACAATTCAAAATCGATGCGTTCCTGTATTTCGGGTGTTAGATCATTGTAACGCATTTTGGCACCTTCGCGCGTAATGTGTTGCAGAAACTCCCACTGGTTCAGGTTGGCATCTGTATGCACCTGAAATTCTTTGGGAATAGGGAAGGCTGGGAGAAGGATATCTTTCTTTAAGTTTAAGATATCGATCTTATCAACCACAGCCTGTGTATTCTCCAACGATTCGGGAATATCGCTGAAGAGTTTCGACATTTCATCCTTGGTCTTAAAATAAAACTGGTCGTTGGGAAATTTAAAACGGCGGTTCTTTACCTGCACTTCATCATTCACAAAATCATCAAACCCCGGTGTACTTTGCTTTTCGCCGGTGTTAATGCAAAGGAGAATGTCATGGGCATTGGAATCATCCTTATCTACATAATGACTATCATTTGTTGCAATAACCGGAACATTGTATTTTTTAGAGAATTTGATCAGCGTATTATTGATCACTTCCTGTTCTTTGATATTGTGGCGTTGCAGTTCAATATAATAGTCTTCTCCAAACATATCCAGCCACCATTTGAATTCCTGTTCTGCTTTTTCTTCCCCATGGTGTAAAATGGTTTGTGGAACATAAGCACCAATACAGCAGGTAGTAGCGATCAATCCCTCATGGTATTGCTCAATCAGCTCTTTATCGATACGTGGATATTTGCTGTACATCCCCTCAATAAAACCAAGGGAAGTAAGTTTTACCAGATTTTGGTAACCAATCTTATTCTTGGCAAGTAATACCTGGTGATAGCGATCATCTTTTACTTCTTTGGTGAAAACTTTTGCATGCCTGTCGCGCACTACATAAAATTCGCAACCCACAATTGGTTTTACGGTAGGTTCCAGAATATCTTTTCCATCGGCATCTTTGCCCACTACTTTTGTATTCTTCCATGCCTGACTCACAAAGTTGAATGCACCGAACATATTACCGTGATCTGTGATAGCCAATGCCGGCATTCCATCCTTCATGGCTTTTTTATACAATCCTTCAATAGGTGCGGCACCATCAAGTAAGGAGTATTGTGTGTGAACGTGTAGATGTGAGAATTGGGGCATAGAAAGTTTGAAGTTTGGGGTTTGGAGTTTGGGGTTGGCAAACTCACAACAGTCTGCAAATATCTGCAATTGGGGGTGGCATGAAGAGATCAATTTTCCACATTTAAGACTTATCCACATCAGTCCATAATCGTTAAACAGAATCCAAAAGTTATTCAACCCTGGGCACCATTATCAGATCATCCCTTATCTTGCTATTATCACTATGAAACTATATGGACTGACGATAGGGCTATTGGGATTGCTGGTATTTTCCAGCTGTTCTACTGTGCGCAAGATTACTTCTAAAGACAGTGCCTCTTTAACCACTACTCCTAAAAAAGCAAATAACTCCGGCAAGAGGGAATTTTTGAATGGGATAGAAGTTACCCCGGGTGCTGTAGCATCAATCAAAAAGGCAAATACACCGGCGCCGGCAAAAAAGAAAACTGAGCCAGCCAATATACAAACCGTTGAGATGGGGAAGCCGGATACCAAAATGTTGAGTGTGGTATTACAGGATGCCAGTATGCTGCAGTTGAAATATGCGATTGCAACAGATGCCACGGTAGAAAAGCTTACCAATATCCCCTTATTACAGGTAATAGATAAATGGTGGGGCACCAAATATTGTATGGGAGGAAGTACCGATAACTGTATTGATTGCTCAGCTTTTACACAAATTATTATGCGTGATGTATATCAGGCATCGCTACCCCGCACTTCTCAGGAACAATATAATGTTGCTGAAAAAATAGAACTCGAAGATCTTCGCGAAGGCGATCTGGTTTTTTTTAATACGGGCGGAAAAGATGTTTCGCATGTAGGCGTTTACCTCCTCAATAATAAATTTGTACATGCTGCCACCAGCGGCGGCGTAATGATCAGCGATCTGAATGAAAAATATTGGCAACCGAAATTTAGAGGGGCAGGGAGGGTAACTAAGAATTAATTAGAAATTAATAATTAGGAATTAATAATTTTTACCTCTTTACTATAATTATTAATTTCTAATTCTTAATTTCCCTTACGCCTCTCAGTCTTTTCAAAAACACTTCATACAGCTGCCCTGCATCCGGGGTTAGTTTCCAGTAAAAAATTCCGGAGACCATGATTAGTGAAAATGTAGCTAATCGTAATACTAATCCTGTCCAGCCATTTATATCTTTCATCAAATAATAACAAAAAGCATATGCTGTGATAGCAAGTAACAATGAATACAATGTTTTTAAAGTGAAAGGTTGCATATTGAACTTTCTGCGTAGGAATTCGTATCGTGCAAAATTGATTAGCGTAACAGAAGTTAACTCTGCAAAGGCTGATCCTATGATCCCATAATTTTTTATCAGGAAATAAGTTAACGGCAAACGAAATGCCAATAATATTACACTACTGTAAAAATCGAAGCGCCAGAAAGTTGAGGTATTGATTACCATGGTATTCAAACCGGTAACTGCATCAATCATTCGTGCCATACCTAATACAAATACAACACCCATTCCAGCCGTGTAAGCATCCTGTATTTTGAACAATTGCATACCGGGAATCATATTCAGCCAAAGATTACCGAAAATAAAAAGCGACATCAATAATAAATTGATACAGGAACGCGAATAAATGCGTTCAATCTCTTTGTAATCTTTATCCTTCCATGCGCGGGATAAAACACTTGCAGAAATAGCGGTGATACTTCGTTGCGGCACCTGTATCAGTGAAGAAGCAAATTGTGCAAAAACAAAAATGCCGGCAGTAGAAAGCCCTTTCAAACTTGCAATGATCAAAGTATCTATCGTAGCGGCAACTGCAGCTATGCAGGTACCGCTGTACAAAAGCAATTGCATACTCAACATTTTTTTCCAGAATTTTCTGGTTACCCTGCTCACAGTAAAAGTAAAATGAAGATGTCCTGATCGGTACAAATAAACCAATAACACAATAAATACAAGGAGATAATGAAGAGAAAATAAACAGATAAATGTTGTGTAAGTGATCACTTTAAAATAATAAAATGCAATCAATACACTGATAAGTGCCCGAATTCCTGTTTCTTTAAGAAAATTGGAAACAACAGATTTTTGCAGTGCCCAACAAAAACTTTCTATCACAGAGAAAAATAACATTCCTGCAGCCAAAGGGAATATCCATAAATAAAACTCTACCAATAAAGGAGATCTTTCGCTGAATTTCCTGACAATCAATGGTTCAAAATATATGCCGCCTGCCAGCACTAGTAAAAAACCAATCATCGTGATGATCAAAGCCCATGTTATCAGGTCGGTCTTTTTTTCTTCAAGGTTATCTTTATAATAGGGATAAAATTTATAAACCACCGGAATAATACCAAGCGCCCCAAATGCAAACATAATCTGCGAAATATCAGTAAACACTTTTGTAAGTGCATACTGTTCCGGGGTAAAAATATTTCCGCTTTTGTAAAACCAAAACGGCACTTTAGCAGTGAAGAAATAGTTATTAATAAAGCCGATGAAAAAACCGAAATACACCAGTATGCTCGAAATGATGGTTTGTTTTCTGATACTACCCATGGGTTATTAATAATTAATAATTTTTGTTGTTTGTTGATCTTTCATAATTACTAATTATTCACTACTAATTACTAACTGGTAATTCAACCTGCTTAACCTTAACGTAATAATTTTTAACTATGTTTTCCAATTTATACGCTTCCAGATCACCGGGTCTTAGAGTTTTGATATTCCATTTATTTGATTCAGGTCCAAGTAATAATCCACCTGTTTCTGTTTTAAGAAATAAGGGCAGATTAAATCCATCCACACAATTGGTATAACGATACGATAAAACTGTTTTATCAGCAGAAACCGCATATTCAAAAACAGGGATCTGTGTGGTACGTAAATATTGGTCGAAGATCTTTTGAACACTGCTTCCAAAATATTCGCTTACTACTTTCTGAATATCTTCTGTGGTTACTGTTTGGTGATAGAATTTTTTATTGAGATAACGTAACAGTGCACGAAATTTCTCATCATTATTCATTGCATGGCGAATGCTGTGCAACATATTGCCTGATTTGGGATACATATCGCCACTACCTTCTTTGTTAACACCATAAGGCCCGATAATGGACTTGTCGTTTCTGATGCCGGTTCTTGTGCCATAATTATATTCATTGCCAGCCAGCGTTCCATATACAAAATCTGTGAACAGGGTTTCTGAATAATTGGTAAACCCTTCGTGAATCCACATATCGGCAAGGTCTTTACTGGTAATGCTATTGGCAAACCATTCGTGCCCGCTTTCATGAACTATGATGAAATCCCATTTTAATCCCCAGCCGCTGTTACTCATATCACGTCCTAAATAACCGTTCTGGTATTTATTTCCATACGCAACGGCACTTTGGTGTTCCATCCCTAAATGCGGTGCATCCACTAATTTATAACTGTCTTCATAAAAAGGATAGGGCCCCATCCAGTATTCAAACGCATGAATCATGGTTTTGGCCTGGGTAAATTGTTTCCGGGCTTTTTCAAGGTTATAATCCAATACCCAATAACTCATATCCAGCTTTCCTTTTTCTCCCATTACCGTATCAGTGAAGTTTACATATTTACCTATATAAGGAACGATATTATA
>CANBSW010000062.1 GCA_947372235.1 Chitinophagaceae bacterium | reverse complement strand
TTGTTCTTGTCGCAATCGATCACTAATAACGGACCTTCTTTGTATCCATCGATCCATTTATTGTAATGTTCATTCAAACGCTTCAAATAATCGAGGCGGATATTTTCTTCATACTCTCTTCCACGTTTTTGAATTTGCGAAACAAGGGTTGGTACCGATGCTTTTAAATAGATCAACAGATCCGGTGGTTGCACCATGGTTTTCAGAGTCTGGAAAAACATATAATAATTATCAAAATCACGTTTGCTCATCAAACCCATTTCGTGCAGGTTGGGAGCGAAGATATTGGCATCCTCATAAATGGTACGATCCTGAATTACGGTTTCTGTTCCGTGATGAATTTCCAGCAACTGGTTTAAGCGGCTGTTCAGGAAAAAGATCTGCAGGTTAAAACTCCAGCGCGGCATATCCTCATAAAAATCCATGAGGTAAGGGTTATGGTCCACATCTTCAAATTGCGGGATCCAGCGGTAATGCTTGCTCAGCATTTCTGTCAAAGTTGTTTTTCCCGCGCCGATATTACCGGCCACTGCGATGTGTTTTGGTTTTTTTGCTTTTGCCATAAAAATGAAAGTACGAAATTGGAAGTAGGAAGTATGAAGTGAGGATGTTTTTTTTTGGGAGTTAGTTTATGAGGCTGATTCATGGGCCATGGTTCATAGATCATGGTCACTTTGCCATGAACCATAACCTATGAACCATAAGCCACTTACGCATAGTTCATCCCAATTGCCCCCCTTACCAGTTTCAACGTTTCCGAAGCACTGGCCCTGGCTTTATCGGCTCCCTGATGAATGATCTTTTTTAGTAATTCTTTGTTGTTTTGAATATCAGCCGCTTTTTCGCGGATGGGTTGGATAAATTTGGCCATATCCTCAGCCAACTGCTTTTTCATTTCGCCATAGCGGATAATACAATTACCGGCGCTGCTGGCATTAAAATCGTTCTCAAATTTTTGAACGGTATCGGGTGTGCTTACCAATCCCATTAAAGTGAAAAGGTTCTGAATATAATCAGGCTTAACCGAATTGGGTGCATCCGGGCCCTGATCTGTTTTGGCTTTCATGATCTTTTTGCGGATGCTCTCTTCCTCATCGGCCAGATAAATAGTGGCAAGTTGGTTTTCGCTTTTGCTCATCTTACCGGTTCCATCGAGACTCATGATTTTTATCAATTCACTGTCATAATTAAAAGCATAAGGCAACGGCAATACATCGCCATAACGATAATTGAATCGTTCAGCAAAATTGCGGGCCATTTCAAGATGTTGTTCCTGGTCTTTACCTACAGGCACTTTTACGGCACGGTGAATTAAGATATCGGCAGCCTGCAAAACAGGGTAGGTTAATAATCCGGCATTTACATTCTCCGGGTTTAAACGAACTTTTTCTTTAAAAGTGACTGTTTTTTCCAGCTCACCTTTATAAGCCAGCATATTTAAATAGAGGTATAATTCTGCTATTTCCGGTACATCACTTTGAATATATAATGCCACTTTATCAGGATCCAGTCCGCAGGCAATATTCTCTGCAATTACCCGATGCACACTGTTTTGCAGTTCTTTTGTATCCGGATGTGTGGTAAGGCTGTGCCAGTTGGCCACAAAAAAATAACAGTTAAAAGCATCCTGCATACGCACATAATTGCGCATGGCACCAAAATAATTGCCCAGGTGTAAAAATCCTGTGGGGCGAATCCCGCTCAATACAACCTCTTTTTCCATGGGGGCGAAGATAATATTAGTGAATGGTGAATGGTGAATGGGCAATGGTTTTTTTTGTAAATGCGTAGTTTCACTCGTTTGTATACCAATTGAAGTGAATATGAAATTGAGTAAGGATATTTGTGTGAATTTGAAAATTTGAAGATTTGAAAACTTGAAAATGAGCAATTGCCGAATAAACTAGTAACCCAATAAACTAATCAACCAAACCGCTTCCATATTATTCTCTCCCATCGAATACCTGAAAGGTGTGGGGCCGCTGCGTGCGGATATGCTGAAGAAAGAGCTGGAGATCTTTACGTTTGGGGATTTGCTGGAACATTATCCGAACAGGCATATTGATAAGACCAAACTGAATAAGATTCGTGAGATCAATCCGCAAACAGATTTTATTCAGGTGGCGGGTACTTTGCTAAGTTATGAAACCGTGGGTGCCGGACATGGCAAAAGGTTAGTTGCTCAACTGCGTGATTCAACAGGTATTCTGGAACTGGCATGGTTTCAGGGAATCAACTGGGTGGTGAAGGGTTTGCATGTGGGAAGTGATTACCTGGTATTTGGCAAAACAGGATTTTTTAATGGTAAGCCACAGATCGTGCATCCCGAAATAGAACCTTATCTGCATGCATATGCCGAGGGCAAGAATTTTTTAGAACCTGTTTATCCCACTACTGAAAAATTAAAAGCAAGAGGGTTTAATGGAAGACAGCTGGGGAAACTTACGTATGCATTGATATCGTTGATCCAACCAAAAGATCTTCCTGAAAATATTCCGGAAGAGGTAGTGAAGAAATTGAAACTGATGAACCGGTTTGAAGCATATCGGAATATTCATTTTCCTGCTTCTGTAGAATTGTCTGCGGAGTGTATACGCCGCCTCAAATTTGAAGAGTTGTTTATTGCCCAGATAAGGTTGAACCTTGTTCGTTTACAAAGACAAAAAGTAAGCAAGGGGGTTGTATTTGAAAAAGTAGGTGAATATTTTAATACCCTCTACTCAAAATACCTTCCCTTCGAATTAACCGGTGCACAAAAAAGAGTACTTAAAGAAATACGCAACGATACTGGCCGCGGCCACCAGATGAACCGTTTATTACAGGGAGATGTGGGTAGTGGCAAAACCATTGTAGCCTTATTAAGTATGTTGCTTGCAGCAGATAACGGTTACCAGAGTTGTTTAATGGCACCTACCGAAATATTGGCACAACAGCATTATATCGGGTTGAGTGAGTTATTAAAAGAAATGCCTGTTGAAATTGCCTTGCTTACGGGCAGCACCAAAGCAAAAGAACGCAGAAGGGTTTTGCAGGGATTATTGGATGATACCATCCATTTTGTAGTAGGTACACATGCTGTTATTGAAGATACCGTTCAATTCAGAAACCTGGGTTTGGTGATTGTGGATGAACAGCACCGCTTTGGTGTTGCACAAAGAGCAAAATTGTGGGAGAAAGCAATTATTCCACCGCATGTACTGGTGATGACGGCAACACCCATTCCAAGAACACTAGCCATGACCGCCTATGGTGATCTGGATTATAGTGTGATGGATGAACTGCCACCCGGCAGGCAACCCATCACCACCGTTCACCGTTATGAAACCGCCAGGGCCAATGTGATGGATTTTGTGAGAACAGAAATTGATAAAGGTCGACAGATCTATTTTATTTATCCACTCATAGAAGAAAGCGAAAAACTAAGTTATGAGGATTTAATGCAGGGATATGAACAGGTAAAAAGTTTTTTTCCTGAGCCCAAATTCCGGATCAGTATGGTGCATGGCCGCCAGCCGTCAGAGCAGAAAGAGACCAATATGCAAAGGTTTGTGAGCGGTGATACACAAATTATGGTAAGTACCACCGTAATTGAAGTAGGGGTTAATGTACCAAATGCCTCGGTAATGGTAATAGAAAGTGCAGAAAAATTCGGATTATCCCAGCTTCACCAGCTGCGCGGAAGAGTGGGCCGCGGAAAAGAAAAAAGTTTTTGCATATTATTAACGGGGGTCAAAGCCAGCAAAGAAGCAAGGGAACGTATCAAGATAATGTGCGCCACCAATGATGGTTTTAAAATAGCCGAAAAAGACCTCGAAATAAGGGGTCCGGGAGATATTGAAGGAACCAGGCAAAGTGGGGCACTCAATTTTAAAATGGCCAGTATTGTAAACGACCGTGACCTGCTGGAACTGGCAAGGGCCGAAGCGGAAAGAATTGTAGAAGAGGATATCGATCTTACAATGGCAAAGAATTTGATGTTAAAGAATTTTCTGCATGGGCAGAAGACGAAGAATGGGTGGGGGAAGATTTCGTGAATAGTGAGTAGTGAGTTTTTGGGATACAATTTCGCCTAAATTGACCATTCACCATTGACCATTCATAAACACAATGTTAAAGCAGGTATTATTGTGAACTTTGCAAACGGGGAAAACGTATATAAATCGTAACTTTTAAAAAAATAGTTTGGGATTACTAAAAACGATAGGAAGGGTTGGTTTGTTTTTGTTAGTGTATACGAATGCCTTTTCGCAAAACTATCTTGAATTTATTGAGAACAAAGGACAGTGGGATAAGCAGATAAAATTTAAAGGCGATATGAGTAATGGAGCCTTTTTATTGGGATCGGCCGGATACCGTGTTGTTTTGTATAATAAAGGGGATCTTTCCCGTATCAGTGAATCCTACCATGCACACGGCATTACAAAAAACAATTCAGAAAAATTAATGGATCCGTCGGGTAAACCTGTTCCGGCCGGAGATATAGGTACGGATATGGTTTTGCATGGAAGTGTTTATGAAATGCGTTTGCTGAATGCTAATAAGAATTCACAGATCGTTCCTGATAAACCTCTGAATACCTATTCCAATTATTTTATTGGCAATGATTCTGCCAAATGGGCCGCTAACTGTAAAACCTATCAGGGTGTTACGTATAAAAATGTATATCCCGATATTGATATCAGATATTATACTTACAATGGTGTTTTAAAATATGATTTTATTGTAAACCCCGGCGGCGATCCTTCCAATATTACCATGTATTATGATGGTGCAGAAAACCTGAGATTAAAAGAAGGGGCACTTCATATTAAAACCGCTGTGGATGAAGTAACGGAGTTAGCTCCATACACCTATCAACTCATCAATAATAACAGAACAGAAATACCCTGCAGTTTTGATGTGAAAGGAAATATCGTTCGATTTACTCTAGGTTCCACCTATTCAAAGAATGCAACATTGGTAATAGATCCCAATCTTGTTTTTTCAACTTTTACAGGAAGCAGCGCCGACAACTGGGGTTATACTGCTACTTATGATGGAGGCGGAAATTTTTATGCCGGAGGCATTGTTTTTGGAGGCGGAAGCTTTCCGGTTAGTAATGGTGCTTTTCAAAAAAACTTTCAGGGAGGTAATGCCGGTACCGGTGAGCCATCGGGCTTTGATATTGCCATTATGAAATTTGATCCCAGCGGAATCAACCGGCTCTATGCAACTTATATCGGGGGTGCCGCTGGTAATGAGCAACCACATAGTCTTGTTGTGGATGGCGCCGGTAATCTTGTGATAGCCGGCAGAAGTACTTCCGCTGATTATCCTACCGCCGGGCCCCTAAAAACCTATGGCCCGCTGGGTGGTGGCTGGGATATCATTGTAACAAAATTAAATGCTACTGGTTCTGCATTGATAGGTTCTGTGAGGATAGGAGGTAAGGGCGATGATGGCGTGAATATCCGTCATAAATATTCTACCACCGGAGCTGAATCTATCGACAGAAACTATGGTGATGATGCCAGAAGTGAAGTGATACTTGATGCCGCGGGTAATGTATATTTTGCTTCCTGCACACAATCTTCCAACTTCCCAACAACCGCCATTTCAGGTCAAACGGGTCTTGGTGGTGTTAATGCTAAAAACCGTGCACAGGATGCAGTGATCTTAAAATTAACTCCGGATCTCTCCAGCGTATTGTTCAGTGTGATCATTGGTGGTAGTGATGATGATGCAGCATTTGTACTTGCCTTAAATCCACTGACAAATAATTTGTTTGTGGCAGGTGCTACAGCCAGCGCCGATTTTCCAGGGGATAAAACCGGCGTAAAATACCCCAGTTATCAGGGGGGGATTGCAGATGGATTTGTTGCTGAGTTTACCAATAATGGTGCTTTTGTGCGCGACGGTTTTTTTGGCACTTCCGGTACTGATGTCATTTATGGTATTCAGTTTGATAAATATGGTTACCCCTATATCGCCGGAACCACAACCGGTACATGGCCCATAGTACGTGCAAATTTTAGTCAAACAGACGGCAAACAATTTATCGTAAAACTACTGCCGGATCTGTCAGATTTTGTATACTCAACCGTATTTGGCTCCGGTGGTGCCAATCCCAATATTTCGCCAACAGCTTTTCTGGTAGACAGGTGTGAGAATGTATATGTATCCGGTTGGGGGGGTGCCGTAAATATTCAGGAACAATATCCGAACAGCGGTACCAATGGCCTTCCCATTACAGCAGATGCGTTTCAGAAAACATCAGATAACAGCGACTTCTACTTCTTTGTACTGGAAAAGAATGCGCAATCACAATTGTTTGGGAGCTATTTTGGCCAAACAGGAGGATTTGGTGATCACGTAGATGGTGGTACAAGCCGCTTCGACAGAAATGGAGTGATCTATCAATCGGTATGTGCCAATTGCAGCTCTCCAAAACCAAATTTTCCAACCACTCCCGGTGTCTGGTCGCAAAGCAATGGTTCAAAGGGATGTAATCTGGCAGCAATAAAATTTGCCTTTAATCTGGCAGGAATTGGATCGGGTATACGCTCAACCATTAATGGAGTGGTTCGGGATACTTCAGGCTGTATACCTATGGTGGTGGATTTTACTGATACGGTTGCCATGGGTAAAAAATACATTTGGGATTTTAATGATGGAAGCCCTGCTGTAACAACAACCCTGCCTACTACAAACCATACATTTAATACGATCGGTTTTTATCGTGTCAAGTTGGTTTCTATCGATTCCAGTTCCTGTAATATTGCTGACACATCATTCATAAATATGCGCGTAAGGGATGATCAGGCTACCTTATTATTTTCTTCTGCCAAATTACCACCATGTGCATCTTTAACTTATCAGTTTACCAATAATTCTATTGCAATAAAACCGTTTACCGCAACAAGTTTTCGCTGGGATTTTGGTGATGGTAATACCCAGCTGGCAGGTAAAGGCTCTGTAACGCATACCTATGCAGCACCGGGTACATACGATGTACATCTTGTATTGATTGATACCAATTATTGTAATGAGCCGGATAGTATCATAAAGCAGATTCGTTTGTCAACCAATGTAAAAGCACAGTTTACAACACCTGCCTTCGGATGTGTGCCATATAACGCTGATTTTAAAAATACATCTTTAGGAGGTAGCCAGTTTAATTGGGATTTTGGTGATGGTACCGGTTCTGCAGTAACAGATCCGCAACATTTGTATAACGCAACAGGAACTTATAAAGTGAGACTTATTGCTATTGATACCAACACTTGTAATAAAGTAGATACCTCTGCCTATTTTACAATAACGGTTAGCCCGATCCCGGTTTCGTCGTTCTCGTATTCACCCAATCCTACACTTCCAAATACACCGGTTAGTTTTCAAAATACGGCATCGGGTGGTACCAGTTTTAAATGGATTTATGGAGATGGGGATACCTTATTCACTGTAAGGCCCGATACAACTGTAAAACATTTATACAATGCAACAGGAACATTTATTACCTGTTTGGTTGCGTATAATAATTCCGGCTGCAGCGATACAAGTTGCCAGTCAATTTCGGTAACCATCAATACGATATTGGATGTACCAAATGCATTCTCGCCTAATGGCGACGGACAAAATGATAAGCTCTATGTGCGTGGTTTTGGCATCAGCAAAATGACATGGAATATTTATAACCGCTGGGGCATCCTTGTTTATCAGGGAACCAATCCGAATGAAGGTTGGGATGGAACCTATAAAGGAAGAGGGCAGCCGCAGGATGTATATCACTATACATTAACCGCTGAATTCAGCAACAAAGAAAAAATTACTAAAAAAGGCGATATAACTTTACTTAAATAGTGAAATGAAATGATGCGGACAGGAAAAATAGTATGCTTATGGTTAATTGTCTTTTGGGCAGCAGATACCCATGCCCAGGACCTGCACTTCTCTCAATATTTTCATACACCATTATTGATAAATCCTGCAAATGCAGGTTTTAATCCTGATTATGATTTCCGTTTAGGCGCCAATTACCGCGATCAATGGGCCAATGTAGGCAACCCTTATAAAACCATGAGTATTTGGGGTGATACAAAATTATTTACTGACCGATTTGAGAATGGCTGGGTTGGCGTAGGCGGCTCATTATTAAAAGATGTTGCCGGAAGTGGAAGTCTTTCCTCTACCAGTGGCTATGCTACGGTTGCCTATCATCAGATGATCGGTTATAACAGTTTATTAAGCGGTGGTTTTGGTTTGGGTTTTGTGAGTAAGCGTATCGATATTACCAAACTCACATTTGATAACCAATGGAACGGTAAATTCTTTGATATCACACTTCCCACAAACGAGCCATTTGCCTATAGCCAGTCAACCTATCTGGATCTGCAAATGGGATTGAATTATGCGTATTTCGCTTCTGAAAATGCGTATTTTAATGCAGGTGTCAGTATCATGCACATCAATACTCCCAGAGAAAGTTTTTTTGATCCTTCTGTTTCCGATAACCGGGTTAGCAGGCGTTATACTGCTTTTGTAAACGGCAGTTTTAAAGTTCAGGATATCTGGATCGTAAACCCCAATATTTATGTAAGTAAAATGGGTAATGCATGGGAAACCGTTGCCGGCTTAAATGCCAACCGCGATCTTTCAGGTGATGGAACCAGCCAGTTTATTTTAGGATTGTATTACCGCAGTAATGACGCATTAATACCCATGGTAGGATATCAGGTAAATGATACCAAGTTTACCATCAATTACGACGCAACTATTTCCGGACTCAGTACTTTAAACGGAACGAGAGGAGCTTACGAAATTTCCATTGTGAAGAGTGGCGTTTTCCCATCGAGCAGCAGTAGGGCGGTGAGATGTCCTACGGTGAGGTTTTGAATCGTGAATCGTGAGTCGTGAGTCGTCAGTCGTCAGTCGTCAGGAAATAACTCTCTTAGATATTCATCATTCACAAATAACTACTGACTACTCACGACTCACGTCTCACGATCAATCCCCCTCTAAATCGAAGAAATCTCCTCCCCATCGCTACTGATCGAATAATCTTCCTCTTTAAAATATTTGCGGTATTTATCATTTACTTCCTGTGATTGCTTTGTGCCATTGATATAAAGTTCGCCATTTTTGATCTCCAGTTTATAGCCTTTCTTTTTACTGATCAGTCCGTCTTTTTCAAGGGCTTCTGTAAATTCTTTTAACTGGTTCAATTCTCTTTTAGCTTTTTCAATGCTTACTTTAGCTCCTTCCATACTTTTTTCAACTTTTCGTTTCATATCAGCAATATCAATTTTCGAATTGAGCTTTGCTTTTTCGAGATTCAGTTTTGCCTGTGCAATTTGTTTCTCTATCTGTTCTTTGTTAACCGCTTTTGTCTGAAACTCTGCTTCCTTTATGGCTTTGTCTATTTCTAACTTTGTTTTATCCCAGTCAATACTTTTTATTGCTGTTTTTATTTCCTGGTTAATTTTTTCCCAGTCTACTTTTTTGATCTCTTCCATGGCCAGTTTGAGTTCCTTATTCATTTTGCTCAGGTCGATCTTCAGGTTTTTATCCATATCCACCATCGCATTATCAAGTTCTTTCATGGCCTGGTCCAGTTCGCCAACTTTATATTCTTTTTTGGTTTTGAAATTTTTATCCGGGAGGGTAGTGTCCTGAAAAGGGGCAAAGGCTAAATGCTTTACTGGTAATTGTGAATCAGGTTTTTTCCACGAGATGAAGACTGCTGCCGCAAAGGCAAATCCTGCCATTGCCAGCCATTTGGTGTTTGTTGTTTTCATAAGGTTTCTGTGCTGGTTTTTAATAAACGAATTATTTCGTAGTAAATATACGATGAAATTCGTATAATGTTACAGCCGGGGTAACTTTTTTTTATTTTTAACATTTTTCAAAGGCTCGCAACTCAAAGCGCAGGGCTCAAAGCTTGTCTCAGGCATATTAACAAGAATTCTCTCCAAACCTGCTTCTTAATTTTTATCTTGCGGGTCATCAATCACTTGAGTATGAAATACCTTCCATTAAATCCGGAGATATTTATTAATAACCGGAAACGGTTTATCAAAGAAATGCTACCTAACAGTATCGCGGTATTTGTAAGTAATGATGAATGGCCATCCAATGGAGATGCCCTTCATGCTTTTAAACAAAATACCGATCTGTTCTGGTTAAGCGGTATTACTCAGGAAGATTCGATGGTGATTTTGTTCCCCAATAATCCCGATCCCAAATACCGCGAAGTATTGGTACTGGTACGCCCAAATGAGTTAAAGGAAAAATGGGACGGTAAAAGATTACGAGCTAAAGAAGCCGCAGCCATGTCGGGTATTGCTACCATAGTATGGCTTGATTCCATTGATGCACCCTTACAAACATGGGTTCATTTAGCAGATCATATTTACCTGGATACCAACGAGAACGACCGGAAAGCTTCGCATGTACGCAGCAGGGAATATCGTTTTGTAGATGAGATGAAAGCGACTTATCCTTTGCATTCTTTCCAACGTGCTGCAAAAATTATGAAGCAGTTACGCAGCATCAAAACCAAAGAAGAAGTGGAAGTGGTTCAGAAAGCCATCGATATTACCAATATTGCTTTTCGCCGCCTGTTGCAATTTATCAAACCCGGCGTTACCGAATATGAAATTGAAGCTGAGATCTGGCATAGCTTTTTAAGTCAGCGCGCCACCGGTCCCGCATACGGCAGCATCATTGCCAGTGGCGATAATGCAAGAACCCTGCATTATGTTTCCAACAATGCCGAATGTAAAGATGGTGAATTGATCTTGATGGATTTTGGTGCCGAGTACGGAAATTATTGCGCCGATCTAACCCGTACCATTCCGGTAAATGGCAAATTCAGTAAACGCCAGAAAGTAGTGTATAATGCGTGTTTGCATTTGCACAATTATTGCAAAGGCATTTTAAAACCCGGCATTTCTATTCTTGATTATACAGATAAAGTAGGGGAGGAAGCAACCAAACAATTTCTGAAAATAGACCTGCTAAGTAAATCGGAAGTTAAGAATGAAGACAAGGAAAACCGTGCATACCGCAAATACCTCTATCATGGAATCTCTCATCATTTAGGATTGGATGTACATGATCTGGGTACAAGAACAGAACCCATAAAAGCTGGTATGTTATTCACTATTGAACCGGGCATTTATATTGAGGAAGAACAAATGGGTATTAGGATTGAAAATAATTTCTGGATCACTAAGAATGGTAATATTGATTTAATGAAGAATATTCCAATTACTGTGGAAGAGATTGAAGCTTTGATGAAAAGGAAATAGATTTTGATGAAACGATAGTGAATTGATGAATCTGAGCTATTGATTATTTTGGATTGGAAATAATTTAATTCATTATTTGGTTTTGATGTTCTTTTACTTTGCCCCGCTCTTTAGAGCGGGGATACAAATTTCTTTCAAAAACCTTTTGGGACTTTAGTCCCGAGTGTGGCCGAAGAGATTTGAGAAAATAAATTTGATTATACTTTTTACACTCGGGACTAAAGTCCCGAAAAAGAAATATATTATGATCTCTAATCCCCACTCTAAAGAGTGGGGCAAATAAAAAGAGATGAAATTCATTTGAATAAATATTTTACAATCAATAGTTCATTAACCCGAACTATTACCATAACCCATGAAGCAAATTCCTAACCTGTTTACGTTATTGAATCTTTTTTTTGGATGTATTGCTATTGTTTTAATTATGCAATCTGGATTAGCTCCTTACTATGAAGTTGGTGGTGCCGGTTCAGTAAGGCCAGACTTTAATGAATTTGGGAATCAATATGTAGGAATGCTTGAGAAAATTTGTTTATCAAGTCTTTTTATAGCTTTAGCAGCAATCGTAGACTTTTTAGATGGCTTTGTAGCAAGAATTTTGAAAGTTCCCTCTGAGCTGGGAAAACAATTAGATTCTTTAGCGGATGTAGTAAGTTTTGGTGTAGCTCCAGGATTAATTGTTTATCAATTTTTAAGACAAAGTTATGCTCAACAATTGGATGGACTTGATGTAAATATTATATGGTTTTTACCGGCTTTTATTTTACCCTGTGCTGGCGCATACAGATTAGCAAGATTTAATATTGATACAACCCAAACGCAAGGTTTTAAAGGGGTTCCAATACCAGCCGTTGGATTATTGATTGCCTCATTTCCCTTAATATCTTGGTATTCCAATAATGATTTCATAAAACATTTATTATTGAATAAATGGTTCTGGTATGCAGCTGTGATCATCGTTAGTTACCTGATGGTATCCAAGTTGCCTATGATGGCCATGAAGTTCACCGGCGTTAACCTGAAAAAATTATTACCTTTTTTAATACTGGCCTTTATTTCATTGGCCGGTGGATTAAGTTTTGGCTGGCTCGCCGTTCCCATCACATTTATTGCTTACGTAATTCTATCTTTGACATTCAAACAACAAGAATCATGACCTATAATGTTCAGATCAAAGTAATGCCTTTAAAAGATTTATTGGATCCGCAGGGCAAAGCCGTATTAGGTGGTATGCAGAACTTAGGATTAAATGCTATCTCAGATGTTCGTGTAGGTAAACATATTACATTACAGATTGAGGCCGACAGTGAAGAACAATCCAAACAAATAGCTGAAGACGCCTGCAAAAAACTTCTCGCCAATCCGGTGATGGAGTTTTATGAAATTGAAATGATCAACTAGGAAAGTTAAAAGTTAATAATTAAAAATTAAAAAGGTCAAGGCCCACTCTACTGCCCTGCCATCAATTATTGACTTTTAATTTTTAATTCTTAATTTTTAATTCTTAATTGCATTGCTCTACCTCGTTCCCACCCCTCTCGGCAACCTGAAAGACATCACGCTTCGCTCCCTCGAAGTGTTGCAGCAGGTAGATGTGATCTTGTGTGAGGATACGCGTACATCATCCAAATTGCTGAATCATTATAATATTCAGAAACCCATCTCACCTTATCATCAACATAACGAACATAAAATTGTTTCTCATATTGTTGATCAGCTGCGCTCGGGTAAAACGATGGCATTGATTACTGATGCAGGCACACCCGGTATTTCGGATCCTGCATTTTTATTGGTGAGAGAATGTATTAAGCAGGAAGTAAAAGTAGAATGTTTACCGGGTGCCGCGGCATTTGTGCCGGCATTGGTTAACAGCGGAATTCCCACAAACCGTTTTGCTTTTGAAGGATTTTTGCCACTGAAAAAAGGAAGGCAAACTATGATGAAAAAACTGGCCCTTGAAGACAGAACTATGATTTTCTATGAAAGCCCGATGCGACTTGTAAAAACCCTCGAAGAATTCATTCAATACTTCGGCGCAGAAAGGGAATGTAGCGTAAGTCGTGAACTCACTAAAATGTTCGAAGAAAATAAACGCGGTACCCTCCGCGAAGTAGCCGATCATTTCAAAGCCAAAACGGTAAAAGGCGAGATCGTGATCGTTGTAGCGGGTGTGGAGCAATAATCACCGATTAGTGAGCCTTTTTTTCACTTTTTTCCTGACATTTACCTTCTTAAACTATAACTGAACTATGAGAAAATGTTTAGCCTTTATTGTTATTCTGTTAACTGTCATCTGTCAACTAACAACTGCCTCCGCACAGCCCGACCGCTGGCAGCAACGCATCAAATATGTGATCAATGTGAATGTGGATGTTGTGTCCAATAAATTCACTGGAACAGAAAAACTAGAATATACCAATAACTCTCCTGATACTTTATCAAAAGTATATTTTCATTTATACTGGAATGCATTTCAGCCCGAAAGCAGTATGGATGTACGCAGTCGGGAACTGGGTAAAATAAAATTGAACGAACCGAGTCGGAGAAGTGATGGATTGGATTGGGATGATAGGGTGAAAGACAGGATCAGCAAATTAACGCCTGATCAAATCGGGTATCAAAAAGTAAGTAGTATTAAAATAAATGGTGTTGATCAAAAACTCAAAGAACATGAAACCATTCTCGAAGTGTTGTTGAGTAAACCGATACTTCCAAAGTCTAAAGTGCAGATGGATGTTGCATTCGAAGCACAGGTCCCACTACAGATCCGCAGAAGCGGAAGGGATAATAAAGAAGGGGTACGTTACAGCATGAGTCAGTGGTATCCTAAAATGGTAGAATATGATTATCAGGGATGGAATGCGAATCCCTACATTGCCAGAGAATTTTATGGTGTTTGGGGCGATTACGATGTAAATATTACCATCGATAAAAAATACATGGTAACAGCAGGAGGTGACCTGCAAAATCCAAACGAAGTAGGCTTTGGTTATCAGGCTGCTGGAACACCTGTAAAACCTGCTGCAGGCAATACGCTTACCTGGAAATGGCAAACTTACAATGTGCATGATTTTGTTTGGGCTGCAGATCCTGATTTTAAAATGACTACACGTACCGTTAAAGATGGTCCATTGATCAGGGTGGTTTATAAAGCAGTTGATTCATTGGAAAAACGTTGGCAGAATGTTGCAGATAGTGCTGCTGTTGCTTATCCAATTATAGCCAAAACATTTGGTGCCTATCCCTATAAAACATACACTTTTATTCAGGGTGGTGATGGGGGAATGGAATATCCAATGGCCACTTTAATTAATAACCCCAGTATTAGTGCTGCCATACATGAGTGGATGCATAGTTGGTACCAGATGATGATGGGTACCAATGAATCGTTGTATCCATGGATGGATGAAGGGTTTACTCAGTATGCACAAACAAGGGTACTTGCCACGATGCATAACACCCCAGGATTTTGGTATAGCGGTACCTACCGAAGCTATTTGAATCTTGTAAAAAGTGGTTTAGAAGAACCCGCCAGTACTCACTCTGATCATTACAACACCAATTACGCATATAGCAATGCTTCTTATGGTAAAGGGTTAATATTCATGTCGCAGTTAGGCTATATTGTTGGCGATACGGTTCGTGATAAAATATTACTCGCCTACTACAATGCATGGCGTTTCAAGCATCCCAACCCGAATGATTTTATCCGCGTAGCAGAAAAAGTTAGTGGTATGGAATTGGACTGGTATAAAGAATACTGGATCAACAGTACCAAAACCATTGATTATGCTGTTGGCGATATTAATGTGAAAGACGGCAAAACAATATTGAGTGTGAAACGTATTGGAAAAATGCCAATGCCAATTGATGTATTGGTTACTTATAAAGACGGAACACAGGAAATGCATTATATCCCATTAAGTATGATGTACGGAGAAAAACCGGCTGAAAATAATATTCCAAGAATTGTACATGAAGAATGGAAATGGACACACCCTGATTATTCATTCAGCATTTCTAAAGGCATTGCGGATATCAAATCTGTAGAAATCGATCCCAGCCAGCGTTTGGCTGATATTAATAGGACGAATAATAAGCTGGTGATTCCGGACTAATTTTTATGTTGAATGTTGAATTTTAAATGTTGTGTGAATACTTAATACAACATTTAAAATTCAACATAATTTTTCTCACTTCGCCGCATGTAGCACAAACTTTTCCTGAAAATATTCTTCCGGGAAAATTTTAAAGATCGGCATCATCTTGGGGCGTAAGCCACTTTCGAAAATTTCCTGGGCAAGATCGCCGCCTTTGAGGCAGATCAATCCGTTAGGTAAAGGTTTGCTATGGTCTTTTTTAAGTAATGGAGCACTCCATTTCCAAAGATCTTTTAATGGGGCAACAGCGCGTGAAATAGCGTAATCAAATTTTTTGTTTTTGATATCTTCTGCTCGGGTATGTTGCGTGGTAATGTTTTTAATATTGGCCCCTTCACAAACTGCATCTACCACTTTTAGTTTTTTGGCAATACTGTCTACCAGATGAAATTTTACTTTCGGAAAAAAGATCGCCAGCGGCACACCGGGGAAACCGCCACCACAGCCAATATCAATTACCTGTGTGCCGGGTTGAAAATCAGCAATAGCGGCAATACTTAATGAATGCAGTACATGGTGTAAATAAATACTGTCAATATCTTTACGCGAGATCACATTGATCTTCGCATTCCATTCTGTGTATAATTCTTCCAATGCCGCAAATTGTTTGATCTGCTCTTCTGAAAAATCATCAAAATATTTCAGTATTAAGCCCAGTTTTTGCGGGGTGCTTTCCATATGGCGGGTAAAGTAAAAATGAAGTAAAAGAACATCCAGATATCAAGGAATAAAAACCATGGCCAGAGATCAGCCTCATTCAGTTTTTTCATCCCCTTAAAATAAACAACTGCCTGTACAATCAAACGAACCCCATATACAGCCAATGCGATCCACCAGTTAAAAAAGATAATAGACACTGCCAGTAAGGGATAGATTAAAAATAAACTGAGCGAATATAATCCCAATAAAAATTTATGCTTTGGTTTGTAATAACCCGCGGTTGTATAATGGCGGTATTTCTGTGTCATCCAATCGCTCCATCTTTTTTTCGGCTCACTTACAGTATGTGTATCCGGATCAATAACAACTGTTGTATTCTCTTTTGTTGCTACCTGGTTAATAAACAGGTCATCATCACCACTAGGTATCTGGTTAATGGAAGAGAATCCTTTGTTACGAAGAAACACTGCTTTTTTATAACTAAGATTTCTACCCACACCCATATAAGGAGTGCCTGCAATGGCATAAGATAAATATTGAATAGCCGTATGAAAGGTTTCAAAACGGATGAGCTTGTTTAAAATGCCCGGCCTTTTATGATAAGCGCCATATCCTAAAACGATCTCAGTATGCTCATCATAGGCATCCTGCATTTTCTGCATCCAGAATTCCGAAGCTGGTGTACAATCTGCATCTGTTAACAGAACAATCTCATACTTCGCACTCTTTATACCAATCGACAAAGGAAATTTCTTTCCGCTGATCATCTTCGCTTCCTGTGTTAATTGTATGTGATTAATGTTTTTGAATGATTTTTGAAACTCATCAATTACATATCGCCCTTCATCAGTTGAATTGTCATTTACAATAATGATTTCATGTGTGGTTTTATAATCCTGCACCAATACACCGGGTAAATTTCGTGCAAGGTTATCTGCTTCATCCCTGGCACAGATCACCACAGAAATAGGATGTTCTACAGACGTATCGCGTAAAGGTTCTTTGTAAAAAGCCAAACGGCTGAAAAAATACAGATAATAAAAAACCTGTATCGCGATCACCGTACAAAAAGTGTAAAAAAGAATGGTCCAAACGATGGGTGGTATCATCATCCCGCAAAAATAGCGTTTGTAGGGGTTTGATGGGGGGGTATGTGGAAAAGATGGGGGGTGATAGTTCATAGTAAAGCCTTCTGACCATGAACCATACGCCATCTGCTATGAACTATATGCTATCCCCATGAACTACCCTATTTTTGCCAAATGGCATCATTGGATTTTCAGTTACAAACAACCGCAGCAGGCTCTAAAGCAAGGGCAGGAAAAATCACCACCGATCATGGGGAGATCTTAACGCCCATTTTTATGCCCGTAGGAACAGTAGGAAGTGTAAAAGCGGTTACCCAGCAGCAATTAAAACAGGATATCAAGGCCCAGATCATTTTAGGGAATACCTACCATTTATACCTCCGCCCGGGAACAGAAGTGTTGGAAGCGGCAGGTGGATTACACAAATTCAATGGGTGGGACAGGCCCATTCTGACCGATAGTGGCGGTTACCAGGTATTTTCATTGGCAGCAAATCGTAAGATCAAAGAAGAGGGGGTACTGTTTCAATCGCATATTGATGGAAGCAGACATATGTTCAGTCCCGAATCTGTGATGGATATCCAGCGTAGCATTGGTGCAGATATCATTATGGCATTTGATGAATGTCCGCCATACCCAAGCGATTACGCCTATGCGAAAAAAAGTATGGAATTAACACATCGCTGGTTAGACAGATGTTTTGCACGTTTGTCTGAAACACCTGATAAATATGGGTATACCCAAAATCTCTTTCCCATTGTTCAAGGGAGTACTTATAAAGATCTGAGAATCGCTTCCTGCGAATACATTGCCTCAAAAGGAGCCGCTGGAAATGCGATTGGCGGATTAAGTGTTGGCGAGCCGGTAGAAATGATGTACGAATTCACAGAAATGTGTTGCGATATTTTACCTGAAACCAAACCCCGCTATTTAATGGGCGTAGGCACGCCCTGGGATCTGCTGGAAGGCATTGACCGCGGAGTTGATATGTTCGATTGCGTAATGCCCACTCGCAATGGCCGCAACGGAATGTTATTTACCACGCAGGGTGTGATCAATATCCGCAACAAAAAATTCGCCAGCGATTTTTCTCCCATCGATCCTGGATTGCCTTCCGAAATGAGTCAGTTTTATACGAAAGCCTATCTCCGCCATTTGTTTGTGGCTGATGAAATCCTGGGATTGCAATTAGCCAGTATCCAGAACCTGTCGTTTTATCTATGGCTGGTAGGGCAGGCGAGAGAGCAGATTTTGGCGGGTAATTTTGCTTCCTGGAAAAAGGAAATGGTAGAAATAGTGAAACAGAGGCTGTGATGGGTGTTTAGTTAAAGTGGTTAAAATAGTTAAAAGGGTTAGAGTGGTTTAAACCGAGAATTTATCAATAACCTGTTTAACTATTTTAACTCTTTTAACTATTTTAACCACTTTAACTCCCTTTAACCCCTTTTAACACCTTTCACCACCATAACTTCCTTTCACCCTTTATCTTTGCCACGATAACCCAACATGAAGAAACTCGACTGGTACATACTAAAAAAGTTTTTCTCTACTTTCTTCTTTGCTATTTTCCTGTTTGCCATTATCGCCGTAGTGGTGGATATCAGCGAAAAAACAGATGATTTTGTGAAATCGGGACTGGGTTTCCGAAAGATCATCACTCAATATTATTTCGGGTTTATTCCCCATATTATCGCACTCTTATTTCCTTTGTTCGTATTTATTGCCGTAATCTTCTTTACCTCAAAAATGGCCGGCCGGAGTGAGATCATTGCCATATTAGCCAGTGGAACCGGTTACAGCAGATGGTTACGTCCCTACTGGATTGGTGGATTAACTCTGGCGATCATACTTTGGTTTGCCAATATGTGGGTGGTGCCAAGGGCCAACCAGGTACGAGGTGCATTTGAAGCAAAATATATCGACGGAAATAATTCTTATAACGCACTGGTAGCAGGCAATAACAATATTTATTTGCGTACAGATTCATTTACCTATGCAGGTATTTATGCCTACGACACTTTAACCAAGAGAAGTAGTACTGCTTTTTTCTATAAAGTGATAGGGAATAAAGTGGTGGAAAATACCCGGGCCGATGCCCTGGTTTGGGATACAGCCATCAGGAAATGGAGGCTGGAATCAATGATCGACAGAAAACTGATGCCATTGAAAGAAGTGGTAACCATGGAAACCAGCAAGCCCAGAAATTTTAATTTTAAGCCATACGATCTAAGCAGGGATAAATACACCAAGGATAAATTAACCTCACCCGAACTGGACAGGTTTATCCGTTTGGAAGAATTGCGTGGCTCAGAAGGTCTGAACGACCTGAAAGTGGAGCGATATAGAAGAGATGCCACCTGTATTACCGTTTTGCTGCTAACACTTATTGGCGCTATAGTAGCCGGCAAAAAAGTAAGGGGAGGAAGCGGGGCCCACCTTGCCGTAGGGTTTATGATCGCTGCTCTATTTATCATAACCGACAGATTTTCTACTATCTTCTCAACAAAAGGCAATCTGCCTCCCTTAATAGCAGCGTGGATCCCCAATTTGCTTTTCGTGTTTGTGGTAATCTACCTGTATCGTAAAGCACCTAAGTAATTTTATCATTATTTCTGTGTCTATTCTCTTAGTTTGTTTTGTTGCGCAAGGCAACTTGTTTTACCTTTAGCACTTATATAATAATCATTCCTAATAAGCTTTCTAAACGTGTTTTTAGTAAAGTTTACCATAAAACAAAGTAGTCATGGGGATTGTAAAAGACAGGTTTAAAGCAAAAGCAGATGCTTCCAGTGCTGAGATCAAAGAATTGTTGAAAGAACATGGAAACAAAAAAATTGGGGAAGTAACCCTTGCTCAGGCTTATCAGGGTATGCGTGGTATTACCGGTCTGGTAACAGAAACCAGTTTGCTGGATGCGCAGGAAGGAATCCGTTTTCGCGGCTATTCAATTCCTGAATTACAGGAAAAACTACCCAAAGCGCCGGGTGGCGGAGAACCTTTACCCGAAGGTTTGTTTTACCTCATGCTGGTAGGTGAGCTGCCTACAGAAGAAGATGTAAACCATATTACCAGTGTTTTACAACGCCGCAGCCATGTACCCAATTATGTGTTTGCAACGATAGATGCTTTACCAATCAACGCACACCCAATGACCATGTTTGTTACCGGGGTTATGGCATTGCAAACCGAAAGTCATTTTGCCAAAGAATACGCCAAAGGTATTAACAAGAAAGATTATTGGGATTCTGTGTATGATGATTCACTGGATCTGATTGCACGTTTGCCAAGAATTGCCGCCTATATCTATCGCAGAAAATACAAGAACAACGAACATATTCAACCCAATGGTTTGTTAGACTGGGGCGGAAACCTTGCCCACATGATGGGTTTTGAGGATGAGAGCTTTAAAGAGCTGATGCGTTTATACATGACCATCCATGCCGATCATGAAGGAGGTAATGTATCTGCTCATACCACTCACCTGGTAGGATCTGCTTTGAGCGATCCATTCTTATGTTACGCAGCCGGTATGAATGGCCTGGCAGGTCCGCTACACGGATTGGCCAACCAGGAAGTGATCAAATGGATCTTTGAAATGCAGGAGCAATTGGGTACGGATGAGCCAAGTAAAGAGCAGATTGCTGATTATGTACAGAAAACCCTTTCTTCGGGTAAAGTAGTTCCGGGTTATGGACATGCCGTTTTGCGTAAAACAGATCCGCGTTTTACTGCACAGATGGAGTTTGGTAAAAAACATATGCCCGATGATAAACTGGTAAACACTGTTTGGAAAATATACGATACTGTTCCCCCGATTTTACAAAGCCTTGGTAAGATCAAAAATCCATGGCCCAATGTAGATGCACATAGTGGCGCTTTACTGGTTCATTATGGTTTGGTGGAATATGAATTTTATACCGTTCTCTTCGCCGTTAGCCGTGCACTGGGTGTACTGGCCAGCCTCTGCTGGGACCGTGCCCTGGCCTTCCCGCTGGAAAGACCAAAATCGGTTACCACAGAAGCCGTTAAGCTGTGGCTGGAAGGAAAGGAAGAGATTTGGGATTAGAATTTGAGTAGTCAGTAGTGAGTTGTCAGTATATAGTAAATGTATCCACTCACAACTCACAACTGACCACTCACAATAACAAAAAGTCCGCTCAAGCTATGCGCTTCAGCGGACTTTTTTTATATTGGAGAAAATACATCCGCATGGCAAAATCTACACCGGTAAAAGCAGCAAAAAAAACAGTTACTAAAAAAGCTGTAAAAAAAGCAGTTTCCAAAACGGCAGTTAAAAAAGTTGCGCGAAAAAAAATAGTTGGGAAAGATGAATATGTGGTTAAATACGAAGATAAATCGGGCGGGCAGCCACAGCTCATACCCATTTTTGAAAAAATAAAAGCACTGCTGCTGCCTTATGTAAAAGGAGAAATGAAAATGCATGGAGGCGATGGCGGAAAAATTGCACTGATCAATGATCGCCCCCTTGTAATTGATGGCCGCAAAAAGCCCGGAATGTGGTTTGTATCTGCATTGATACAAAAAGGCTATGTAGGCTTTTATTATATGCCGGTATACATGAATGAACCGGTGAGAAAACAATTACAACCTGAATTATTAAAATGCCTCAAAGGCAAAGCCTGCTTCTATATTAAAAAAGATGATCCGGTAATTTATGCTCAGATTAAAGATGCGTTGAAGATCGGGTTTGCTGATTATCGTAAAAGAGGATGGCTTTAGAACAGATGAATAATGAACAAGGAACAGATGAATGATGAATTGCGTCATTGCGAGGAGGAACGACGAAGCAATCTGTGATTGGAAAAGAGTGTTTTCAATAATAGAATAACCGATCTATAGCTTTTTCCGGCAATATATTAACTCATGGAAATAGTTTTATGGTAATAATGATGTTGAATTAATTTTTATCAATCTATAAAAACAATCAAATGGAAAATGAAGAATTTCAGGATAAACTCAATAATTCAATGAATGATTATCTCGCCAATAATAAAAAGTTGGTAAAGATTTTCATGATTTTCGTAAAAATTGTTGGTATCATTTTATTGATATTTATGGGTTATTGGATATTGGTGGGTCTGCTATTTGGGTTGGGCGGAGGCTGATGATAATAGGAGTATTCGCTTGGTTAAATTTGATTGAGCACTCCAATTTATCAAGTTTGAATTCTCATTTTTCTATTGTTAGGTAAGGAATCAGATAGTGTCAAACTAAAATTTTGCCAAACCCCAATCACCCTATACATTTGCAATCCACATGGGGGTAGCTCATTTGGATAAAGCATCCCGCCAACGGCGGGAAGGGCTTCGGTTCTTAATAAAATAATGGGGGGTTAGCTCAGTTGGCTAGAGCGCTTGCATGGCATGCAAGAGGTCGTCGGTTCGACCCCGATACTCTCCACCGAAAAGGCACTGTAAATCAGTGCTTTTTTTATGCACATATATACCTGAAAGTGCCTGTCACTGGTAGCCAAACAAGATGTAAATGGAAAA
>CANBSW010000061.1 GCA_947372235.1 Chitinophagaceae bacterium | reverse complement strand
TGCATGAATGATCTATAAGAAGGCCATCCCCAAAAGGATGGCCTTCCCCGTCATTGCGAGCTTCGCGAAGCAATCTGTGTTCCGAATTTTCAGACTGACTGAAATGACAAACCACAGATTGCTTCGCGAAGCTCGCAATGACGGCACTTAATCATTCATCTGTTCCTTGTTCAATATTCATCTGTTCAATTTCATCCTGCACTTCCCATTTCTCCCAATGCTTTTACCAACACATCGAGTTCTGCAGTAGTAGTAAAAATATTTGGTGTGATACGGCAGCCATGCACATTGGCGCCATCGATGGCAACAGTATAGATATTATATTTTTTAAGCAAAGTTGCAGCCATTTCTACCGGCTTCATTCCTTTGATTCCAACATTTGCAATACCACATGATCTTTTAGGATCAGCAGGTGTGTTTACAATTACGCCGGGCAGGTTCCTCACTTTTGTGGTCCAGTATTGCTGCAAAAACCGAAGCCTGTTTTCTTTTCTTTCAGCACCTATTTTATGATAAAAATCAACAGCATCACTAACGGCAAGATCTGTATGAACAGGATGTGTACCAATATGATTCAATCTTGAAATATCATCCTCTTTTCTATCCCCTTCTGCTATCAATGGCCAGATCTTTTCAATGTTTTCTTTTTTTACATATAGCATTCCAACACCTAAAGGAACACATAACCATTTATGTAAACTGGCTCCATAATAATCACAATGCAGATCAGGGATCTTGTATTGAATATGTGCCACTGCATGCGCCCCATCTACCATTACCTGAACTCCTTTGCTGTGTGCCATATCGCAGATCTTGCGGATGGGTAAAATTTGTCCGGTGATATTCACCATATGACAAACCATCAACAGTTTTGTTTTTGGAGTGATGGCATTGGCATAAAGGGTTACTATCTCTTCATCAGAAGCAGGATGTAATGGTAATGAAAGTACTTTATTCACAACACCAAATCTTCTGCCTACCTGCTTGAACATCTCCAGCATGGATCCGTAATCCTGTTCAGCCATAATGGCTTCGTCACCTGCATTCCAGTGAAAACCGCCAATGATCATATCGAGTGATTCGGTAGTGTTTCGTGTTAGTATCAATTCTTCTGAAGAACATCCCATTAACTCAGCTACTTTTGCAGCCATATTTTTTTTATTGTCAAACTGAACGGTTCGCATATAATACGATCCCTGGTAATTTACTTCGCGGATATGTTTGATATAATTTTCAAGGATCTCTTTTGGAAGAATATTGTAATACCCATTTTCGAGATTGATATAATCGGTTTTCAAATTGTATTGACCGCGTATACCCGTCCAGAAATCATCATCAGATGCCAGTTCAGTTGCTGTTTTTTTATTAGCCAGCAGAAGCCAGTTATCAAGTGCACTTGCAGAGAAAGGTGCAGAAACACCTGCCAGTGCTAATCCTTTTATAAATGATCTTTTATGCATTGGGTACAGTTTAAGAAGTGAAAAGCAGATTTGAAATGAAAAATACAAAATATTAATCAGGGATAGCAAGGATATAATATTACCCTAATTCGAAATTTTAACAGAGAATAACCGAGTAAAATCGACTCATCACCTAAAAAATATTTCCCGTCAGAGTAAGTGTAGCATATTGAGCAAGGGTAATTTGCACCCGATATAATACTAAAGCAATCGTTCATTTATAATTTTTTATCATGAAAAAAATAACCCGTTTTCTGTTTTGTGTTTGTATGCTTGGATCTTTGGCACTTAATGCAATGCCAACCCCAAAAGCAAAAAAAACTTCCCGTTTGTATGTATCTCAATTCGAAAATGTTTTGGGTACTTCTCTCGAATTAAAAGTACATGCCTATTCTGAAAAGCAGGCATCAGTAGCAGAAAATGCTGCCTTATCAGAAATAGAAAGGATGTCAAAAATATTGAGTGGTTACGATGTAAACAGCGAGTTTAGTAAATGGATGAAAACATCTCAACAGGCAATACCCGTTTCAAAAGAATTGTTTGAAGTATTAAGTCTGTTTGAACAATGGAAATTGAAAAGTGGCGGAGCATTAGATGCTTCTGCACAGGTAATCGGCCAATTATGGAAACAGGCTGCAGCTAAACAAGTCATTCCTTCTCAGGAAGAAATTAACCGCGCTGTTACAGAAGTTCAGCAAACACATTATGTATTGGATGCAACAACACAGACAGCCACACATACCAGTAATGTACCATTGATGCTGAATTCTTTTGCAAAAAGCTATATCATCAAACATGCAGCAGATGCAGCTATGTCTGTAACAGACGTAAATGCTGTTGTAGTAAATATTGGTGGTGATATTATAATAGCCGGTAATCAATCAGAAAAAATAAATGTGAGTGATCCTAAGGCCGATGCAGAAAACGACGCACCGATAGATAGATTGCTGCTAAACAATAAAGCAGTTGCCACCAGTGGTAATTACCGACGTGGAGAACTGATCAATGGTAAATGGTATTCTCATATCATCGACCCACGTACCGGCTTACCTGCTGGTGAAGTGATTAGTGCTACCGTTGTTGCCCCCAGTGCAACCGATGCAGGTGCATTGGCTACTGCCTTTAATGTATTGAGTGTAGAAGAAAGTAAACAACTGGCTTCTACCGTTCCCGGGGCAGAATATATGATGATCACTAAAAATGGCGATCGCATTACCAGTAAAGGATGGAGTGCTATTGAAATTGCTGAAACCAAAAAAACAAAACCAGCTGCAAGCATTACTGCCGATCAGTGGAATCCGGATTATGAATTAACTGTAAATGTTGAGCTGGCTCAATTACAGGGTTTTGGCCGCCGACCCTTTGTAGCGGTATGGGTTGAAGATGCTGACAAAAAATCTGTTCGAACAATCGCTGTTTGGTTTAACAAAGATCGCTGGTTGCATGAATTGCGTGCCTGGTATAGTGCCAATTACTCAAATTTTACAACCGGAACAGGTAATATGGCTTCTATTTCCAGTGCAACCCGCTCTGCTGGAAAGTATTCTTTAAAATGGGATGGTAAAGATGATAAGGGCCTTTATGTAAAACCTGGCAAATACACCATTTATATTGAAGCAGCGCGCGAACATGGTACTTATCAGCTAATGAGTCAGGAAATGAGTTTTAAAGGAAATGCACAACAGGCAACCATTGCAGGTAATGTAGAAGTAGCTTCTGTATCTTTGGAATACAAAAAGAAATCAGATAATTAATCGCTCAATAGAAATTCATTAGCAGTGGCAGATACGAAACAAAAGACCGTGCTTAAAAGAAAGCTCGCAATGCTTTCAAGATGGTTACATATTTATTTATCAATGGTGAGTTTTACCATTGTACTTTTTTTCTCGGTAACGGGGTTAACATTGAATCATGCAGACTGGTTTCAGGGTAAACCTCAAACAAAACAGGAGAAAGGAAAATTAACAGCAAGCTGGGTAAATAATAAAGACACCAATCTGGTTGCCAAACTTTCCGTAGTTGAATATTTCAGAAACCAACACGCAGTAAAAGGTGCAGTTGTTGATTTCAGAATTGAGGATAGCCAGGTAAGTGTTTCCTTTAAAGGTCCGGGTTACGAAGCAAATGCTTTTATCACCCGCGAAACGGGGGAATACGAGTTTACCCAAACAAAAACCGGCTTTATTGGTTTTGCAAATGATCTGCACAAAGGCCGTGATACAGGTACGGTTTGGGCCTGGGTAATTGATATTTCTGCAGTGTTAATGGTGATCATCTCTTTAAGCGGGCTGATCCTTCTTTTATTCATCAAGAAAAAACGGCTGAACGGAATGATATTGTTGGTTGTTGGCTCAATACTGATCTACCTGATCTACAAGATCTGGGGTCAATAGTCTTTCTATACAAAATTACTTACGCATGGAACAGAGTAAGTAATTTTGTATAGAATAGAATTCGCAATGAACCTGCCACTAAAAATATTTTCCACACAACAGATCAAAGATGCAGACCACTTTACAATAGACGCGGAAGGCATTTTATCGATTGATCTGATGGAACGTGCAGCTTTGCAATGCGCTCACTGGTTACAACAACAGTTTTCAAAAGAAAAAGCCTTCCTTATTTTTTGTGGACCGGGAAACAATGGTGGTGATGGATTAGCCATTGCGAGGTTACTGTTTCTTGCAGGATATACGGTTCGTGTTTTTGTACTTTCTGAAACAGAAGTATTCTCTGAAGATTTTTTAGAGAATAAAAAACGTTGGCAACAAACTGAACAATCAATCAGTTATATTACATCAGAAAAAGATTTTCCGCTCATCTCCAAATCGGATCTCATTATTGATGCAGTTTTTGGAACAGGATTAAGAAGGCAGGTTGATGGTGTATGTGCTGCATGTATCAATCATATCAATGCTCGTAGTTCGAAAATAATTTCTATCGATATTCCTTCCGGACTTTTTGCAGATACCAGTTCTATTAAATCATCTGCAATTATAAAAGCGGCAGTCACGCTAAGTTTTCAGTTTCCCAAGCTTGCTTTTTTCTTTCCAGAAAATGCGGTCTGGGTTGGTGACTGGGAGATACTTGATATTGGATTAAATGATCAATTCATAAAAGATCAGCCCACCAATCATTACCAGCTTACCAAAGAGTTGATTACTTCGTTAATAAAACCCCGAAATAAATTTTCACACAAAGGAAATTTTGGCCATGCTTTATTAATAGCCGGAAGTTATGGGAAGATGGGTGCAGCTGTACTGGCTGCAAAAGCCTGTTTACGAAGTGGTACCGGACTGCTTACGGTACACATTCCTTCCTGCGGTAATGAAATCATACAAACCACCAATCCCGAAGCAATGGTATCAATTGATACAAATGAAAAATTGATCGGCAATGAAGTTGGATTTCACCGATTTTCAGCTGTTGGTATTGGCCCCGGAATAGGTACTGATGAGATCACACAAAAAGCTGTACATTTTCTGCTTACGTTTTCAGAATCGCCATTGGTGTTGGATGCGGATGCTTTGAATATCATCAGTATGCATTCTGACTGGTTACGATTGATCCCTGGAAATTCTATACTTACGCCACATCCCAAAGAATTTGAAAGACTGGCCGGAACAACAACAAATGATTTTGAAAGACATGAACTTCAAATTCAATTATCAAAACAATATCAGGTATACATCATATTGAAAGGGGCACACACCTGCATTTCAACACCTAACGGAGATTGCTATTTTAATACAACCGGAAATCCGGGTATGGCAAAAGGGGGTAGTGGAGATGTGTTAACGGGAATTGTAACAGGGTTGCTTGCACAGGGATATACTTCTTTAGATGCCTGTCTGATAAGTGTTTTTACCCACGGCCTCGCAGGCGATCTTGCCAAAGAACAACTTGGCGAAACAGGAATGATTGCCGGAGATCTTTGTGAATACTTGCCTCCGGCATTTATGCAATTAAATTATTGATTAACGCAGAGCGATATTATTTCTGTATTTCCAACGAACTCAATTTCGTATACCCCAAATGCCAGATATCTTTTTCAGCGTTTTGTACCGGCTCAATATGTACAAAGAAATTTTCTTTTATCACTGCAGGTAAAATATCTTCTATCTCATACAGATCATCCACATCCACACCATACTTATCATCAATGTGCGAACTGGCTCCTTCAAAACCGGTGTGTTTATAAAATGCAGATTGCTTAGCCTGCTCAATGGCAGATGCTTTGTCTTTGGCCACCACCAGCATCTTATAATGATATTCTTCAAACTCATCTGCTTTATAACCACCAAGGTTTAAAAAGAACAATTGCCCATTCTTTTTTTCATTGGCAGCAGTGGTTTCAGATTTTAGGATAAGGCTGATCTGGTAACCATTTACTTCCGTTACCCTCCGCCATGCATCAATATGAATTTTATGTGTGCCCGGCCAGAAAGCCTGTATATCATGAAGTAAGTCTTTTAGCGAATGACCTGCTCCAAAAAATATATCATGTTGTTCTGTAAAACGGTCTTTTGGTTTACAGCCTAATAAAAGCATATACAGTTTAAAATTCTCCATAGTTAATTCGTTTAATGATTCTTAAAATTATTCGGTTGGTTTGTGTATTTTGTAAAAGATCTATTTCCCTTTCTAAAACATGACAACTATGAGATATAAAATTAAACAATATTTTCTGCCCTGTTTTGTATTGGCAGCTGTATTTTTCAATGTTGTAACAGTTATTGCCCAGGCAAACTATCCCGCTCCGGTGGAAGGAAATTATGTGATCAATAATTTCCCTTTTGTAAGCGGAGAAAAGATCGCTTCATTACGATTGCACTATACCATGATTGGCCAACCACAAACCAATAAAGAAGGTCAAATTACCAATGCTGTTTTGATCATGCACGGCACAACCGGAAGTGGCGCTAATTTTTTGAATGATAGATTTGCCGGCTTTCTGTTTGGTCCCGGACAATTATTAGACGCCACCAAATACTGTATTATTTTACCCGATGGGATAGGTCACGGAAAATCCGGTAAACCAAGTGATGGTTTGCATATGCGCTTCCCAAAGTACACCTATGATGATATGGTATTGGCAGATTACCGGTTGCTTACCGAACATTTACACATCAACCATCTTCGCCTGGTGATGGGTACTTCTATGGGTGGTATGCATACATGGGTTTGGGGATACACTTATCCCGGTTTTATGGATGCATTGATGCCATTGGCAAGTTTGCCAGTTGCCATTGCCGGCAGAAATCGTATTCAAAGAAAAATGGCGATCGATCTGATCAAAATGGATCCTGAATGGAAGGGTGGCGAATACACACAACAGCCCAAGGTTGGCCTAAGCGGCGCCATTTCTTCCATGATCTTTATGAGCAGCAGCCCATTACAATGGCAAAAAACAGCGCCTACAAGAGAATTATCAGAAACCATGCTGGATAACCTTGAAAAAAGATTTCTCGGCACTCTCGATGCCAATGATTTTATTTACCAGTTTGATGCATCTCGCGATTATAATCCGCAACCACATCTCTCAAAAATTACTGCACCCTTATTATCCATCAATTCTGCAGACGATCAGGTTAACCCACCTGAATTGGGTATCGCAGAAAAAGAAATTAAAAATGTACAGAAAGGAAAATTTGTTCTCTTACCTATTACCGATCAAACCAATGGGCATGGTACACACTCCATCCCGGCTGTATATGCCAATTATTTTGCAGATTTTCTGAAAGCAACAGAACCATCCAAAAAATAGAACAACAATGAAACAATTTTTAGTTGGTTTATTCTTTTGTTGCACAATGGGTCATAGCTTTTCGCAAAACAAAATGCAATTATTACAAAGTATACAAACAGAACTCGCTAAACAAAAAGGATTCTTTGCAGTAGCTTTTAAAAACTTGCAAAATGAAGAAACCCTGCTTTGGAATGAACACGAACTATTTCATGCAGCCAGCACCATGAAAACACCCGTAATGATCGAAGTGTTTAAACAGGTAGCTAACGGTAAATTAAATTTGGAAGATTCGGTACTCATAAAAAATGAATTCAAAAGTATTGTTGATGGCAGCCTGTATTCTTTAAATGCATCTGATGATAGCCAGCAGGAACTATACAAATTAATTGGCACAAAAGTTCCATTGTCAGAGTTGGTGTATCAAATGATCATCCTGAGCAGCAACTTCGCAACAAACCTCATCATGGAAATGGTAGATGGCAAAAAAGTAACCCAAACCATGAGAGATCTGGGTGCAAAAGATATCATGGTATTGCGTGGTGTGGAAGACAATAAAGCATTTGCACAAAACCTAAACAATACAACTACCGCATACGATCTGATGGTGATATACGAACAACTGGCAAAAAGGAAAGTGATCAACTCAAAAGCCAGTCAGGATATGATCAATACATTATTTGATCAAAAACACAATACAATAATCCCCGCACTATTACCAAAAGATGTTCGCGTAGCACATAAAACAGGAAGTATCACCGGTGTACACCATGATTCCGGAATTGTTTATCTGCCGGATGGAAGAAAATATGTATTGGTCATCCTCTCAAAAAATCTTGAAAACGATGAAGAAGCTACGAAAGCAATGGCAAGAATTTCAGAAATGATCTATCAATATTTTATTGTAAAATCTGGTTAAATATACTCTGCGAAATCTCCCCGTTCTCTGCGGATCTGCGGTGAATAACGGTTTTGATTTACGTTAGCTTTCTATAGTAAGAATTTTTTTCACCGCAGAGCAGAGGCTTTGCAGAGATGTTTATTAAGACGATGGGAATACTATTTATGATCACCCTGTTCATTTGTTTAATGAAAAGGAAAGAATTATTCTAAATCTTCAACTCCGTCCAAATGAATCACCAACCTGTCGTCATATTTTAAAAGTAAAATCAAATACCTGTAATATATTGCATCCAATACCTACTCATAATCATATAAAACCTTATAAACATCACATTATGAAAAAGATTCTCCTTTCATTGGCTGTTCTCGTATCAGCTTTTGTAACTGCCAAAGCCCAAACAGCCGACGAGATCATTGCTAAATATATCACCGCTATTGGTGGTGCCGATAAATGGTCAAAAGTTCAATCCATTAAAATAGAAGGCCAGGTAGAAGTGCAGGGCATCGCCATTCCTTATACCATGCAGGGTATTCATATGAAAGGAACACGAATCGATGCTGAGTTTCAGGGTAACAAGATCATCGATATTGTTACACCCGATAAGGGCTGGTCACAAAATCCTTTAGCCGGAAAAGCTTCACTCGATCCAATCAGTGCTGATGAATTAAAATCAAAAGTGGACGATCTCGATATACAGGATGCATTTCTCGACTATAAAGCAAAAGGCTCTTCCGTTGAATTTTTAGGGAAAGATGAAGAAGATGGCAATGAATATTTCAAGATCAAACTCACTACTAAAAACAGTAATGAAAAAACATATTTCTTCGATATCAAAACAAGTCTGATTTACAAAATAGAAGGTATTGTAAAACAACAGGGACAGGAAATCAAATCTTCAGTAAAATACCTCGATTACCAGACAACAGATTTTGGAATTAAAATGGCGTTCAAGCAAGATCAGGGTATGATGATGATGGTTACCAAAAAAGTAACCGTAAATGCCCCGATAGATGCAGCTATTTTTAAAGCCAATTAATTTTTAAGTTACGAATCTTTTATAATCAGGCTGCATTTCTGTAGTGCCCATGGTGCAGAAGAATGCAGCCTGTTTTTTTATAAATCAAAACCTATGTTTATCAAATTCAAATTAACCGGTTGGTTTTTGTTATTCGCTTTTTTCGTTCAGGCACAAACCACTTTAAATTCTTCCTATTTCCAGGTAATGGGAGCAAGAACTTTGGGCCCATCAACCATGAGCGGAAGAATTACTGCTATTGAAGGAATCACTGCTGATGGACAGGTTAACCTGTATGTGGGAACAGCAGGTGGTGGTATCTGGAAAAGCCAGAACGGCGGCCAATCATTTACTCCTTTGTTTGATAAATATTGCCAGTCAATAGGTGCCCTTGCCATCGAACCCGGCAATGCGCGTGTGGTATATGCAGGAACGGGAGAAAGCAATATGCGTAACTCAGTTTCTATCGGGGATGGATTATATAAAACAACCGATGGTGGAAACAACTGGCAGAAAATTGGATTGGATAGTACCGAACGCATCAGTAAAATAATTGTTGATCCTGCTGATAAAAAAACAGTGTATGTTTCTTCTCCCGGCCCATTATGGAAATCTTCTTCCCACAGAGGATTGTACAAATCAACCGATGCCGGAAAAACATGGAATAAAATATTATTTGTAAACGATGAAACAGGTTGCGCAGATATTGCCATGCACCCTACAAAAACAGGAACTTTGTTTGCTTCTTTCTGGCAGTTCAGAAGAAAACCTTTTGCATTTAGTTCCGGTGGCTCAGGAAGTGCATTGTTCAAAACAAATGATGGCGGTAAAACATGGAATAAAATAACCAAAGGATTACCCGAAGGAGATCTTGGCAGAATTGTAATTACCATCAATCCTTCCAAGCCTTCAGAAGTATTAGCCATTGTAGAAGCTAAAACACCGGGTCTATATATATCGGAAGATGAAGGCGAAACATGGAAAAAATTATCTTCTACAGAAAATATTACTGCAAGGCCTTTTTATTTCAGTACACTCGTATACGACCCAAAGGATCCGAAAAGAGTATATCGGCCTGCCTTCGATTTTGCATCCTCAACCGATGGAGGTTATTCATGGAATGAAAATACATTTGGCGGAGTGGTACCGCATTCAGATCATCATGCATTATGGGTGAATCCCAATAATACAGAGATGTTATTTCTTGGTACCGATGGTGGTGTTTACCTCAGCATGAATAAAGGAACTACCTGGCAGTTTTTAAATAATCTTCCTGTTGGTCAATTCTATCATGTAAGTGCCGATAACCAAACACCCTATAATGTATATGGCGGATTGCAGGATAACAATTCATGGATGGCTCCCAATACATCACCGGGAGGAGTTAGTTCTGTTGACTGGAGAACCATAGGTGGCGGCGATGGATTTTGGGTGCAGACCAGTTTGGTGAATCCAAAAATCGTTTTCTCCGAATCGCAGGGAGGAGAGATTACAAGGGTTGATATCACAACCGGTTTATCATACGGCATCAAACCCAAAAAATTAGCCGGTGATGATGATCATCGCTGGAACTGGAACACACCTATTGTTACAGGCCCATCTGTAAAAAGGTCTGCCACAGGAAAACCATTGTACAATTTATACATCGCATCACAATATTTATTCCGTTCAACAGATGATGGAAGAAACTGGGAAAGAGTTTCACCAGATCTTACCACCAACAACAAAGCCAAACAACAACAATCAGAGAACAGTGGCGGTATTACCGGCGATAATACCAGCGCCGAAAATCACTGCACCATTTTTACAGTCACACAGGATCCAAAAAATGAAAACAGAATTTGGGTAGGAACCGATGATGGCAACCTGCAGTTAACAACAGATGGCGGAAAAACCTGGCAGAACAAAGCAGCAGGCATCTGGAAAACAGGTGTTCCGGAAAACACCTGGATCAGCAGTATCGAAATTTCTTCGCTCGATCAAAAAAGGATCTATGTAACATTAGATAATCACATGTACGGCGATAACAATACGTATGTGGTAGTTAGTTATGATGGAGGTAATACCTGGAAAAAATTTACCTCAACAGAATTCACCGGCTTTGCCCATGTGATCCGAGAAGATATAGTGAATGAAAAATTGCTTTTCCTCGGAACAGAAATGGGGCTCTTCTTCTCACTGGACGGCGGCACCACATGGATGCGCAGCAAATACCAGAATATGCCCTGGTATAATCTGGTCCGCGATATTAAAATACAACCACAAACCAATGATTTGTTAATCGCTTCTCATGGAAGAGGTATTTACATCATCGATAACCTGCAACCATTGCGAGAGCTGGTTAAAGCTGATGTAAATAAAGAAGCCATCCTATTTCCAATCCAGAATTTTAAATATGAATTCGATCCTCAGTACCCGCGACCATCCGTTAATTTAACAGGTTGGGTGGGAGAAACCAAAGTATCAGCCCCAACCATATACTATTATTTGAATCAACGCAGTAACGAAAGTGTGAAGATTGAAGTGTATGATGCTGCCAATAAAAAAATTAAAGACTTCAATGGTACCGGTGTAAAAGGATTGAATAAAGTGTACTGGCCATTAAATATCAATCCACCTAAAGTTGCACAAGGTGGGTTTATTGCACAATCTTCTGTTTTGAGTTCTTCGGTTGTAAGCCCGAAAGTACCCGTAGGTAAATATAAAATAGTAGTAAAAGCGAATGGAAAATCTTATGAGCAATTGATTACTGTTGAAGCAAATCCTGCCAAAGGATTTACTATACAATCAATAGAATTATTATACAGGCAGGGCATGCGTTTACATAGCTTGCACGAACAACTGGCCACACTGGTTGATACACTGAATAAAACCATTGCAACAGTTACAAAAGCTGCTGAATCGGATACAGCAAAAAAAGCGAAACTCGTACAACTGGATGTATACAAACACGAGATCCTTGAATTAAACCGTAAGTCTATTTTCTTTGATGAGTTTAAATTCAGAAGAAAGGTAAGCGATCTCTATGTTGCCGTTGCCACTGCTTTAGAACCACTTTCTCCGGTTCAGGAAAAAGGAATTGGCTTATTGGAAGATGAATTTAAAAAATTCAGGAGTAGGTTTTTTGAGATGATAAAATAAAACGTAATTGCGAGGCACGAAGCAATCTGTGTTATAGAGGTTGAGTGATCAGGTAAAATCAGAGAGTCAAACTGTTTTATTCAATCCTGTCTCATGCACAACCCACAGATTGCTTCGCGAAGCTCGCAATTGACGTCTTTTCATAAAGACCCCCCCTCAACCAACACCGACTCCAAAATAATCTCTCCATACTCATGATCTCCCTCCAGCCATTGCATCATACGCGAAAAGGCAAGCTTGCCTAATTTGTGCCCGCTGGTTTCTACATAAGTAATATCAGGATGAAAAAGTTTTGGGATAAACCCATTGCTGATCGTGATCACTGCCATCTGCTCGGGAATACCAATATGATTTTGTTGTAAAGCCTTCATCACACCAATTAAAATTTGATCGCTCATACAAAAGATGGTATCCGGCCTTTTCTTTTTGGCAAGTATCTTGTTTGTTAGTTCACGTGCCTGCTCACTACTAGTTGCCTGATCGGTTTGTAAACTAATGGTGGGTGCTTTTTTTTGAATCGTTTCTGTAAATGCTTTTTTTCTTTGTTTGCTGATCGACATCGTCTGATCGCCAAACAAAGCATATACATATTTCTTTTTTCGGCGGATAATAGCTTCTGCTGCCATTTGCCCGGCCAGATGGTCGGCAAGACATACCTTATTAATAGTATCAGCTTGCGGAACAATATCAAAGAAAATAATGGGCACATCCATTTCTTCTAATTTTCCGAAACCCGCCAGATCTGTTGTTTTGGATGTAATACAGGCAAATAACCCACTGATCCTGTTCTGCCTGAATAGTTTCAGGTTATCCATTTCAATCACAGGATCGTTCCCGCTTTGCAGAATCATTACCGAATAACCCGTCTTTCTGCCTTCTTCTTCGATTGAGGCAATAAATGAATCGTAGAAATAATTGGAAATGGTAGGTACCAATACGCCAAAAAGTTTACTATTCTGTGTTCTCAGATGAACAGCATTGGCATTGGGCTCATAATCCAGGCTTTTGGCAAGTTCCGTTACTTTGTTCCGGGTAATGGCCGAAATATCCGGATGCTGCTTCAGGGCACGGGAAACCGTAGAAATGCTCAAACCCAATGTTTGAGCTATTTTTTTAAGGGTTGGATTGGTCATGGCTTGAAATCAATCAAAATTTAAGCTAAAAATTGTCCACAGCAAAGGATTTCGCAAACGTTTGTGCTTCATCCCGCAGGATGGTATTTAGTTTTGAATCCCTATATCCCCCTACATTTATTCCTCTAAATGTTGATTTTCAGATAAATAATAAATCTCTGAATGCATCGTTTAAGTGTTTCGAAAGGTCTGTAGTAAAGATTGCTGTATCAATTAGGATATGTTTGACCGGTTTTGGGAAAAATCCTAAAAAAAATTAACAAAAAATTTTTTTAGAAATAAAAATGTGTATTTTGTACACGCTTAATAACCAATAAACTGCCATTTATGAATTTTTCGAAGCTTGCCAAGCCCATTCTCATGGGTTTAGTTGCCTGCTTGCTTGTTATCTCCTCGCAAGCCCAAAACAAAACCATTTCCGGTAAAGTAACGGACTCTAAAGACGGATCGGCATTAGCTGGTGCTTCAGTAGTCGTGAAAGGATCAAAAGCCGGTTCCCAAACGGGTGCCGACGGATCTTTCAAGATCTCTGTTCCATCATCTGCTTCTGTTTTAGTAGTTTCTTCCGTCGGATTTGGTAGTCAGGAAGTAAATATCTCAGGTAAATCATCTGTAGATGTTTCTTTAACTGCCAGTACAGACCAGTTGAACGACGTTGTCGTGATCGGTTATGGTACAGCACGTAAAAAAGACCTTACCGGTTCCGTTGTATCGGTTCAGGCAAAAAACTTTAACCAGGGTGCTATCGTAGCTCCTGATCAGTTGTTACAGAGTAAAGTAGCCGGTCTGGAAGTTACCAACACCAGCGGTCAGCCAGGTGCTGCTTCTACTATTCAGATCAGGGGTACTTCTTCAATCCGTTCAAACAACAATCCATTATATGTAGTGGATGGTGTGCCTTTGGATGGTGGAAGTGCAAGACCTAACCTGAGTAACACTTTTGGTTCTACGCCAAGTTCAAACCCATTATTGTTCATTGATCCAAACAGTATCGCTCAGATCGATGTATTGAAAGATGCGTCTTCTGCAGCTATCTACGGTTCACGTGGTGCAAATGGTGTGATTGTGATCACTACCAAAAAAGCATCTGCAGGTCCAATGAAAGTTGATTTTGGTGTTAACTATGGCGCCAATATGGGTTACATGAAAAGATTTGAAGTATTGGATGCGGGTGGATACAGAACTGCATTAAAAAAATATGCTCAGCCTTCTACTTTGGATGGCGGTACTAATACTGATGCCCTTAAAGCGATCACCCAAAATGGTCTTTCTCAGAACTATTCACTTGCTATGAGTGGTGGTAATGATGTTGGCCGTTTTCGTGCTTCATTATTGGCTTCTAACACAAAAGGATTTTTGAAAAAATCTGCGCTTGATAAATACCTGGCTACCATTGGTGGAAGCTATAAATTATTAGACAAGCGTTTAACTTTAGACTTTAATATCATCACTGGTAACTATGCTGAACAATTAACCAGTGTATCCAATACCGCAGGTTCTCAGGGTAATATCATTTCTTCTGCCCTTAGCTGGAACCCAACTTCAAATTTATACCTGTCAAATGGTAAATATAATTTCCCGGCCAATGGTTCTGGTAATCCGGTAGCATTCAATGATGCATACAACGATAATAGTAGTGTGTATTCTTTCCTGGGAAATATCTCTGCAGCTTATAAATTAACTGATAACCTGGAATACAAAATGTTATTTGGTGTCAATAGTGGTACCGGTAGCCGTAGCATGAGTATTGACGGATGGTTACAAGGTATTGCAGGTGTATCTGGATTAGGTGCTGCACAGATCTTAAATGCAAAACTGAACTCTCAGACAATCACACATACTTTGAATTACCGTACCAATATCAACAGCAGTATAACTGTTGATGCCTTGTTAGGTTATGAATATTTCAAAACTAATTTCTCAGGAAATGGTGTTTCTGCACAAGGTTATAATACAAATCTGACCGAAGCAAATAGAATTCCAATTCTTTATACAAGCATTTTTGCCAATGCACAGACTCAGAATCCTTTCTATTCTTATGCAAATCCACAAGCAGAATTGCAGTCTTACTTTGGAAGAGCAACTTTTAACTACAAAGACAAATTGTTGTTAACCGGTACTATGCGTGCTGATGGATCCAGCAAATTTGGTAAGAATAATAAATATGGTTACTTCCCTTCAGGTGGTTTGAAATGGGTTGTGAGCAACGAAAAATTCATGAAGGGTAATAAAGCATTCTCTAGCCTTGCATTCCGTGCTTCTTATGGTTTAACAGGAAATCAGGAATACCCGGCAGGTTCTTCTCAGGAACAATTTGCACTGAATTCATTCAACAATGCTCCTCAAGTAGTTAATGGTAACCCTGATTTGAAATGGGAAAAAACAAAATCAGTTGACTTTGGAGTTGAATTCACTCTTGCTGGTGGAAAAGTTTATGGATCATTAGATTACTATAATAAAACCACTTCAGATATCCTGTTCCAAACAACAGCTATACAGCCGGCTCCATCTTCTATCTCTTTCGTAAACCTTGCTAATGCAAACATCATCAACAAAGGTTTCGAATTAGCAATTGGTGCAACACTGATTGATAAGCCTAATTTAACATGGGATGTTAACTTTAACTATGCTAACAACCAGAACAACGTTAAAAACTTCAAAGATCCTAATACTAATTTAGATCTGCAGGTACAAACAGGTTTCATTAGTGGTCAGGGTGTATCAGGTACTTTGGCTCAGGTTATTACCAATAACCAACCGGTTAACATTTTTTACCTGAAACCTTTTAACGGATTTGATGCAGCAGGTAACCAGCAAATTGGTGGAACACCTGGTTTTGCCGGCGATCCAAATCCACACAATATATTTGGTTTTGGAACCTCAGTTCGTTACAAAAAATTAACTGTTACCATGAATGTGGGAGGTGCTAGTGGATTCCTGTTGTATAACAATACGGCAACTTCTGTTACTAATATAGCCGGTATTGTTCAGGGAAGGAATATTGACAAAGCTGCATACGATTCTAAAGAAGGTATTGCAAGTGGAGTTGGTGCTTCTACCCGTTTCCTTGAAAAAGGTGATTATATCAAATTGAGAAACATTACTGCACGTTACAATCTGGGAAGTGCCGGTAAATACATCAAAAACTTAAGTGCATTCGTTAGTGGAAGTAACTTATTCGTAATCACTAAATTCACAGGATTTGATCCTGAGGTGAACATCGACAAGAGCAACAACTCATATCCTTCAAGATCTATCGAGTATGTGCCTTATCCAACACCTAGAACCATTTCTTTTGGATTTAATTTCTCTTTATAATCATCAACAACAAAAATCAGAAGTATGAAACCTTATAATATGATAACAAAATTTGCACTACCGGTCCTTGCAGTATTTGCAATGGCAGGATGTTCGAAGCTTGACGAAAACCTGGGAAGTACGCTTACCAATGCACAGGTATCTGGTGCTTTGGGAAGTAATGGTACCGGTTTATTATTGTCAGCAGCTTATTCCGATTTGGGTGGTCCTTTGACCGCTCAGGATCAGGTATTTTCTATGATGGAAAATACAACAGACGAATCACTGGTTCCTACCCGTGGTGGTGACTGGGATGACAATGGTGTTTGGAGAGTGATGCATAACCACACTTGGAATGCAGATCATGGTCAGGTAACCAGCGTTTTTAATGCTTTGAACAAGATCAACTTTGATGCAACCAACGTATTGGGCTTTAACCCAACTGCTGCACAGGCTGCTGAAGCTAAATTTATCAGAGCACTTTCATTGTATTACCTGTTAGATCTTTATGGACAATTCCCTATCAGAAACCCGGGTGATAACCTGTTGTTGGCACCAACTGTAAAATCAGGTGCTGATGGAGCTGCATACATTATTGCAGAATTAACTGCTGCATTGCCTAACCTGCCAGCCAGCAACGGAAGTAATAAAGCAAATCCGGATGCTTGCAGAACTTTGTTGATGAAATGTTATTTGCAACAGGGTACCTGGGCAAACCGTGCTACTCCAGCATTTGCAGCTGCAGATATGAATCAGGTAATTACATTGGGTAATGCCATCATTAGCAGTGGTAAATATGCTTTGGAGGCGTCTTATTTTGATAACTTCAAAAATGGTAACGATAATTCTAAAGAGGCCATTTTCCGCTATGATAATACTTCAGGTGTTGGTGCAAACAACTCTGGAATGAGCGGTCGTTGGAATATGACTTTGCACTACAATTCCTATACTCCGTTCAACCCGAACGCAGGATGGAATGGTTTCTCTACCATTGGAGATTTTTATGCATCGTTCAACACTTCTGCTTCTCCAACCACTTACGGTCCTTCAGATACTGCATTTGACGGAAGATTAGGTGGACGTAACTACAATGGCTCTAAAACAATCTCAGGTATTAATCCTGGATTTTTAGTAGGTCAGCAGTTTAATGAAAGTGGTACCGCTCTGAAAGACAGAAAAGGTGCTCCTTTGGCTTATGATAAGACCATTGCTGCAAACATGATCGAAACAGGTGCTAACCTGGAGGTTACCGGTATTCGTGTTGTAAAGTATGTTCCTGATTATTCTCAATATAGTGGTGGACCAACCGGTAATGACCTGATGATCTTCCGCTACGCTGATGTTCTTTTGATGGTTGCTGAAGCCAAAATGAGAACCGGTGATGCTGCAGGTGCATTAACAATGGTAAATTCACTTCGTACCGTACGTGGTGCTGCACCATTGACTGCTTCTATGACTTTGGTTAATACAGCTAACGTTGAAGATCCAAATACTTTATTGGCAGAAAGAGGCCGTGAACTGTATTGGGAAAGTGTTAGAAGAACTGACCTGTTACGTTTCGGAGTTTATCTGAAACCATGGCAGTACAAACCAACTGATGATCCTAAGAATCTGGTATTCCCGATTCCTAACTCAGCATTGGCAGCTAATCCAAACCTGAAGCAGAACCCTGGTTATTAATCAATTCTGATTTCAAAATTTAATAGTGAAGTAAAAGGCCGAAAGGCCTTTTACTTTTTTTATGCGTGCTGGATGCTGGATGCTGAAAAAATTGCTACGCAAGATATTCACCATTGCCCATTCACAACTGACTAAACACCTCACGATTATAACTTCCTGTTAATAGATTCCCGGGCAATTTCCAATGCTTTTTCTTTACTTTTAATGCTTATTCTACTGAACTTTCTTTCAATGGTTTCTAATGAAGCGAATTAATTATATCTCCATTTTCTTTTTGACATTTCTGCTGTTTTCCTGCAAACAAAAAAACGAACAAACCCTTTTTGAGCTGGTAGATAATACCGGTATCAATTTCAGGAATGATGTCGAAGATGGTAAGAAAGAAAACAGTTTCCTCTTCCGTAATTTTTATAATGGCGGTGGTGTTGCCATTGGTGATATCAATAACGATGGATTGCCAGATGTTTTTATGACTTCCAATATGGGCGACAATAAAATGTACCTGAACAAAGGCGATTTTAAGTTCGATGATATTACCCTGAAAGCAGGTTTTAAGCAGGACAGTATGTGGAGCACAGGTGTCACTTTTGTTGATATCAATAATGATGGATGGCTGGATATTTATATTTGCAATTCGGGGCATATGTCTACTGGCCACCGGATGAACCAGTTGTACATTAATAACCATGATCTCACTTTTACCGAAGCCGCAGCTCAGTATGGATTGGATCATAAAGCCTATTCAACGCAGGTTACATTTTTCGATTATGATATGGATGGCGATCTGGATTGTTTTATGATTGATAACAGTCCTATTCCTGTTAATCAACTTGGCTATAACAACAAACGTGATCTTCCGGAAAACGAATGGAAAGTGGGTGAATTTTTAAAAGGTGGCGGTAATCATTTATTTAGAAATGATAATGGACATTTTACCGAAGTAACAAAGGAAGCGGGTATACACAGCAGTTTGATCAGTTTCGGATTGGGGGTATCTGTTGGTGATATCAATGGAGATGGTTACCCGGATATTTATGTTTCCAATGATTCTTATGAGCGCGACTATTTGTATGTGAACCAGAAGAACGGAACATTCAAAGATGAATTTGAAGACAGGATCGATCACACCAGTTTTTCATCTATGGGTTCTGATCTGGCGGATATTAATAATGACGGGCTTCCAGACATTTTCAATACAGACATGTTGCCCGATAATGATTATCGTTTAAAAACAACCGGTGCATTTGATAACATCGATCTGTTTCATACAAAATTGAAAACCGGATTTTATTACCAGTATGTAAAGAACTGTTTACAGATCAATAACAAGCAGGGCAAGTTTATTGAAACCGGAAATTACAGTGGCGTATCCGGTTCAGACTGGAGTTGGGGCGCATTGATGTTTGATATGGATAATGATGGTTTTAATGATATCTATGTTTGTAATGGTGTGAACAGAGATGTGACCGATCTGGATTTCATAGAATTTTTTGCGAATGATGTGATACAGAAAATGGTGCTAACAGGGCAGAAGCAGGATGTGGATGAAGTGCTGAAACATATTCCTCGAACACCATTGTTGAATAAAGCTTATCATAACCAAAAAGATCTTCGTTTTAAAGACATGGCAGAAGCATGGGGATTTAAACAACCCAGTTTCTCCAATGGTGCAGCCTATGGTGATCTGGATAATGATGGTGATCTTGATCTGATCGTAAACAATGAGAACATGCCTGCATTTGTTTATCGGAATAACAGCAGGCAGATCAATAAAAATCATTATATCGGAATTAAACTACAGGGTAAGGAAAAAAATACTTTTGCGATTGGGAGTAAAATAAATCTGTATCGCGGTAAAGAAATAATTACTCGGGAATTAATACCGAGTCGGGGCTTTCAATCATCCATGGATTATAAACAGGTGATTGGTTTGGGAAATAATAACTCCATCGATTCAATGGTCATCATCTGGCCAGATCTTTCTATAAGTACTTTTCTGCATCCATTAATTGATACGGTTCTTGTGTACAAGCAACCCGAAAAGAATTCATTGTTTCATCCTTATAGTAAACCCGTAACAAGTCCTTTGCTGGATTCTGTTACAACTGTTTTTGAAAAACATGTAGAAGATGATAATATAGATTTTTATTATGAGCGTAATCTTCCAAAAATGCTTTCGCGGGAGGGACCAAAAGCTGCCTGTGCTGATGTGAACCATGATGGTTTGGAAGATATTTATATTGGCGGAACAGCAGGTCATGCCGGACAATTATACCTGCAAAATAAAAATGGAGGATTTGCAAAAAGCAATCAAAAAATTTTTGAACTGTTCAAAGATTTTGAAGATGTGGCAGTTTTGTTTTTTGATTATGATCATGACGGAGATATGGATCTGCTGGTTTGTCCGGGAGGAAATAATAATAAGCCCGATACACGTCAAATGCAATTGCGTTTGTATAAGAATGATGGCAAAGGAAATTTTGAGATAGATGTGACGGCTTTTCCAAATGCAGGAATGAACATATCAGTAGCTATTGCCGAAGATCTGAATCAGGATGGTTTTCCTGATCTCTTTATTGGAGGCAGAAGTGATCCGCGTAATTATGGTGTTGATCCTTCCAGTTATATTTTTATGAATGATGGAAAGGGCCATTTTACAGAGATCGCTAAAACAAAAAATCCTGATATCGCAAACATTGGTATGGTAACGGGTGCCGTATTTGCAGATATTACAGGCGATGCTAAAAAAGAATTGATCATAACAGGAGAATGGATGGCACCCAGAATATTCTCTTTTGAAAAAGATCATTTTGCAGAAGTGAAAACCAATCTTTCAGATATGTTTGGCTGGTGGCAAACCATTTCGGTAGCTGATTTAAATGGCGACGGAAAGAATGATCTGGTGATAGGAAATATTGGAGAAAATTTTTACCTCAATCCTGATAAAGACCATCCTGTAAAATTATGGTTGAATGATTTTGATCTGAATGGTTCGAGTGACAGGGTATTAACCAGTACCATTAATGGAAAAGACCTTCCGGTATTCTTGAAGCATGATATGGAAGACCAGGTGCCGTCACTCAAAAAGAAAAACCTGAAACACAGAGACTATGCAAGCAAATCTGTTCAGGAACTATTTTCTGCGGAGCTGATCAAAAGCTGTAAGGTGAAACAGTTTAATTATGCTGCATCTATTATAGCGATCAATAAAGGTAATGGACAATTTGAGATTCAGAAACTACCTGCTATTGCACAGCTGTCTTCTGTGAATGCCATTAAATGCACCGATCTTGATGGGGATGGTAAGGTAGATATTGTATTAGCCGGAAATGAATTTGGTTTTCTACCGCAACTGGAAAGACTGGATGCAGGACGCGGTGCAGTATTGATCAACAAGGGCAATGCACAGTTTAAATCTTTAGCCTGTGAAGAATCCGGTGTGGAAGTAAGTGGACAGGTTAGAGATATTGTAGAAATTAAAACAGGAGCGGACAAACAAATTCTTTTCTTAAGAAATGATATGTATCCGGTTCTTTTCAAAGTTAAAAAAATGATGGGCAGTAATATTGTTTCGTCAACTACCAAGAAGTAAACTGTATGATGGATTCTATCAAAAAATATTCTCTCTTTATTTTTATTATTCTTTCAGCTTGTAAACCATCTGCTGTTACATTGCCTGCTATGTTCGAAATATTGGACAGCAGCAAAACAGGATTGGTTTTTTCCAACAAGCTAACACCTACCCAGCAGTTTAATATGTTTAAGTACATGTACTTCTATAATGGTGGTGGAGCAGGATCGGGCGATTTTAATAATGATGGATTGATTGATGTTTTCTTTAGTGCCAATCAGGGCGACAATAAATTATACCTGAACAAAGGTGGATTAAGTTTTAAAGATGTAAGCAAAGAAGCTAAAATTCCACAGGATGGGGCATGGTCAACAGGTGTATCAGTGGTTGATATTAATAACGACGGGCTGTTGGATATTTATGTTTGTCGTGTTGGTGAGTTTGAAACACTTCATGGAAAAAATCAACTATTGATCTGTAAGGGAATTGATAAAAACGGTGTTCCTTTTTATGAGGATGAAGCCAAACAATACGGGCTTGATTTTTCCGGTTTTAGTACACAGGCTGTTTTTGTAGATTATGATCTGGATGGAGACTTGGATTGTTTTCTGTTAAATCATTCAGTACATCGCAATGGTTCCTTTTCGCCAAGGAAGGATTTTATTGGAACGTATCATCCGCTTTCCGGCGATAGGCTTTTTCGGAATGATGGAAATAAATTTACCGACGTAACCAAAGAATCAAAGATCAACAGTTCTTCTATTAGTTATGGATTGGGTGTAGCCGTGGCAGATATTAATCTGGATGGATATCCTGATATGTATGTAGGAAATGATTTTCATGAAAATGATTATCTCTATATCAATCAAAAGAACGGAACATTCAAAGAAGAGATTAATGACCATATCATGCATACCAGTCAGTTCTCGATGGGTGTGGATGTGGCTGATGTAAACAATGATGGATTTCCAGAGATCATTTCAATGGACATGCTTCCATCCGATCCGTATATTTTAAAACGTTCATT
>CANBSW010000060.1 GCA_947372235.1 Chitinophagaceae bacterium | reverse complement strand
GGGGGTTAGGGGGTGGTGTAAAAAAAATCCCGGCCTTTTAGGCCGGGATTGTATCTTAATTTGTTTTTAGCTTTTTTATGCTTTGGCAAATACTACCCGGCTTCTTTTTTCAAAGAAGTAATAAAAGAAAAAGTAAAAAGTATTTGCGATGATTGCTTTCATTTCAGGTCAAATATAGTTATTCATTTTATTTAAAAATGATTTTGGAGAAAAATATTAAGCTAACAAGCCTTAGTTATCGGTCGGGGCGCTATAGCGACCTGAACGATAACTAAGATTGTTATTGCATTTGTTTTTGTTTTTTACCGTTCAGGTCGCTTTAGCGCCCCGACCGGTAGGACCGGAAAAAAAAAGCCCCTCCGTGGAAACGGTGGGGCGTCTAACGATTGCTTGCCATATGAAAAGAGTTCTAAAAGCTATTTACTAAGACCGGCAAACATGGTCACATCACTATTCATTCTGCACAATAGCCCTATTAAATTACTTTTTAGTAGCAGTATCCATTTTTGCTTTAGCTGTGTCCATTGCAGCTTTTGCAGTGTCCATTGCAGCTTTTGCAGTATCAGTTGCAGCTTTTGCAGCGCTGTCAGCAGATGCAGCTTTGTTATCACCAGAGTTACAAGAAGCCATGAAGCCGGCTACAGCTAAGATTGCGAATACTTTTTTCATTTTTTTGTGTTTTGTGTGTGAGTGAATTTAATATTAATACCTGCAGGATATAAAAGGTAACCCCGGTATCAATATATTTTTTAAAAAAAATTTTTAGGCCTATTTTGGGTTACTTTTGCCCCCCTCACAGTATTAAAAGCACAGACGTGAAAGCCGATACGAACGAACAAGCATTACTGAAAGGTTTGGCTCTGAATGACTCAAAAGCCATCGAAACCATTTACAAGGATAATTTTTCGATGGTACAGGCTTTTATTATGCACAATAATGGCTCTTACGATGACGCAAGGGATATTTTCCAGGAAGCAATGATTGCGCTATATGAAAAAGCACAAAACGATTCATTTGTCTTAACCTGTCAAATAAAAACTTATGTATACTCCATATGCAGGCGTTTATGGCTTAAACGCTTACAACAACTTGGTAGATATTCGAACCAGGTTGATAGTCTGGATGAAACAGTTCCAGTTGAAGAGGATCTTGAAATACACGAAAAACGCAATGCCGAATTTGCGATAATGGACCGGGCAATGAACAGTTTGGGTGAACCGTGCAAGAGTTTGTTAGAGGGGTATTATTTGAAGAAAATGGGAATGCAGGAGTTGGCGGCAGAATTTGGCTATACAAACGCCGATAATGCCAAAAACCAAAAATATAAATGTTTGATGCGACTGAAGAAATTATTCTTCTCGCAATATAATATCGGAGAATAAATTACCATGGACGACATCTTATTATTAGAAGCAATTGAAAGATACCTGAACGGTGACATGGATGTCAACGAGCGGGCCTATTTCGAAACCCTTCGTAAAAGCACCCCCGAAATAGACCAGATGGTTGTGGAGCATAGCATGTTCCTTCATCAAATGGATATCTATTCTGTTCATCATAATCTGAGACAGAGTTTTCAGGCTACCCATGCCAAACTGCTGGAACGTGGTGATATCAATGAAGGCGGTGAATTAACTGCGAAAGGTCAGGTAATTCAACTGTGGAATAAATATAAACGTGTTACAGCCATTGCCGCATCTGTAGGTGGTGTGATCGCTTTGGTGATTTGTGGTCTGGCCCTTTATTTTGCACCGGTTGTCAATGGCAGTCAGATTGAACAACTGAGCAAGGCTATTGAAGTGATCAAACGCAATCAGCAGGTTCAGGGAAATTTAATCAATCAGGTACAGACCAAACTTCCTGAAAATGCCAAATTCATAAGTGGCGGTTCAGGATTTCTAATAGACTCAAAAGGATTTATCATAACCAATGCACACGTATTGAAAGGATCAGGCGCCGTGGTTGTTAACAGTAAAGGTCAGGAATTCAATGCTTCAATTGTTCATATTGATCAGGATAAAGACCTGGCTATTTTAAAAATTGTTGATTCAGATTACGAGCCTGTTACTTCTATCCCTTACAGCATTCGCAAAGGAAATACTGAATTGGGAGAACAGGTTTTCACTTTAGGATATCCCCGTAATGATATTGTATATGGCGAAGGTTATTTAAGTGCAAGAACCGGCTACAATAGCGATTCATTAAGTTATCAGATACAGATCAGTGCCAACCCGGGGAACTCAGGTGGACCTGTATTTAACAATAGTGGTGAAGTAATTGGGATCTTAAGCACCCGTCAGGCACAGGCCGAAGGAGTTGCATTCGCAGTAAAATCGAAGAATATCTATCGTATGATAGAAGAACTGAAGAAAAGCGAAGACACTACTTTTGACAGGATAAAATTACCTGCCCACTCTTTGTTAAAAGGTATGGAACGAAAACAACAGATCACAAGGGTTGAAGATTGTGTGTTCTATGTAAAAGCCTTTAACAGCAAATAAGTACAGTTGGAATTTTTGTTTATAGCCAGGCCCCGTTTGAAAAAACGGGGCCATTTTTATGTACTATTTATGAACTTTTTTATGTCTTCTGTTAATGATACCTATAATGAAACAATGCATGACTAAATAAGATCAATCTTTCTAATCGAAATTGTTTTCTGTTTTCAAAACATCGTGGCGTTGATAAGACATAATAACCTTACACTATATTTCCTATAATAACAAAAAAGGAAAAGCAAACCGCTTTTCCTTTTGATAAAATCAGGTTGAAGAAATTAACTCCACAAACTGGAAGGATATTCTCCTGATGCTACTAAAGCAGTAATACTAGCCTGTACACCGGGAGCATCTTCCTTATACGTTACACCAAACCATTTTGCAGAAGTAGGAATTACTTTCACTTCACCACTTCCTGCCTGAATATAATGTTTCATGGCCAGTGGAATAAAGAATTCAGACTTGGGTTCATTCATATGCTTATCTAAAAACTCACCAAAATATTTTTCGCAAACACCAATAAAACCGGGATCAAAACAGAGATAGTTCATACTAACCAGACTGTCTTCAGAAACCGGATGTTTACCACTTGGATCCTCATAAGTTATGGTACCATCCACATCGCGGTAAATACTTGTCCTTTCGTTGATATCTGTTAAATTATTATTGGCATCCACTTCGCAAACACCCCGACTAACACTACCGTTATCGCTTAATGTATTTTTTAATTCGTATCCGATGATAGAATATGTTTTTTCGTTGCATTGTGTGGTTAAAAATCCATAAGCTTTTACAAATGCATCTCTTCCATAATAATCATCCGCATTAATTACAGCAAAAGGTTCATTCACTTTTCCTTTACAGCATAATACAGCGTGGGCTGTACCCCATGGTTTGGTTCTTTCTGCAGGTATTTCTCTGCCACCGGTAAAAGAAGTAAGTGCTTGAAAAACATAATCCGTTTCAACCCGGCCATTTAATTTAGGTTCAAATATGGCTTTAAAATTATCGGCGAATTCTTCACGAATGATAAAAACTATTTTCCCAAATCCGGCCTGTATGGCATCATAAATTGAATAATCCATAATAGTTTCGCCTGAGGGACCGAAAGAGGCAATCTGTTTCATACTTCCATAGCGACTGGCCATGCCGGCAGCTAATATTACGAGCGTAGGTTTCATATGGTTGATTTTAAATTACTAATCAAGGAGTTTAATGAATGCAAATTTACATAATATAAAGGTTCAGCCGTTGATACATTTTTCTACTGAAAAAGTAACAGTTTGTATGCTAAGACTGGATCTATTACATCCTGTGGTTTCGGGAAATAAATGGTTTAAACTGAAATACTATTTGCAGGAAGCCTTAGCCAGTTGCAAAACAACCCTTGCGAGTTTTGGGGGAGCTTATTCCAATCATATTGTAGCAACTGCTTTTGCAGCCAGGGAAGCAGGATTGAACAGCATAGGATTTATCAGAGGAGAATTAGCTGATAAACTATCCCCTACGCTGGCCAATGCTATGGATTATGGTATGCAATTGGTTTTTGTAGAACGAAACCGTTACCGGCACAAGGAATTGATCATCCTTGAAAACGATAATCCTGACTATTACTGGATCAGAGAAGGAGGTTATGGCTTATTGGGAGCAAAAGGTGCGGCAGACATTCTTTCAACGGCTGACACCAGCACTTTTTCTCATATGATTTGTGCCAGTGGAACGGGAACTATGATGGCAGGATTGATTAAAGGCTGCATACCCGGGCAACAGGTAATCGGGATCAGTGTTCTGAAAAATAATTTCAGTATTGAGGAAGAACTAAAATCACTTTTAACTTTAGAAGAGAAAGAACGGTCCTTTTCCCTGATACACGATTACCATTTTGGCGGATATGGCAAACATCCGGAAGAGCTGATACAGTTTATGAGAGAAACCTGGCAGTTGGAAGAGCTCCCTACTGATATCGTTTATACTTCAAAAGTATTATTTGCTGTTAAAAACCTCATTGCTAACAGTTATTTCGCGGATGGAAGCCGTTTACTGATCATACACAGTGGTGGATTACAGGGTAATTGTTCCCTCCCACCCAATACTTTGCCATTTTCGTAAGCCAACAGATTTTATATTTGTATTCAATGAAGCCAATCTGCCGCCTGTTTGTTTTTATCGGACTATTCTTTTCTCTTACTTCGCATGCACAAAATGTGCTGCCCGATTTTACTGTAAGAGAACTTACCAAAGGGAAGATCCAGATCAGCTGGAATAATCCGTATAAGAATTGTATACAGCTAGCTATTCAACGTTCATCGGACAGCAGCAAGAATTTCAGAACCATTTTTTCTTCCCAATCGCCCGAGCTGGCCACCAATGGATATGTTGACAGTAAATTATTACCCGTTGCCGTTACCTATTACCGGATCTTTTTTGTGTTGCAGGGAGGCGAGTATTATTTCACAAAAGCAATCCCTATTACTACCAAAGCCCCTGAGGTTGTAGTTGCAAAAATTACTCCTCCCCCCATTCCTGCATTTAAAGAACCCAAATCTGTTGAAATAAAAAAGGATTATAAAAATGGACAAACCATTTATTTCAAAAAAAATATCCTGTTTCGTTTTACCAAAGAAGAATATCAACATTGGAAAGATTCGATCAATACCAAAACAAAAGATGCTTTACACAGAATGAATGAGCATACTGTGGAATGGAGGCCTGCCAAACCCATAAAGAAAGAATTGTATCAGATCTACAAAAAAGAAGAGATGATAGCAGAACTGGACAAAAAGAAGTATGTAAGATTTAAAGACTCAATCAAAACCAAAACCAAGGACACATTATTTGTTATTACCGATTGGCAGGTACAAATACATACGTATGTAGAACCCGCCAAGCAATATGTTTTTATTTACAGAAGCGACAGTCTGCAGGCACAATTAGATTTGATGGAATACAGAAAATTCAAAGATTCTGTATCAACAAAAACTAAAGACACCTTATTTGCCATAGATCAGTTTCATGTTGATATACACAGCTTTGTTCCTAAATATGTTTGGAAGCCTTCTCAATACATTTTCACCAATACCAAAGGGTATGTTACCATATTGCTCCCGCTGGCAAAACAACACAAATACAATGTAATTTTTTATGAAGAGAATGGCACAGAACTATTCAAGATAAAATCGATCAAAGAACCCGAACTCATCCTCGATAAAACCGATTTTATTCACGCCGGCTGGTTTTATTTTGAATTGTATGAGAATGATAAACTGAAAGAGAAGAGTAAGTTTTTTTTGCCGAGGGATTGAGGGGCGTGAGACGTCAGTCGTGAGTAGTGAATGGGCAATGGTGAATATCTTGCTCAGCAATTTTCTGACGACTGACGACTCACAACTCACACCCAAACACCTTCTCAAAATTCCCCTTCACTTTCTCTTTCACTTCTTCCAGATCCAATTCTCTTCCCAGTTCTTTTTGCAGTGAGGTTACCTGTTTATTTTCTATCCCGCAGGGAATAATATAATTGAAATAATTGAGGTCGGTATTTACATTAAAGGCAAAACCATGCATGGTTATCCAGCGGCTGCATTTGATACCCATGGCACAGATCTTTCTTTCTTTGCCTTTATTGTCCGGATCAAGCCAAACGCCGGTTTCGCCGGGGCTTCTGTCTCCTTTTAAACCATATTCAGACATGGTTAAAATGATTACTTCTTCCAGAGAACGCAGATACCAGCCGAGATCGGTCTTAAATTTTTCAAGATCAATAATGGGATAACCAACAATTTGTCCGGGGCCGTGAAAAGTAATATCCCCCCCTCGGTTGATGTGAAAATATTCGATCCCTTTGGCTGCCCTTTCTTCTTCGCTGATCAGCACATGACTTTCTTTTCCGCTTTTACCCAATGTATAAACGGGGTCATGTTCAACAAATAATAAATGATGTGTTGTAGAAATATCGGCAGGCGAAACCGTTACAGTATTATCAAGTCTTGCAACCGCTTTCAGATCGGTATTCTTTTTCAGAAGGCTTTCCTGATAATCCCAGATCTCTTTGTAAGGCCTGCGGCCAAGGTCTTCGAACAATATTTGTTGCATGGGGCGAAATTAGGGAGAAAGGTTCATAGGTTATGGGGGATGGTGCATGGCTTATGGGTCATAGTTCATAGCTACTGAAAAATTGATTTTATTTGTTTGAAAAAAATTGCTTGAATAACCATGACCCATTAACTATGCCCCATAAGCCATGCACCCAAAGCCATCAAACATCAACTCTCCTCCTTTATCACTAATTTCGCGGCCATGCAGGACGAGCTAGACAATCTTCCGGAAGAGAATTCGGAAACCCTATATGAACGAAGAACCTTTACCATTGATAGAGGTCAGGAGCCATTACGGATAGACAAATGGATCCAATTGCATGTAGAGGGCGTAACCCGCAACAAAGTACAGCAGGGAATTGAAGCTGGTTTTGTAACCGTGAACGGTAAGAATGTAAAAAGCAATTACAAGATCAAACCGGGTGATGAATTGTTGTTGATGAGCCTCATCAACCCTGAACACACCGTATTGAAACGGGAAAATATTCCGCTCAATATAGTATATGAAGATGAGGCATTGATGGTATTGAATAAACCGCCCAATATGGTGGTACATCCCGGCGTTGGAAACTTCAGTGGCACATTATTGAATGGTGTTGCCTATTATCTGGAACAGCAAAATCCTAATATTGATGAAGATGCTTTACCAAGGTTTGGGTTGGTGCATCGGATCGATAAAAATACAACCGGTTTAATTGTTTTGGCTAAAACACCGGAAGCTGCGGCACATTTGGCCAAGCAGTTTTTTAATCACACAGTAAAGCGGAGGTATGTTGCTTTGGTTTGGGGTGATATGGAACAGGATTCAGGTACCATTACCGGACATATTGCACGCCACCAGCAGCATCGTAAAATGTTTGATGTATATCCGGAAGGAGAAATAGGCAAACATGCCACAACACATTATAAAGTACTGGAACGTTTTAATTATGTAACCCTAGTTGAGTGTATTCTGGAAACAGGCCGCACACACCAGATCAGGGTGCATATGAAACATATCGGCCATACCCTGTTTAATGATTTTGAATATGGAGGTGATAAGATCCTGAAAGGTACCATTTACTCAAAATACAAACAGTTTGTAGATAATTGTTTTGAAGTTTGTCCAAGATGTGCTTTACATGCCAGAACTTTAGGTTTTATACATCCTGTTACACAGAAAGAAATATTATTTGAATCTGCTTTGCCGGCAGATATGGATGGTGTGATTGAAAAATGGAGAACCTATATCAATACCCGCAAAGACTAATTTTAGGATATTCATATAAGCGATACCCGCTTATATTTGCCAATAAAAGTTTACCATTATGTCAACCGAAATACGCAATAACTGGAGCCTGGATGAGATCAAAGAAATCTATCAATCACCCATGCTTGAATTGGTGTATAAAGCAGCAAGCCTACACCGTAAATACAATGATACGGCAGAGGTTCAGGTTTGTACTTTATTAAGCATTAAAACAGGTGGTTGCAGTGAGGATTGTGCATATTGTCCGCAGGCAGCCCGCTACAACACAGGAGTAGATGTTCAGGCATTGATGCAGAAAGATGAAGTACTTTCTTACGCACAAAAAGCAAAAGATGCAGGCAGTACCCGTTTTTGTATGGGAGCTGCATGGAGAGAAGTAAGAGACAACCGCGATTTTGACCGTGTACTGGATATGGTAAAAGGAGTAAATGAAATGGGTATGGAAGTTTGCTGCACACTGGGTATGCTTACCGAATACCAGGCACAAAAATTAGCCGATGCAGGATTATACGCCTATAACCATAACCTGGATACCAGTAAAGAACATTATGGTGAAATCATTACCACCCGAACCTATGATGACCGTTTGCAAACACTGGAAAATGTTCGTAAAGCCGGAGTAACTGTTTGTTGCGGAGGGATCATTGGATTAGGTGAAACCCATGAAGACAGGATGGGCATGTTGCATACATTGGCTACCATGCCCGAACATCCGGAAAGTGTGCCTATCAATGCATTGGTACCTATTGCCGGAACGCCTTTGGGAAATAATACCAAAGTGGATATCTGGGATATGGTAAGAATGATCGCCACGGCCAGAATACTGATGCCAAAAACAATGGTGCGCCTAAGTGCCGGAAGAACAGATATGAGTGTTGCAGAACAGGCATTCTGTTTTATGGCAGGAGCCAATTCTATTTTTGCGGGAGATAAATTATTAACTACGCCTAACCCGGGTTTTGATGAGGATCATGCCATGTTCCAGCTACTGGGATTAACGCCGCGAAAAGCATTTAAAGAAGAAAAACAATACCTCCGTGAAATGACGGAAGCATAAGCATAACTTTACGATCGGAAATAAAAATTGCCCCCTATGAAAAAGATCATTGTTGCTTTATCACTGTTAGTAGTATCATTTGCAGTAAAAGCCCAGAGTACCGACAACCTTCCTGTTGTTGATTCTGCGCTTGTTTTCAAACCATTAACTCAGCCCATTGAGCGTGGCACATTAATTAAAACAAGTAATTTCCATTTTTATGAGATCACAGACAAAGTGACCCAGAAATCGGGCTGGCCTGCACAACCATTGGTTGTGGTTTATCAGGATGGAAAGAAATTCAAAATGAAGATCCAGGGAATTGATAAGCCTTTGGCAGTAAATAAAGTGAAAGAAGTGATTGAAAGCTATATTGACGGTGCATTCAAAGGCTATGATGGCAATACCAGTTTTAAACTGGATAACCAGCAGGAATGGAAACAGGATGAAACAACTTCCAATGTTTTCGCCAATTTGTTTAAACCGGCAGTAACCATTTATCTTACTTCTGAAGGTTATAAAATGAAGATCGAGGGATTGAATGAGAGTCCGATTCTTGTGAGGAAAAAATAAGGTTTTCTTTTGATAGTAAAACACCCTGAAATACAGGGTGTTTTTTTGTTAACGAAGTTCGTGGTCATCAGGATTAGTGGTTAAGAAGAAAATTGCCACAGATTTACAGATTACCACAGATTGTTATGAGAAAATCTGTGGTAATCTGTGAATCTGTGGCTAAAAAATATTCAGCTGAATTGTTGCTTTTTAGTATCCCAATTTAAAGATCACGACTGATGTTGGTCAGGCGACCAACATCGGCCACTTACTTCTTCTTCTCCGCCCTTATTTTCAATTCCGCTATTGGCATCGTAATCATTCTGCCCACAGGTTTCTTGCCTTTGTAAGTAATCACTTTCAACATCACAGCATCTTTTGGTGGTACCAGGGCAGATGTGTATTTAGGATAATAATTATCGGGGAACGAATTATCGAAACTGTAATAAATATCCAATGCATCCACTTCTTTATCCAGTTCAATTTTCAATTGCCCATCTGCTGTTTTAGTGGCGGTAAAAATGGGATCATACACACTTGGTGCATATTTCTTTTCCGCAACATCATATCTTTCAAAATGTTTTTCTACCCTGCTAAAGAAATCCGTCCAGTTTCTTTTTTCCTTCGGTGACCATAACGCTTCTGCAATGGCAAACCCACGCGGCCACATCATGTATTGTGCATGACGCATATTGTAAATTTGTTCTGACCACAAATTGGCTTGTCCACCTTTTATATATTGGGCATCTACCCCATCAGGCAAGGGTTCAAATTCGTATGTTTTATTCAAACGTAATGATGCATAAATTCTGGGTTCTACAATTGGGTCGCCCTGCATATAATCGAGATAGGCAAAGGTTGTAGGGCTCATTACCACATCATGTTTCATTTTAGCCGCTTCTATCCCGCCTTTAATTCCTCTCCAGCTCATCACAGCTGCGCTGGGTGCCAGACCGCCTTCCAGTATTTCATCCCAACCCATAAATTTCTTCCCCTTCGATTCAACAATTTTTTCGAGTCTTTTTTCAAAATAGCTCTGTACTTCTTCCATCGATTTCAACCCCTCCCGTTTCATCAATCCTTTAATGGCCTCATTTTTTTCCCAATAATTTTTAGGGCATTCATCTCCTCCTACGTGGATATATTCAAAAGGAAATAATTGTGCCACCTGTGTCATTACTTTATCCAGAAATTCATATACTTTTTCATTGGCCGGACAAAGTGTGTTATCTACCAAAGCTATTGGCGGTGCGCCGTGCGACCAATCCATGATCACTTCGCCTGAACGAACCCTGTATTGGTTAGCTTCAGGTGTACAGGATAATTCAGGATAAGAAACCACGGCGGCAAGGCTATGTCCGGGAACATCAATTTCAGGTAAAACATCAACAAATCTCTCTTTGGCATACTGAACGATTTCTTTGATATCATCCTGTGTATAAAATCCACCATAGCTTTTAGGCTCATCAGCTGTGGGTGGTGTAAACGTACCAAAGTAGCCTGTTTTCTTAACATTCCAGGCACCCACTTCAGTTAATTTTGGCAAGCCTTTAATTTCGATACGCCATCCTTCATCATCGGTTAAATGCAGGTGAAGCAGGTTGTATTTATAGCGCACCATATCATCAATAAACTGTTTCACTTCTGCTTTGGTAAAGAAATGGCGGGTAACATCAAACATCAATCCACGCCAGCCAAAACGGGGAACATCCGTGATTTCAACAACAGGCGCCTCCCATTTTATATTTTTCACTGGTATTGTACTTTCAATTTCTTTTGGAAATAATTGTAATAAAGTTTGCACGCCATAAAATAATCCGGCAGGCTGGTTGGCTTTGATAGTAATGTTTTTATTTGTAACCGATAATTGGTACCCTTCCTTGCCAATGGCTTTATCGGCGGCGCTGTTCAATACCAAACGAATGGTTGCATTGGGAGATGTATTGGTCACTGTAATTTTACTTCCTGCCGAAACGGATAAACGATCTTTTAAAACAGCAATGGTTTGCGCCAATCCCTTTTGTACAGCAGCTGCTATCACAACGTTTTGTGGCAAGTTAAAATAGCCCGTTCCCTGTTTAACAGACAATGGTTGAGGAATGATGGCAATTTCTTTCTTCTCAGTTTGCGTATAAGCAAGAGTAGAGATAGCCAGCAAGGATGCCAATAGTATTTTTTTCATGCAGAGTCTTTAAGTAAAGTATAAGAGGTTTTAAAGTTATCTAATAAACACGAGCTAATCTCTGCAAAAAAATGATATTTTGTAAGCATCACGTCCTTTCTCATCGTTATATTTCGGATTAACATAAAGCAGTTGTTTCCTTATAAGAAAACAACCAAAACAGGTAATGCTGAACCTTATATTATTACCTTACATAAAATATTAAATAAATCTTTCCCCTTTTGTGATTTTTTAATCATCGCTGCGAATAATTATAGAGTAGCTATTTCAGAATATGCATTCAATACAGAACGAAGCCGGCTTTGTACAACTGATCAATGATAATAAAGGGATTATTATCAAGATCTGCAATGCATATTGTCAAAATAAAAATGACAGGGAAGACCTTGCTCAGGAAATGATCTACCAGCTTTGGAGATCGGGCAAACAATATAATCCTGAACAAAGGTTTTCTACCTGGATGTACCGTGTGGCTTTGAACGTGGCCATTTCCTTTTACCGTAAAAGAAAAAAGGATATTGACGTGATTGCACTAGATGAAAACAAACCTGAACTGGAAAATGTAGCCGACAGTGTTACCGATACGGAAGAAAACTTAACCCGTTTACAAACCTGTATCCACGAATTAAAAGAATTGGAAAGGGCTATTATGATCCTGTATCTCGAATCAAACAGTTACCGTGAAATTGCAGAGATAACCGGTATTTCAGAAACCAATGTAGCCACACGAATAAGCCGGATAAAAGAAAAAATAAAAGAAAAAATATCAGATAAAACCTAGTCATCATGGAAGATCTTGAATTGAAAAACATCTGGCTTGCTTACGGCAAACAACTGGCTGACGCAGAAATTTTAAATAGGCAGTCATGGGCACTCAACCTCAGATGTTTCGAAAGTATACAACAACAGAAAGCAGCAACAAAACTGGATTCCTTGTCCAAATTTAAAACAGGTGCAGTAATACTGGGCGCAGTGTGGGTGCTGTTCCTCTTGTTTTTGGTTTGGGGAAATCAATTCGAAAATCCATTCTTTTCCGTATCTGTTGGCTTCATTGCATTGTTTTCCGTGTATGCCATTGTTGTTTATATCCAACACATTCTGTTAATACGCAACATCCGGTACGATGGCAATATCATTGATACTCAAAAAGAACTTTCCAGATTGCAGTCATCCACCATTAACAGCACCCGTATTTTATGGTTACAAATGCCTTTTTACAGTACCTTTTTCTGGCATAGCAAATGGATTCTTTCCATGGGTTTAAAATTCTGGCTTATCCCCTTTCCTGTTTCTCTTTTATTTACCTTATTTGCTATTTATCTCTATAAAAATATTACCCTAAAAAACATTAACAAACCATGGATACGGGCATTCATGATGTCCGGGCCGGAATATAAAAATGTAATTGAATCTGCTGCCTTTTTACAGGAAATAGAAGAATTCAGAAAAGATTTGGTGTAAGCCGCTGTTATAAAAAGAATGTTTTACAAGAATTTCATCAATTAATACCCTTTTTATCCGGTTTTGAAAGGTTTGGTATTGTATTTGCCTTACGGTTACGAATACGTTATTTTTACCATTCAAATCAAATTCTGCCTGAAGCGCTTTTTACACATACTACGCCGAATCTTTCTTATTATCATCGCCGTTTTGCTACTGGCTTTTATTGCTATTCAAACCGATTTTGTTCAAAACTGGTTAGTAGGCATGGCAACCACTAAACTTTCTAAAGCACTTGGAACGGAAGTAAGCATTAAATCCGTGAGCTTTTCCCTTTTTAACAGTTTTAATATGGAAGGGACTTTGGTTAAGGATAAAAAAAAGGATACGATTCTATATGCCGGCAAATTAAAGGTCAGAATTACTGACTGGTTTTTTTTAAAAGATAAACCCGTTTTAAAATTTGCTGGAATTGAAGATGCCGTGATTAAACTTCAACGGAAGGATTCTGTTTGGAATTATGGATTTATCGCTGATTATTTTGCCACACCTTCCTCTTCAAAAAAATCAGGCGGCATTGACCTCAACCTGAAAGCACTAGATCTCAAAAACATTCATTTCTTAAAAAATGATCTTTGGGTAGGAGAAAGGATGGACATAACTGTTGCCAGTTTGGTTCTTGATGCAGAATCCATCGACTTGAAAAATAAGAACTTTATCATCAATACGATTGAACTGGATAAGCCCTTTGTGAGTATACGGCAATTAAATGCTTTACGGCCAGATTCATTAAGACACCGTGCTACAATTGATACAGGAATGTATCTTAATGAAGGGAATATTTCACTACTGGCAACCCATCTAACAATCAGAAATGGCAGTTTATTCTTAGATAGTGACACAGATAAACCTTCCACACATTTTGATGGAGCACATATCCAACTAAGCAAACTGAATGGCACATTACAGAATATCCGGTTTATTAAAGATACCCTTCGCGCAAATATTGATCTGTCTGTCAAAGACAGGAGTGGTTTTGAATTAAAGAAATTGAAAACCCAGTTCAAATTCACGCCACAGATCATGGAACTGGCAAACCTTGAACTGCAAACCAATAAAAGCAGGCTTACAAATTATTATGCCATGCAGTTCAAGGACTTTAATAAAGACTTTGCACACTATATCAGTAATGTGGTGATGAATGCACATTTTATCAATGCAAAAGTTAGCAGCGATGATATCGCATACTTTGCGCCGGAATTAAAAGACTGGAAAAAAGAAGTATTGCTCACAGGTAATTTTAAGGGAACGGTTGAAGACTTTACAGTAAAAGATCTTTCAGCTAAAATAGGTGCTACCACAAGGATAAGCGGCCAATTACGTATGAAAGGGTTACCGGAGATGAATACTACCAAAATTGTACTTGACAACGGAAGTTTGCAAACAAACTATAATGACCTCGGGATCTTGATACCGGTTATGAAAGGAGTAAGTTCTCCCAATTTAGATGCATTGGGGAATATCATTTATCGTGGCAATTTTAATGGAACCATACAAAATTTTGTAACAGCAGGTACATTCAGTACAGAGCTTGGTGGCGTTACAACCAATATTAGCCTGCAACTGCCAACCAAAGGTGATCCGGTGTATACTGGTGCTATTGAAACAACCCGCTTTAACCTCGGTAAATTTTTGAATGATACATTATTGGGATTGGTAGATTTTAAAGGAAAGATAACCGGCAGCAGTTTTAATGTGGACCGTTTAAAAACAACCCTGGAAGGGAAGATCGCTTCATTGGAATACAATCATTATACTTACACCAACATTACCACCAATGGAACTTTTCAGAAGAAATATTTTAATGGAGAAGTAAAAATATATGACCCCAACCTTGATTTTACCAGTACAGTGGAAATAGATCTGAACCAGCAATATCCGAGATACAATATTGTGGGTGACCTTGTTTCTTCTAATTTAAGAGCATTAAACCTTCTCAAAGATTCCATAAAATTAACAGGGCTGTTGGATGTAAATTTTACCGGAACCAATATTGATAATTTCTCAGGTACGGCAAAGTTTCTGAATGCCAATATCAAAAACGGGTTTACAAATATTAGTTTTGATTCACTGAACCTGAGTTCAAATAATACCGGTTTAGAAAAGATCTTGCACATAGGCAGTAATGATTTCAATGCAACTATAAATGGCAAATTCAGCATCATTGATCTGCCGGCTAGTTTTCAGGCATTTCTTACAAGGTATTATCCAACCTATATCAGACAGCCTAAATCGGTACCTCAAAACCAGGCATTCTCATTTGTGATCAATACAGGTAATGTAGAACCTTATTTACAATTGCTCAACAGAAAGATCTCGGGTTTTAATGATGCCAGTATCACGGGTTCGGTTAATACAATCAATAACCAACTATCTATCAAAGCAAATATTCCATCGGGTAAATATGACAATATCAGTGTTTCGGGTTTAGACCTCAGTGGTAAAGGAAATATTGATACCATTTCACTTGTTGGAAATATCTCAAGCATCCAGGTATCGGATTCCCTTCGTTTTCCAAATACAAAACTTACGGTTGTTTCGAACAACGACCATTCCGTTGTATCTATCAAAACCAGTGCAGACAATACACTGAATGATGCCGAATTGAATGCAGATGTTTACACATTATCAGATGGTGCAAGAATTCAATTCAGACCTTCATCCTTTGTGTTAAATGAAAAAAAATGGAATATCGAAAAAGCAGGAGAGATCATTTTACGTTCCAATTTGGTTCAGGCACAAAATGTAAAATTTATTCAGGGATTTCAGGAGATCTCTGTTGAAACTGCTCCCGGAAATTCCGGAGAAAAAACAAACAATCTTGCCGTTAAATTGAAGAACGTAGTGTTGGGTGATATTACCAATATATTCTTCAAAGATCCTAGGATACAAGGTGTTACCTCCGGAATCGTATTATTAAACGACATAACCGGTCAGTTTAAAGCCGATGCTACTTTAAAAGCGGAACAATTCCGTTTGGATGACGATTCGATTGGCCTCGTAAATATTACGGCTTCATTTGATAACAAAACAGGCAAGATTCCTTTTACTGTAAAATCACCCAATGAGGGTTATCATTTTTCAGCAGAAGGAAGTTATAATATAAAGGATACCACCGGCAAATCATTCACCACAGATATTCAGCTCGACAATTCGAAGATCGATATTGTACACAGATTTTTGAGTGACCTTTTCACAGATATGAAGGGGCAGGCAACAGGAACACTGAAGATCAGCGGTGATTTGAATGCACCTGAACTGCGTGGCAGGATCCATCTCCACAAAGCCGGAATGAAAGTAAATTATACACAGGTATATTATACCATCGATTCTGCCGATATCAACTTTACTGAAGATGGCATTGATTTTGGAAGTTTTGCTGTTCAGGACCGTTATAAAAACACAGGGCTCATAACAGGGAAATTGTTTGAAAAAGGTTTTAAACAAATGGCATTCGATTTCGAATTGACCACTAATAAATTATTATTGATAGATACCAGAGCTACCGACAACCAGCAATTTTATGGCAAGGCTATTGGGAAAGCCAATTTGAGGCTTACAGGCCCTGAAACAGCTGCAAAGATGACGATCATAGCAGAATCGAACGACAGCTCTCATATTTATATTCCTAACTCCATCAACCGAGAGAGTGGGTCTGCAGATTTTATTGTATTTAAGGAGTATGGTACTGAAATGCAGTCACAAAAAAATAAAAGTAATTTTAATCTTACAGTAGATCTTGATGTTACAGCCAATAATAAAGTAATGATCGATGTTATTCTTGATGAGTTAACAGGTGATGTGATCAAAGCTGTAGGAAATGGTAAATTAAAAATCAGGGCCGGCACAACCGAACCTCTTACCATGCGTGGACGATACAATATAGAGACGGGAAGTTATGATTTCAATTTTCAGAGCCTGATACGTAAACCATTTGCGTTATTACCTGAAGCAGGTAACTATATTGAATGGAACGGCGATCCTTTCAGGGCTGATATGCATATTGATGCACAATATACCGCAGAACGCATCAGTGTTAGTGATCTGATCAGCAACCTGAAATTAAGTCCGGCAGTACAAGGCTATCGTGGTGATGTTTATGTGATTGCACAGCTTCGGGAAAAATTAAATCATCCATCTATCATTTTTAAACTCGACTTCCCGCAGGGAAGTCCTGTAAAATCGGATAATGAGTTTACGCAATACCTTAACCGGCTTGAAAAAGACCAGAATGAGATCCTGAACCAGGTTGCATTTTTAATACTCTTTAATTCGTTTGCACCCCCGGGCGGAACAACAAATAATTCAGGCGTCAGTCCTTATTCAATTACATCGATCGGTGTAAATACTTTATCACAGGTATTAACAAAGAGGATAAACAAAGTAGTATCTAATTTATTGCATAAGATAACCGGTGATAACAGCTTGCGTTTTGATGTAGGCACCAGTATTTACAGTAGTTCCAGTGTAATTGGTGGAAATGCTACAGACAATACAGCCAATAATAAACTTGACCGAACAAGAGTGGATCTTAAATTCGGTTATGCATTTGCCAACGATAAGATCATTGTAACCCTCGGTAGCGATATAGATTTTAATATCGGAAACTCATCTGCCATTCAAAATGGTGCTACACAATGGCTCCCGAATGTGAATATCGAATTCGTTTTATCAAAAGATAAAAAACTTCGTCTAATCGTTTTCAATAAAGAAAGTCTTGACTTGAGTGGAGCCAGTTTCGGAAGAAGAAAACGCCAGGGGGTAAGTATCTCTTACCGAAGAGATTTTGAAACCATTTTCGGTAAGAAAGAAAAAGAAGTAGAAGTGCAAGTGCCTGTTGATAGTACGGGGGGCAAATAACATCATTATAACATAAATCATTTGCCACAGATTCACAGATTTTCACAGATGAAACTCAAATGAAATCTGTGCTAATCTGTGAATCAGTGGCGAAAAAATAATTCATAAGTTTAAGGAAGAATTGGTTTAGGAACCAACTTACAACCCTTCAACCGATACACATAAAAATACCTCACCACTCCCCCGCTCCTGGTTTGATTGATAGTAACCGGTTTTTCAATGGTTGTAAAATATTTTCCATATTCTTCTGCTACATTCAATGGAAGATTGGATGGAGCAATTGTATACGCATCATCTCCCAAATGCAATGCAGGCCTGTCTTTATTTAGCCAGGCAAATTTGTGAACATCTTCCAGGTTACCGATAGCAATCACGGGTAAGCCCGTAGCAGCAGTTGTATAGAATTCAAGATGCCCTGCAGGGAACCATTTATTAACTAAGATGGAAGAATGATGTTTGATGATGTTCTTTGATTCGTCTTCTTTTACCAGGGCAGCAAATGTTTTACTGAAATCTTTCCAGCCGGAAAGATCAAGTGTAGGGCAGTATTCTCCGTAATTTTCTTTTTTATGGCTGCCAAAGTTTACCGGCGAAAATCTGATTAAGATAATCCCTGCCACCAACACAATAATAATCAGAGATGCAGCGGCTTTGATAAATCCCGGAAATATTTTGAAGGATCTTTGTTCGAGATACAATCCGCCCACAAAAAATAAAGGAATATAACCCGGACCACTCCAATGTGGTAATGTTGGATTTAACAGAGAGACTCCCCAGAATAAAAAGATCATTGGTAAACTCATACAAATCAGCCACACAGATGCTTTCTTGCGGTCAAAACGAATTCGTTTTCTAAGCATCGCAATCAATGCGATCAAAACCAATACAAAGATCACCGGGTTTTGATATGCGATCTCACCTCCTATCTCTCTTCCCAGCATATCCCATTGAATACTGGTATGTGTTACCCGCTCTGAGTGATACCGATAGGTGATAAAATCATTGATCACATTCCAATACACAATTGGAAGAATACATAATACAGTTACAACCACAGCCACATACAAACGCCAGTTCAGTAACCATTTGATTCTTGTGATCAACAGAAATAATCCAAATCCTGCCCACAAATACAAGCCATGCACTTTACATAAAGTAGCAAGCCCAATCATCAATCCCAGCAATAACCAGATACTTAATTTCTGATCATCATTTTTTATAAAGAGATGACCCATGATGTACAAAGCCCCCGTCCAGAAAGGCATTTGCGGAGAATCAGGCAGAATAAATAAACCCGCAATGATTCCGGTATATACAGAGCAATTGTAGATCAATGCCGCATACCATCCCGCTTTTTCATTGGCAATTAATTTACCTGTTTTAAAAATAAACCAGGTTGATATAGCTGCGCAAAGTATACTTCCCAAACGAAGAGAAATTTCCGAAGCCCAATGAAGATTTAACGAAGTAAGCCTGATCATCCAACCCACCATTGGCGGATGATCAAAATGGTTCCAGTCTGGCTTAACGGCATAGGTCCAGTAATACACTTCATCATTCCCCAGTTCGATCAATGAAGCGGTGACCAGTTTCAAAACAGAAACGATCAGTATCAGCCACAAAACTTTTTTTGAATATTGTTGATTCATGATAATGTGGGAAGAAGGCAAATAGTATACCGCAGTTACTTACGATCCATCAACCACCTTACTGCAAATTCGTAGCCTCTTAATCCCAATCCAAAGATACTGCCAACAGATTTACCCGACACATGCGATAATTTCCTGAAATCTTCCCTTGAATGTACATTACTGATATGAACTTCTACCACAGGCGTTTTAATGGCAGCAATAGCATCTCCAATGGCTACAGAAGTATGCGTGTAACCGGCAGCATTCAAAACAATCCCATCGTAATCATAACCCAGCCTTTGAATTTCATTAATGAGTTCCCCTTCTACATTACTTTGGTAATAATGAAAATCAACCGTTGGAAACAACGCCTTCAACTCTTCCATATAGGTTTCAAATGGCTTGTTACCATAGATGTCGGTTTCCCTCTTTCCTAATAAATTCAGATTGGGACCGTTGATGATTGCGATTTTCATGACACTAAGTTATAAAAATAAAATTGCCACAGACAACACAGAATATCACAGAAAAAATCTGTGTCCATCTGTGTAATCTGTGGCAACAAAAATTAATTCTGTTGATCCCTGATCATTCCAATAAAACTATCAAACAAATAACGGCTGTCATGCGGACCAGGCGTACTTTCAGGGTGATACTGAACACTAAACGCAGGCCTGTCTTTCAACCGGATTCCTTCAATAGAATCATCATTCAGATTCAAATGCGTTACTTCCACATTCGGATGTTTGCGCACGGCTTCAGGATCAACACCAAATCCGTGGTTCTGCGTGGTGATCTCACAAAGACCGGTTATGATATTTTTTACAGGATGATTCAATCCCCTGTGCCCATGGTGCATTTTAAAAGTGGGGATATCATTCGCCAAAGCCAGTAACTGATGACCCAAACAAATACCGAAAACCGGTTTATTCTCTTTCAGAATTTCTTTCAAGGTTTCTACAGCATAAGGCATTGCCGCAGGGTCGCCGGGTCCATTAGAAATAAAATATCCATCCGGATTAAATTCCTTCAATCTGCTTAAATTGGTTTTGGCTGGATGCACACGCACATGTGCCCCCCGTGTAACAAGGCATTGTAAAATATGCTGTTTCACACCAAAATCAAGCACCGCTACTTTAAAGGCTGAATCAGCATCTCCCAGCTCATATTCTTCCGTTGTACTTACTGTGCTGGCCAATTCAAGACCATCCATATCAGGTACTTTATCCAACTCAGCTTTCAGATTTTCAATATCCAGTATTTCTGTTGATATGATACAGTTCATCGCACCCTTGGTACGAATATGTGCTACCAGTGCCCTTGTATCAATATCTTCAATGGCTACTATATTATTGGCTACCAGATACGCATTCAAATCTCCATCAGCCATTAAACGGCTAAACTGCTCTTCCAGATTACGCGCAATCAATCCACGTATCTTCACACTGTTACTTTCTACATCGGCATTTTTTACTCCATAATTTCCTACATGCACATTGTTCATGATTAGTATCTGGCCTGTATAACTTGGGTCTGTAAATACTTCCTGATAACCCGTCATACCGGTATTAAAACAAATTTCACCAGTCGCGGTTCCTTTTTTTCCAAATGAATGGCCGTGAAATACATGTCCATCTGCTAATAATAAAATGGCGGGTTGTTTGGGTTGGGTCATAATTGAAGCTGTTTCGATTGCAAAAAAAGTTCATCCTGATTAAAAATGCAGATATAGTTTCTCACACTATCCACACAAGAAAAAAGGCATTCCGTTTAAAACGGAATGCCTTAGTATGTTATTACCACTTTATCATTTAGTCAGCGGCTTTTTCTTCTTCTATAGCTGGAGTTTCAGCAACTGGTGCGGCTTCCGTTGCAGCTTCTGCTTTTTTAGGAGCACGGCCGCGACGTGTTTTCTTAGCCGGTTCAGCAGCTTGTCCTATACCTTTACCGTAGATCTCGTTAAAGTCTACCAGTTCGATCATTGCTTTTTCAGCGTTATCACCCGGACGAATTCCGAGTTTCAGAATCCTGGTGTAACCACCCGGACGTGAAGCAACTTTAGGGCCTACCACTGTGAATAATTCTTTCACAGCAGCTTTGTCCTGCAGTTCAGCAAACACCAAACGGTGGTTGTGACTGATCTGAAGCGCGTTTTCGTTTTTCTTTGTTTTGGTGATCAACGGCTCAACGTAAGTTCTCAGTGCTTTAGCTTTTGCCAAAGTAGTAACAATACGTTTGTGCGTGATTAACTGGCTGGCCAAATTCTGCAATAAGGCTACTCTGTGTGCCTTCTTGCGGCCCAGATTGTTGATTTTGTCTCCGTGTTTCATGACTTTTTGTTTTTAATTCTCGCACCGTGTCAGGATTTGCGAGAAGTTTCACCCCCTAGCCCCCTAAAGGGGAATTGGAAAGTGTGGTTATTAAAATCCCTAACTCCCCCTTTAGGGTGTTGGGGGGTGGCTTAATTATCTAAATTATCCAATCCCAATTTATTCAGATCCATTCCGAAACTCAATCCTCTTTCAGTTAACACCTGCTCAATTTCAGAGAGTGATTTCTGACCGAAGTTTCTGAATTTCATCAGGTCTTCCTGCTCGTACTGAACCAGTTCGCTCAGACTGTTGATTTTAGCAGCTTTTAAGCAATTGAAAGCACGTACAGAAAGGTCTAAATCTTCCAGTGGGGTTTTCAATACTTTGCGTAATTGCAAAACGTGCTCATCAACCACATCTTCTTTCTTGTCTTCTTTGTTATCGAAAGTGATGTTTTCATCGGTGATGATCATCAGGTGCTGGATCAGGATACGTGAAGCCTGTTTAACAGCATCTTCCGGATGGATGGTTCCATCGGTAGCTACGTCAAGGATCAGTTTCTCGTAATCAGTTCTCTGCTCCACACGATAGTTCTCAATAGCGTATTTTACGTTCTTGATCGGTGTGTGAATAGAATCAATAGCGATATATCCAAATACAGAATCTTTGATCTTATTCTCTTCAGCGGGGATATAACCACGGCCTTTGGCTATGGTTAATTCGATATCCATTTTTGAAGTGGTATCCATGGTACAGATCACCAACTCAGGGTTCATTACCTGAAAGTTCTGTGATAATTCACCGATCATTCCTGCAGTAAACTCAGTACGACCTTTGATGGATAAAGTAATTTTTTCGTTGGCTACATCATGCTCAACATGCTTTTTGAAACGCACCTGTTTCAGGTTCAGGATAATTTCGGTAACATCTTCTGTTACACCTTTGATGGTAGCAAACTCGTGGTCAACACCTTCGATTTTGATGCCGATCAAAGCAAATCCTTCTAAAGAACTTAATAACACTCTGCGTAAAGCATTACCGATGGTCAGACCAAAGCCTGGCTCTAACGGACGGAATTCGAATTGTCCTTCGAAATCATTTGCTTTTTGTAAAACGATCTTATCGGGCTTCTGAAAGCTTAATATGGCCATATTAAAACTTGTTTTTACTTGTTTGTCTTTTCGCTCACATGAAGCGAGAAGGAAAA
>CANBSW010000059.1 GCA_947372235.1 Chitinophagaceae bacterium | reverse complement strand
CACCAGCCATTTGTAAGGTTTGAGGTATTGTAACAGTAATTTCATCAATAGTAGTTTAGGTAAGGTAGATTGATAGTCAATTTCCGTACAATTTTTCAAAAACTGACAAAGTTTCCATTATCTGTTGCCTTATCATGTGTTTTAAGTTGGCGGAACCTTATTTTTACCCATAAATAATCCCAAATGAAGCAGGTTTTGGTTGATATGCACCGGTTGAAATACAATCCTTTTAACGGATTGTATAGTGTATGTATCAATCTGGGTAAGGCATTGGCTGCCATTCCATTAACTGAGATGGAGCTGGAATATTATCTGCCAAAAAAGGATTTTGGCATATTTGGCCCGGATGCAAAATATACGGAGCATAAATCCATCGATAAATATTACAAGTTTGGCACCGGTAAATATGATCTGTGGCATGTAACTACGCAGCTTTCCTGGTATAAGCCTTTTAATAGGCGTACGAGGGTCTTGTACACTTTGTATGATTTCAGTTACCTGATAGAAGAAGCTGCCAATACCGAAAGAAACCAACGACTATTAAAGCAAACCCAGAAACGGATTGACAGAGCAGATTATATAACAGGGATCTCTCAATATGCGATTGATGAAGCGCACAAACATTTAAACCTCGGAAATAAACCCACTAAAGCCATACAATTGGGTTGTACGGTTTCTGAATTTCCAGGTTTTGATGCGCCTAAATACAGGCCAAAGCGCCCTTTTTTATTTACGATCGGACTGGTGCAGCCCAGAAAAAATTTTCATGTATTACCCCCTTTGTTAAGAGGCAATGATTATGAACTGGTAATTGCCGGACTGAATAATTATGAATATGGAAAGGAAGTAGAAGAAGCTGCCAAAAAATTTGGCGTTGCAGACAGGGTTAGGCTGATAGGCCCTGCAACTGAAGAAGAAAAATACTGGTACTATAAAAACTGTGAGGCATTTCTATTCCCGTCATATGCGGAAGGATTTGGTTTGCCGGTGATAGAAGCCATGTTTCATGGCAAGCCTGTTTTTATTTCTGATAAAACCAGTTTACCGGAAGTAGGAGGGGATGCAGCTTATTATTTCAGAAGCTTTGACCCCGATGCCATGCAAAAGGTATTTGTTGAAGGAATGCAAGATTATGCGACTACTAATCCGGTAGAAAAAATAAAACAACAGGCTGCTAAATTCAACTGGAACACCTGTGCTGAAGAATATATTGATGTATATAAACAAATGCTGTTATAGAACCCCTGATATCCATTGTACTCTGCACCTATAACGGTGAACGTTTTTTAAAAACGCAGATCAATTCATTGCTGCAACAGACCTATACAAATATTGAGATCATCATTTCAGATGATTGTTCAAAAGATGGAACGAAAACTATTTTAGAACAGTATAAACATGATCTGCGTTTTCATATTATCTATCAAACAGAAAATCTTGGAGCGATACAAAATTTTGAGTTTGCCACCAGAAAAGCAACAGGCCAATACCTTGCTTTCTGCGACCAGGATGATATCTGGCTTCCGGAGAAAATAGAAAAACTATTTAAAGCTATTGGCGATCATTGGCTGGTATACAGCGATAGTATATTGATAGATGAAGGAGGACAAAGCCTGCAAAAAAATCTCTCCCAATTAAGAAAAATGTACAGCGGTGCCGATAGCCGTGGTTTTGTTTTCAGCAATGTAGTTTGGGGGCATACGATGCTGGTGAATAGAGAATTATTGCTTTTTGTATTACCCATTCCTGCCGGAGTGCCACACGATATCTGGTTTGCATTGAAAGCAACCTTATACACAGGAATTATGTATGTTGATGAACCACTTACTCTCTACAGGCAGCATGCTAAAACGGTAACCACCACTATTGCGCAGAAAGCAGTTACACGCCCGCATGAAAAACGATTCAGCGATTTTAAAGAAAAATTGTTTTGGATTGATTTAATCAAAGATGCAGAGCGTGGTAATCGTAAATTATTTTATGAAAGACTGTATGAATTGTTTGCGCTTAAAGCAAAAGGAAAATTTGTGTGGCCGCTTTTCTTTTTTCTACTGAAGAATAAGAATGTGCTTTTTCAGTTCACCAATAAAAGCGGCATAAGCCGGGTTATTGAGATCCGTAAATTGAGCAGAGGTGAGCATAAATAACAAACTCTGTTAACTCCTTGTCTCTGTGTTGAAAAAAAATCTCCGCACTTACTGAGTTTTTTTCAACACAGAGGTACAGAGATAAGGAGTTACACAGAGAAAGCGTTATGGTTTACGTAAGCAAATTACAGCCGTATCTCCATTGCCTTTCTCATTCTCTATTTTCATTAAGGCACGGAAATGTTTTATATCTTCTTTGGTAAACATACTGCTGCCATCTTTATTAAACATATGACTTTTAGGATCGTGTAAGGGCATACCAATTTTATATTGCTCACTGCTCCAGATCAGGTAATCGCTGCTATCGTAATAAAATTTCTCAACAGTAAAACCAGCATCCTCAGCCATTTTGCGCATTTGTTTGGCTGATGGAATAAAAATATGTCTGGGTGCATCAATGCCACACCAGAAAACACCATAATTCTGCCATCCATAATTACCCATAATGGGGATGCGGATCATTACACTGCCGCCAGGTTTGGTGATCTTCATTGCCTGGGCTAATACTTTTTGTGGCTCAAACATATGCTCCAGTGAATGGTGCATCATTACCACATTGTATTGTTCGGTTACTTCGTAAATATCTTTCTTGAGTATTTTGATAGAACCATAATCATGGCTCTCATTAATAAAAGGATCGATGCCCGTTAAATTGGTAAAGCCTACCTGAAAAAGTCTTGCTAATAAACTTCCGTTTCCGGTACCGATATCTAAAATGGCGTCATCAAATTTGGCACCCATATCTTTCATCCATTGTAATTGCTCGGGGAGTTTGTAACCGATAGAAAGTAATCCGCCAATAACCGGATTTTTTCCAAACAACAAATATTCGGTTTTAATTTTCCGCAAAGTATCGGCTTTCTCGCGGATGTTGAGATTGAGTTTGAAAGAGTAATAATCTTCATTAGGATAATACTTGCCGAGGTTTTCAGGAACGTTCTGCAATTGCATACTGCCACACGAACCGCAAAGTTGGTACTCGAAATATTCATCCAAACCAAGTTGTAATTCTTTAACGCGGAATAAATCATTGTTATGGGTATTGCCACAAAGGGTGCAGGCTGTTGTCATATGCGTTATTATAATATTGATAAAGATAGCGGCTTTGCCAGGAATTTTACTGTCGATTTCATCTGCCAAATAACACTAAGTATTATTTGAGTAAAATATAATTTTTATAATCAAAAGGGCGGATACCTGTCCACTTTTCCATAAAATTTTTAAAATGATCTTTTAGTGTGAGATTATTATAAGAAAGATCATAATCAAACTGCCAGTTCATTCTAGCAACTCTTTCACACATTACCTGTGGATGAGTGTCTGTAAATTTCTCCAGTGCATCTATCTCAGAATAATCAAAATTACCTGAGTTTTCTTTGATGAATTCTTCCGTTACACGATCACCTCCCCAGTAGTTGCCAAAGTTTCTTTTTTTATCCATCATCGTTTTGGGAGGCCTTACCCAGCCATAATGATAGATAGTGGCATTGATGGTTTTTACTTTTAGTTTCTCATCATTCCCTTTCCTAAAACCCTGGGCATCTCTATAGGAATAAATAGCGGAATTATTGCGAATAATACGGATCTCATTTCTATACCAGCGTGATGATGTGGCCACATAATCAAACGAACCATAAAAATGCCGGTACTTAAAAAGCAAACCATCCACTTCGGGATAGTCTTTCCATTGTTCCATGCCTTTTCTTACTACATCATGGTATTTTTCATGCAACACTTCATCACCCTGTATGTAGAAACACCAATCGGAGTTGCCGGTTATGGCATGGAAAGCTTTATTGGTTTCATCAGCAAGCACAGCGCCGCCTTCGCGAAGTTCGGGGTTCCAAACGGTATCAATGATCCTGATTTTATCAGAACCGATTGAAGCAATCAGTTCACGTGTAGCATCATCACAATCGCCCACAGCCACAATCATTTCATCACACAAAGGAAGAATGGAACGGATGGCTTCCACCACCGGATAATCAAACTGTACCGCATTTTTAATGAAGGTAAAACCGGATACTTTCATGAGGCAAAGATAGGGGGAGAGGCTTGGAGTTTGGGGTTTGGAGTTTGAGGTTATTTGCTTAATAGAGCAGACCAAAAACAACACCAAACCTCAAACTCCAAACCCCAAACCTTCTCGTTTTCCACGCGTGTTAATAATAAGTTCATCCACAACTCCACTTCTCATACCGATTAATCAGTAAATTACAAAAACCTCATACATATGCTTTGGAGAAAATTCAACGGCGAAAACATCCATCTTCCCATCAAAGAAGCAGTAAAAGAAACCATTGAAAGGGAAACCAGTAATGGAGTTAAATTAAAAGTTTGTATTGGTACCGACAGTCAGGTAAAAGGTGATGACACTGAATTTGCTACGGTGATCGTATTTCTGCGAGAACACAATGGCGGGTTTATGTATATCCACAACGACAAAACAAAAACCAAATACCACATCAAAGAACGTATGCTGGTAGAAGTAGCCAAGAGCATTGAAATTGCTTACGAGCTATGTGATCTGTTTATTGAACACCATGTTGAAATGGAAGTTCATGCCGACATTAACACCAACCCTCAATTCAAAAGCAATGATGCATTGCGTGAAGCGATGGGTTATATACTCGGTATGGGTTTTGCTTTCAAAGCCAAGCCTGAAGCCTTTGCGAGCAGTTGTTGTGCGGATAAGATGGTGAATTAGGAGGAAAGCTATGAGCCATTAGCTGAGAGCTATTAGCTTTGAGCTGCGAGTTCTTGACTTATCTTTCAACCTTAATTTTGTACTAATTCTCTCTTTCTACAAGCACAAAATAGGCTCATAGCTTGATGTCCTTATTACAACTATCTATAAACTCTAAAATCTCATCCCTTCCATCTTTCTTCTCTGCACTGGTTACAAAATGTCGGGGGAGGAATTGCCAGGTTTCGAGCAGTTTGTCTAAAAAAGCTTTTACGTTTCTGGCTACAACAGCCGGTTTTTCTTTATCGGCTTTGGTGAATACAAGGCTGAAATTTACTTTCCAGGTATCGAGCTGACTAACAAATTCCAAATCATTTTTTTGGGGAGTGTGGCGGCTATCGATCAACACAAAAACCTGTACTAAATTTTCTCTTTTGCGCAGGTAACCATTAATCATTTCTTCCCATCTCGCTCTTTCACTTTGTGAGCGTTTGGCATAACCATAGCCGGGAAGATCTACCAGGAACCATTTCATTTTTGGTCCTTTGGTGGAGGAGGAACTTTCTATTTCAAAATGGTTGATCAGCTGCGTTTTACCGGGTGTGGACGATGTTTTGGCCAGTCCGCGCTGGTTGGTTACCATATTGATCAGGGAAGATTTACCTACATTACTGCGGCCTATGAATGCATATTCGGGCTTATCCGGCTTGGGGCACTGTGTTACCAATGCAGAAGAAATAACGTATTTGGCGGATTTGATTTCCATCTTGCAAAGTAAGCGAATAAAAATTTGCCACAGAATACACAGAAAATCACAGTAAAAATCTGTGGTAATCTGTGTATTCTGTGGCAAAAAAAGCCCGCAATTTTGGTTGTGGGCGGAAAAAATTATTTCTTCTTGATCACCAAACTATCCGCCGGATACCTTGCCTTAATACTATCTCTCACAATTTCGCACCAGTTCATCAGTGTCTCTTTTTCAGCAGCGGTAAGTATTGCATCTTTATGGATGATGGTATAAGAGGGTAAAGGCATTTCGCCTTCTTTCACCTGCTCAATACATTCTTCCATTTTTTTATACTGGCGTGCAATACGGTAACCATCAAATTCATTCAGGTTAAAATGTTTTTTGCCATCGTTGATATGGTTACTTAACCACCAGCTTACCGGCTGTACTTCTGCATACCAGGGATAACGGGTGCTGTTACTATGGCAATCATTACAGGCTTTTGCAAAAATGGTTTTTACCTCTTCAGGTACCACATAACTTTTCGAAATATCTTTTTTGGTATCGTTCGATGTGTTTTTTGCCGGCCTGAATGCCTGCATCACAATTAAAATAACCAGCAAACCAATGATAATTTTTTTGAAAGCTTTCATGTGTTGTGTTTAGAACTTAGATTAAAATAGTACCCGTCATTTCTTTTGGAACCGGTAATCCCATCACTGTTAAAATAGTAGGTGCCAGATCTCCAAGCTTACCGCTTTTTACAGTTCCCTTCCAGTCTTTATCAATGATGAAGAAAGGTACAGGATTCAATGTATGTGCCGTATTCGGTGTACCATCTTCATTAATCATATAATCTGCATTACCATGATCGGCTGTTAAGAATACTGTATAACCATGTTCCAAAGCAGCTGTTACCACTCTGTTTACACAGGCATCCACTGTTTCGGCAGCTTTAATGCCGGCACTGAAAACACCGGTATGACCCACCATATCTGTGTTGGCGTAATTCAAACAGATAAAATCTGCTGTTTCATTTTCTATTTCAGGGATTAATTTATCAGTTAAACCCACAGCACTCATTTCAGGTTGCAAATCATAAGTAGCCACTTTGGGTGATGGTACCATGATGCGGCTTTCTCCTTCAAAAGGTTCTTCCCTTCCTCCACTAAAAAAGAAAGTTACATGCGGATATTTTTCTGTTTCTGCAATACGGATCTGTTTTTTTCCATTGGCAGATAATACTTCGCCCAATGTATTTACCAGATTATCGTTTTCGAAAATCACATGTACGTTTTTAAATTTGTGATCGTACATCGTCATAGTGGTATAATGCAGCGTCAATTTCTTCAGATCAAATTCTGCATTATCAGTTTGCGTCAACACTTCCGTGATCTCCCTGCAACGATCGGTTCTGAAATTGAAACAGATGGCCACATCACCGTCTTTAATTAAGGCCAATGGCTGTTGCGCTGAATCAACAATTACGGTTGGTTTAATAAACTCATCAAAAATATCGGCCGTATATGATTGTTCAACTGCAGCCAGTGCATCTGTTGCTTTCGGGCCTTCGCCTTTTACCAAACAATCGTAGGCAAGTTTTACTCTTTCCCAACGTTTGTCGCGGTCCATTGCATAATAACGGCCGCTAACGGTTGCAATTTTCCCAACAGAATTATTTAAATGGGCCTGAAGCCCGGTGATAAACCCCAACCCACTTTTCGGATCGGTATCACGCCCATCAGTAAAAGCATGTATATATACTTCTGAAAGTCCTTCTGCTTTACAAACATCACAAATGGCTTTGATATGACTGGTATGCGAATGCACACCACCATCACTCACTAAACCCAACAGGTGTAGTGGTTTATTATTGGTTTTGGCAAAACGGATAGAAGCCAGAAGGGTTTCATTGGCTGCAAATTCGCCAGTACGGATGGCAACATTAATTCGCTGCAATTCCTGGTAAACAATACGGCCGGCACCCAGATTCAGGTGGCCAACTTCACTGTTTCCCATCTGCCCATCGGGCAAACCAACCTCTTCGCCACAGGTAACAAGTGTTGTATTAGGATATTTTGCATATAAAGAACTTACGAACGGAACATTCGCATTTTGGATGGCATCGGCTGATTTTACCTTACCCAGGCCCCAGCCGTCCATGATAACTAAAATAACTTTCTTGCTCATGGGATAAAATTACTGCATTTCTGAATGATGAATAGATGTTAACTTGAGCCCAATAGCCTCAGGAATCAAGTTTGGCATGTTTTTAGCAACCTAAAGGTTAGAAAATAGTGTTTTATGAAAAAGTTATTTTTATTCTGTGGATTGATTCTGGGGCTGATGTCCTTCACTTTTCAAAGTGATACAGATGCTATTGTGAACGCTTTTAAATCGCGCGATGCCGCCCAGGTTGGGGCTTTTTTTGATGAGTATGTGGATATGAAGCTGCTTGACAAAGACGAGGTTAAGAACATCGGTCGTAACCAGGCCACCATTACCCTGAAAGCCTTTTTTGCCGAAAATAAAGTAAGTGGTTTTGAAAAAGTTTCTGAAAGGGAAATTGGTAATACTATGTATCTCGCCGGAAAATTATTAACCGATGGTAAAGGAATGAATGTGACCATTTTGCTGAAACAGAAAGATGGTAAACGACAGATTATTACTCTTCGGGTAAGCTAAGAAATAAGATTATAAAAGGATCCCGCCCGAATTTTCGGTGCGGGATTTTTTTTGGATACCCATACATTTACAATATGAAATCTTTTGATGAACAATTGGTCCATTTAATCAGAGAAGCATTACAGGAAGATGTGGGTGATGGCGACCATTCAACCCTTAGCAGCATCCCCAAAGGGAAAATGGGAAAAGCGGTTTTAAAGATCAAGCAGGACGGGATACTGGCCGGCATGCAAGTGGCAGAAAAAATATTCCATTTGATAGAACCCAATTCGGTTTTCACAGCCTTTAAAAAAGATGGTGAGAAAATGAGTATGGGAGAGAAGGCTTTTGAAGTAGCCGCATCGGTACACACTATTTTAACCTGTGAAAGATTAGTGCTGAATTGCATGCAAAGAATGAGCGGGATTGCAACGCTAACCCATCAATATGCAGCCATCATAAAAAACTACCGCACTCGTTTACTGGATACGCGTAAAACAACACCCAATTTTCGTTTACTTGAAAAAGAAGCCGTGCGTATTGGCGGCGGTGTAAATCATCGCTTTGGTTTGTATGATATGATTATGCTGAAGGATAACCATATTGATTATTGTGGCGGACTGGAGCCTGCTATCAATGCGGCGTATGCATATTCTCAAAAAATGGAACGTCCTTTGAAAATAGAAGTAGAAACAAGGAGTTTGGAGGATGTAGAAAAAGTATGTAAAGTTGGTAAGGGGAAAGTGTTTCGGATTATGCTGGATAATTTCTCTCCCAATTTAATAACGGATGCATTGAAAATAATTAATGGTGAGTTTGAAACGGAAGCAAGTGGCGGTATCAATTTAGCAACTATTGAATCGTTTGCTGCAACCGGTGTTGATTATGTAAGTGTGGGTGGATTAATTCACCAGGCACAAAGTTTGGATTTGAGTTTGAAAGCAGCTAACCCCCTAGCCCCCTAAAGAGGGAATTAATATTTTCTTCATAATAAACTGAATACATACAATGAAACTAAATTTCTTAAATAACTTTTTCAACTCCCCCTTTAGGGGGTCGGGGGGTTCTTCTAAAAATAAACCGGACTCCCGTGGTTTTGTATTTAGTACAGACCCCACATTTCGTTTTGAAGAAGAAGAACAGACTGCACAGGAAACATTGGCACCTGCTCAACAAAAACTCCGCATTCGTTTGGATACCAAGCAACGCGCCGGTAAAGCCGTTACATTGGTTACAGGTTTTATAGGAATAGAATCAGACCTGGAAGATCTTGGTAAGAAATTAAAAAATTTCTGTGGCACCGGGGGCAGTGTTAAAGATGGCGAAGCCATTATTCAGGGTGATCAAAGGGATAAGGTTTTGCAGTGGCTGTTGAAGAATGGTTTTGTGAATACCAAGAAAGTTTGATCAGCTCAGTATTGATCAATTGCACTTGCCCCTGATCGCATCTTACCAAGCATCTCTTCATATTCTGCACTGGTAATGGCGGGTACTTTTCTAATGATATTTAATTTGATCGCTTTTTCTTCCCAACTGATGGCTTCTTCTTTGTTACCAGTTCTGTATAATAAACGGGCATAGGTATCCATGGCTCCAGGGTTTTCATAAAATTCATTCGCCCTTTTTGCCCATGCCAATGCTTTTGTGTTATAAGCAGCATCATGTGTATAGGTGTACACCGACCATGCAGCTGTGTTCAATTCATTGGTATAATATTGTGTATATGGATTGAATTGTATGGTTGCTCTGGCTACTGTTCCTGATCCATTGGATTGGATCGTATTTTGATTGGGTTGAGCAGCGGCAAACATTTCTCTTAATCTGATCGAGTCTACTTTTTTAATAGAATCAACATTGATATTCATCAAATACTGATCATAAAAAAGTGTCGTTTTTATCAGATAAGTGGCAGTATCCTGAACACCCTTGTAATAATCGATCATATTCTTATCATGTGCCCTGCGTGCCTGAGTTCTGTCGGTATATGTGCCTGCAGTATAATTGGCCACTTTTTCTGCATAGGATTTATCTTTCTCCGCAATGGCTTTGTTCTTTGATTTGAAATTGATTCTTCCATTGATGGACACCCGTTTCTGAACAGGCATTAAAAACCAGGCATCATTAAAATTGCGGTTATCCTTATGCATGTATTGCTCAGCTTTTGAGCCGATGAGTGGAGCCTGTGCAGCGAGGAATTGTAAAAAGCTGAGGGATGTTGCAGAGTCTGCAGGAGTTGCCTCAATCATCTCTTCCGTGATACTGTCGTGTTCCATATCCAATTCATTCTTCTTGGCAACCAATGCATACAGCAGGGCAAAATCACGCTTACCCTCATCATATTCTTTTTGCAGTTTTGCAAAATCGGTATCGGGGTGATCTTTCTTATCCAATGCTTTGTTCAATTGCTCCATCAATGTAACATAGTATGTGGTGCTGGCGGTGTATTTATGTAAATAATTTCCCTCACCATCAACAAACAGCATTCCAAAACTGCTTGTGATATGGTATCTTGAATCGATGTATTTTCTCTCTTCCGATGTTGCACTAACTTTTACTGTGATACAACTGTTTACAACAGCCCTTCCAAAAATTGGATTGGAAAATCCCTGTATGGCTACTGCATTACATTGAGCGCAGTCTGCTGACTCAAGTACCAGTAGCACTATTTTGTTGGCAGTTTTCGCTTCCTTTACTGCATCGTTGAATGATAGGTCTCTAAACTGCACCTGTGCATTCAAAAAACAGGAAACCACTAAACAGAAAACTCCGGTAAAAAATATTTTTTTCAGCATAATTTTCTTATCCTTTAAATTCAATTTTTCTATGCGTACCATCACAATAAGGTTTGTTGGAAGAGGCACCACACCGGCATAAAGCGGTTACACCCTGTTTGGTTTCTTCCTCACCATTGCTGTGTTTGATATGGCAATCGGTATTGATCAGTATAGGTCCGTTAGGAGTGATCTGGATGTTGATGATCTTTGCTTCTTCACTCACAACAGAAGATCCGGTACTTGCTTCCATTTCCTGATTCAAAAAATAACTTAATGCACCACTGGGGCATTTGCGTACCTGATCAATAATTCTTTCGGTAGTGCCGCCATCCATATTTACCCAAGGCCTTTTTTGAGGATCGAATACTTCTCTCAGTTCTGTCCAGCAAATGCGGCTGTGGATGCAGGTAGCTGGTTTCCATACAACGGTTACTTCTCCGTTCGTATATTTTAGGGTGGATAGAGGCATGATGGGATGTTTTTGCCTCATCAATTTACAATCTGAAACGTATCCCACAAAATTGTTATGTAAAAAACCGTGCCTTCGTGCCTTTGTGCGAAAAATAATTTGCTCACGGAGGCACAGGGGCACGGTTTGTTGCGGTAGATGGTAGATTAATAATCTATCTCGAGCTTTAAACGATCTTTCAATTCTTTTACCAATGGGTATTGCTCTGCAATATGTTCATATTTCTGTTTGCTGTTCATCCGCATGTGCGCAGGTACATCTTCTCTTTCACTGGCTTCTACCAATACATCAAAATTGATGGTGCGGTTATTGAATACTGTTTGCAGATGGTCCAGCAACATCATCTTTTCCTGCTCCACAAATTTTTGTGAGGTTAGGGCTGATACGGTTATAGTGAAACGTATATCATTTTCAATAGCCAGCCTTGCACTTTTAAAGGTTCCGGCCGATGAGTGTTTTTGTTGTTTTTCTAATAATGCAGTATAAGTATCCCAGCATTGCTGCAGTTTTTCTATGTTGAGTGTTTCTGCTTCTTTTACTTCTTCAATGGCATATTGATCGCCATATTTTTCACGTAAAGTATCTAATAGATTCTTCTTCGTGCCATTACCATTACCGGCAACAGGTTTGGGTATTGGCCTGGCTTGTGGAGTACTAATTATCTGAGCAACCTGTGTAGGTTTCACTGTTACTGATTGTGTAACAGGTTTTTGATCAATATATAATTTGGCTGCCGGTGTTTCAGTATTGGCGGGCTGTAACTGAATTGGTAAAATCTGTTTGGTTCTGAAAGCTACCGGGCCATCAATTCGTTTTTTTTTAATAACCTGTCCGTTTTCAATAGAGAGGTCGATGGCTTGCTGGAGGAAGTTTAGTTTGATCAATGTTAACTCAACATGCAATCTTTTATTGCGTGCCATTTTATAATTGATCTCTGCTTCGTTCAAAATATTCAAAGCACTAACCAAATAAGAGATACCGGTTTTAGAAGCTGTAGAAATATATTTTTCCTGCATCCCTTCCACCACTTCGAGTAAGCCTGCAGATTTTGCATCTTTTGATACGAGAAGGTTACGAATGAATTCTGCAAATCCATTCAATACCAGATCTCCTTCAAAACCTTTGCGGTTGATCTCATCAAATAATAACATCGCACCCGCCATATCCTGTTGCTGCATGGAATCCAACATCTTGAAATAATAATCCTCATCCAGTATGTTCAGGTGTTCCAGTGTGTTCTGGTAAGTAACTGTTCCGTTGGTAAAGCTTACGATCTTATCCAGTATACTTAACGAATCGCGCATACAGCCTTCGCTTTTTTGCGCAATTACCTGTAAAGCTGCTTTCTCTGCTTTGATCTCTTCTTTGTCTACAATTTCCTGCAGATGCATTACCGTATCATTGTTGGTGATACGTTTAAAATCGAAGATCTGGCAACGACTCAAAATCGTTGGTAATATTTTATGTTTTTCTGTAGTGGCTAAAATAAAGATGGCATAAGGTGGCGGCTCTTCCAGTGTTTTCAGAAAAGCGTTAAAGGCACTGGCACTGAGCATGTGTACCTCATCTACAATATATACTTTGTATTTACCTGCCTGTGGTGCAAAGCGTACCTGTTCTACCAAGGAGCGGATATCATCTACCGAATTATTACTCGCAGCATCCAGTTCATGAATATTTAAGGATGTGCCTGCATCAAAAGATATACAACTGTTGCAGGTATTACAAGCTTCGCCATCCGGAGTTTGATTGGTGCAGTTGATCGTTTTGGCAAGAATACGGGCGCAGGTTGTTTTACCCACACCTCTCGGACCACAAAACAAAAATGCATGCGCGAGTTGGTTATTCCTGATCGCATTTTTAAGTGTGGTAGTAATATGCGACTGCCCCACCACCGTATTAAAATTCTGTGGCCTGTACTTCCTGGCTGAAACGATAAACTTATTCTCCATAGTGAGGTTGCAAGATAATAATAAGCTGCTAGCTGTGAGCTGTGAGCTGCGAGCTTCTTTCTCTATGTGTACAAATATTTTAATAATTGGGCTCGTAGCTCACGGCTCATAGCTCACAGCTATTTATACTCCATCTCCGGATGCCTTTCAAAAGGCCTGTTTTCATCAAACAAGAAGCGGAAAGTTACCATGTGGCGGCTTTGTTTGCCTCCGAGGCTTTTATAGATATTGATCATTTTAGGATTCCAGTCGCCGGCCCATCCCATTTCGTATTGGGTATACCAGCCTTTGTTCTGTAACAGCAAAGCACATTCATAGATCATAAAACTGTCAATACCCAATGCCTGATATTTAGGTACTACGCCAAAAGCCAGTCCGGTAAGGCGTTTGTTGGAGCCTGATTTTTTCATCCACAACAAATGTAATTTTTGAAACCATCCCAGCTTACCATTAAAATGTTTGAAGTATTGATTAAGGTCGGGGATATTGATGAACATGGCAATAGGTTCTTCCTTGTAATAGGCAAACCAAACGGTGCGCTCATCCATAATAGGTTTCATTTTCGAAAACATTTTGATCACATGTTCCTTTGTGATCTCTTTTGCCTCGCCATGTTGTGCCCATGCCGCATTGTATACAGTAGCAAAATCGCCAGCATATTTTTCCAGTTCGCTTAGTCTTACATGCCTTGCTTCATAACCGGCTTTTGCTTTGAATTTAGCATGCCTTTCCGGAAAACGTGGCGGTAGTGGATCATCCACTACCATCGTATAGTAATACTGGTTATAATAATTCTTAAAACCGTAATTGGTAAATAATGCTTCGTAATAATCCGGGTTGAATGACATGCCATACATCGGCTCACTATGAAAACCCTCTACCATCAATCCCCACCATTTATCGCGATCTCCAAAATTGATCGGGCCATCCATTGCTTCCATGCCCTTGCTTTGCAGCCAGGCTTTGGCGGTATCAAATAGTAGATTGGCAAGGGGTTGGTCGTTAATGCTGTCAAAAAAACCAATACCACCCGTTGCAAACTCAGTTCCTTTATTGATGTATTTTGAATTAGTAAATGCGGCAATCCGGCCAATCAGGTTGCCATCATCATCTTTGGCTACCCAGCGTTTGGTTTCGCCGTATTTGTAGTTTTTATTTTTTGTGGGATCAAATACATCGTTCACTTCATTATCCAGTGCGCGTATGTATGCGGGGTTTCCGGCATTCATTAATGCATTCACCAATAAAAATTCTTTCGCGGTAGTATTGTCGTTTACTTCAACCAATTGCATAGAAGCCTCGTTTTTACAAATGTACTATTTGAGGGGGAATGAAATACTCAAATCTCTGCGCCTATCTCTGCATCTCTCCATCTCTGCGGTGAAGAAAGAATTCAACGCGGAGGTGCAGAGAACGGAGAGGTTTCGCAGAGGTTATTTCGAGAATAGCTTTTCTCCCATTTTTTCATCATGTCCATAAATATCCTTACGGAAATTCAACTGTCCATCTTGATCCACCCAGGCAGTAAAATATACGATCAATACCGGCACGGTTTTATCCAGCGTTACCCATTTTTCTTTGGCCAGATGCATGGCATCATCAATGGTTTGGCTATTCCATGTTTTATCATTGCGCAAGAGATATTCAGCAAATTTTTTCGGCTCACCAATTCTTATACAACCATGACTAAAGCTTCTGGTTGATAAAGAAAATAATTCCTTATTAGGTGTATCATGAAAATAAATATTGTAATTATTGGGGAACAAAAATTTTACCAGGCCCAATGAATTTGCTACACCGGGCTTCTGCCGCACAATCGGCATTTTACCGCTGTAGCCAGTGATCTCCATATTGTTTTTGCTAATGTAATTATGATTCTTTGCCATACCGGGCATGACCTCTTTCTGCACAATACTTTCGGGCACATTCCAGTAAGGACTGAACACCACATATTTCATCCCGCCTTTAAAAATTACCGTGCTGTTGGCATCGGTTCCTACAATCACATTCATATCAAAAACCTGGTGGCCGCTGTCGTACACATGGAGTTTGTATTCGGGAATATTGACAATTACAAAATTGCTGTCTTTTTCTGCCGGCATCCATCTCACTCTTTCTAAGTTAACCAATAACTGGCGGATCCTTTTTGAAACAGGCACATTTAGTTCAGCAATCATCCGGTTACCAATCACGCCATCAATACTCAATCCCATTCTTTTCTGAAATGTTTTAGCAGCAGCAAAAAGTATAGTATCAAATAGGGAAGTACTGTCAGCCGTTTTCATATCACCCAATAAAAACAATCTTTGTTTAATGAGTGAAATATTGGTTGAGGAATCTTTTATTTTCAAAGGTTTTTTTACCCAGGCAATACTGTCTTTTCCTTCTTTTTTCTCTAAATTAAAATAGGTAGAAACCTGCTCTTCCAGTTTTTTATACTGCGGGCTAATGGGCGCAAACTGATCGGTTTCTTTGGCTTTTGTTTTTAAAGTTGAATCGAGTAATGCGGTAAGATCAATTTTCTTCCGCGGAATAAACCATCCCAATTGTGTAGCATCAATATCACTGCCCTTATACACTTTGGCGGCGTATTGAAAGAATTGCCCGGTTAACAATAACTCTGTTTGTATCACTTGTGGATCATTGGAAGAAGCTTTTATTTTTTTAGCGGTAAACTTTTCTACCAAAGCCTGTAGTTCTCTGTTCACCAAACTGCTGTCGTTAAACTCGTTGATGTATCCATCATGCAGGTTTAAAAAGTTATAAGCCTGTTCTGCCAATCCGGTAGAATCAAACCATGCAAACTGGTAATTCCTGTCCGTATAAAAATCTTTGAACTGCTCAATAAATGGTTCGTATTGTTTGTTTTTTTCGAAGAAGATATCCAGGTGGCTGCTGTCGAAGAATACACTGTTGAAAGAGGTTTTCTTAGAAATGCTGGCATCTCTTTTAGCACGCTCCCTTCTGGCTTTAGAATTTCTACACGACTGGAATGCCAGCAATAACACCAATAACCCAAATAAATATTTTCTCATGATTAGATTGAATGTACAAAAACGATCCTTCAAAACCGTGCCTCTGTGCATTTGTGAGAAAATATTTGCGTACAAAGGCACGGAGGCACGGTTTATATCAACGATTAACAAGCAAAGAAGATGCCACAACCCCCGCTGTCTCTGTACGAAGCCGGGTTTCACCTAAACTGACAGGTATAAACTGTTTATCCAATGCCAACCGGATCTCTTCCGGCGAAAAGTCACCCTCCGGCCCAATCAGGATCTGGGTTTCAGCAGAAGATTGGAGGTCTTTGATAAACTGCTTTTTATCCTCCTCACAATGCGCAATCAGTTTTTGCTGATAAGTAGATTGTGCTACAAAATTTTTAAACTGCACCGGCTCTTCTAAAACAGGCAGCCATGCCTGCTGACTTTGTAACATAGCGGCAATTAAAATGCCATTCATTCTATCATGTCTGAAACGGGTATGTTCTGTTCTCTGGCTGATCAGTGGTTGAATATGCATAACACCAATCTCCGTAGCTTTCTCTAAAAACCACTCAAACCGACTGGCATTTTTTAAAAGAGAAATAGCAATGCTGATTTTTTTTGTTGGGGGAGGAACAGCAGTTGCTTCTTCAATCAACACTACTGTTTTCTTTTTGTCTTCGCTTACTATACTTGCTTTGTATAAAATCCCTTTTCCGTTGGTGAGTTGTAATAATGCACCTACTTTCATGCGCAATACTTGTGTGCAGTGTTTGCTGGTTTCTTCACTTAAAGTAAAGTGAGAATTGAATTGTGGGGTTTGGGTTTCGAAGAAAAAGGGAAGAGACATGGTAAATTGTAAATAGTAAGTAATAAGTTTTAAGTAATAGTGTAATTAGCTGTATAAGTATCAAACAAAAAAGTATTTACTTACAACTTATTACTTACTACTTATAACCTAAAACGGCGCATCCACTTCAAACCCTTCATCAAAATCTCCTCCATTCATTTTGCTTCCTTTTTGGATAAAGAGTTTGCTGCTATCGCTTGCTCCGCCTGCATTGGGAGTGGTTGGCGGGCCAACGGGTTTCCAGTTGCTGCCAAGGCCGGGTAAGCCACCATTGGTATCCCATTCCTCAAATTTCTGTATATCTAATTTGGCGCGCAGTTTCACGGTATCTAATGATCCGTTTCTGTGTTTGGCAATACGAACATGTGTTTCTCCATGGGTACTTTCGCCGTTCTCGTTGTTCATTACTTCGTAATACTCGGGGCGGTAAATGAACATTACCATATCCGCATCCTGCTCAATGGCTCCCGATTCGCGGAGATCGCTCAACTGCGGCATCTTACTTTCTTTTCTGGTTTCCACCGCACGGCTTAACTGGCTCAATGCAATAATGGGAACATTCAATTCTTTGGCCAGTGCCTTCAAATTTCGCGAGATATTGCTGATCTCCTGTTCACGGTTGCCACCTTTTTCTCCGGTACCACTCATCAACTGCAAATAGTCAATGATGATCAGTCCTACATGATGTTTATTCACCAACCTTCTTGCTTTGGCACGGAACTCGAAAATATTTAGTGCGGCTGTATCATCAATATAAATAGGTGCTACCTCTAATTTTTTAATCCCCTTGCTCAGTAATTGTTCGTACTCGTGGTTCTCCAATTTACCACGGCTGATCTTTTCCATTTTGATCTCACTTTCCGCACTTAAAATACGCTGCACCAATTGCGAAGCACCCATTTCCAAAGAGAAAAATCCAACAGCAATTGGCTTGGTGGGATGAAGTGCCGCATTACGTGCAAGGTTCAACGCAAATGCGGTTTTACCAACCGCAGGACGTGCTGCCAGAATAATCAGATCCGTAGGTTGCCATCCGTAAGTAATTCTGTCTAATGTAGGGAAGCCGCTTGGCACACCGGATATATCATCCGTTTTGGTTCTTAACTCATCAATCCGGTTAATGGTTTTTGCCAATACGCTTTGTATATCATCAAAATTCTTTTTCAGGTAATTGTTGGTGATATTGAACATTTTTGTTTCGCTGTCATCCAGCAAATCAAAAACATCGGTACTGTCTTCATACGCATCCCCAATAATTTCACCACTAATGCGGATCAGTTCGCGCTGTATAAATTTCTGCAACACAATTCTTGCGTGCGCATCAATATTGGCAGTAGAAACAACCGAATTGGTAAGTTTGGTAACATAGTAAGGACCGCCAACAGCATCTAATTGCTCACGAAATTTTAGTTCTTCAACAACGGTCAAAATATCAATGGGCATACTTTTTTGCTGCAGACCCTGCATAGCTCTGTAGATGAGCTGGTTGGCTTCTACATAAAAACATTCGGGTTTTATGATTTCTGAGATGGTATCAAAAGCACTTTTTTCCAGCATTACGGCACCCAACACCGCTTCTTCCAGTTCTTTGGCTTGTGGCGGCACTTTGCCGTACACCATATTGCTCATGTCTATCGAAGTCTTCCTTCTCTTCCGGTCTTTGTTCAGGCTGGTCAGATCCATTTCTATCAGTTCAATTAAGTAGGTTAGTAAAGTTTGTTCCGCTTCTTCAACGGAACAAATTCTATGTTACGGAATTGTTACCAAAGAAGTAAGGGGGAGCGAATATATGTGTTAGAATGAGCCATCAGGAAATTTTTTTGGTCATTTTTCATCCACAGGTAATCCATAGGCTATTCACATAAATACAGTCTCCATTCACACAAATTACTATGCTTATCCACCAAAAGCAAAAGTTTTCCGCGGCTTTAACACCGAAATACACAATACCCTGTGCAGAAAGAATTTTCAGGAAAATAGGGGGATTTGTTGGGAAAAGATGTAATTAATGAGCGGGAGTAAAGTCGAAATCTCGGCCTTCGTGAGTCGTGAGACGTCAGTTGTGAGTTAAGAAATAGCGTATTATCACTCATGTCTCACGCCTCACGTCTCACGAATCCTCCCCCACGTAAATTTTATCACCTATTTTTGCCCCCCGAAAAGGCAGCAATTATGACGATTAGTTACAACTGGTTAAGCGAATACCTTCCTGAAACAATAGAACCTGAAAAGCTTTCTAAGATCCTCACATCTATTGGTTTGGAAGTGGAAAGCCTTGAAAAATATGAAAGCATCAAAGGCGGATTGGCCGGTTTGGTGATAGGAGAGGTTTTGGAGTGTAGCCAACACCCCAATGCAGATAAATTAAAACTCACCAAAGTAAATGTAGGCGGTACTGAGCCTTTACAAATTGTTTGCGGCGCCAGTAATGTGGCTGCCGGACAAAAAGTAGTGGTTGCCACAACAGGCACCACCATCTACCCATTAACCGGAGAACCATTAACCATGCGTGTTGCCAAAATACGCAGCATAGAAAGTCATGGAATGATTTGTGCGGAAGATGAGATCGGTATTGGCAGCAGTCATGAAGGAATTATTGTAATGCCGGCTGATGCAAAACCGGGTACGCCTGCGGCGGATTATTTTAAACCCTATTCTGATTGGATCTATGAAATAGGTCTTACACCAAACAGGATGGATGCGATGAGCCATTATGGTGTGGCAAGAGATGTATGCGCTTATTTAACCCATCACCAAAAAGAAGCCAGGGTAAAATCGCCATTTGCGAATGGATTTAAAAATGATTCCAACAGTCTTCCAATAAAAGTTACAATTGAAAATAAAGAAGCTTGCCCGCGTTATGCAGGTGTAAGTATTACAGGCGTTACCGTTGTAGAATCGCCCAAATGGTTAAAAGATCGTTTGGTTTCTATCGGACTTCGCTCTATTAACAATATTGTAGACATTACCAATTTCATCCTTCACGAAACCGGTCAGCCATTGCATGCGTTTGATGCAGATATGATCACCGGAAATGAAGTGATCATAAAAAATCTTGTTGAAGGAACTAAGTTTATCACACTTGATGAAAAAGAAAGAAAACTTAGCTCAGAAGACCTCATGATCTGCAATGCCACCGAAGGGATGTGTATTGCAGGAGTTTTTGGTGGAATGAAAAGCGGCGTTAGTGCAAACACTAAAAACATATTTTTAGAAAGTGCCTGGTTTCATCCGGTAAGCATCCGTAAAACTTCTGTTCGTCATGAATTAAGGACCGATGCAGCAACGCGTTTTGAAAAAGGCGTGGATATTTCAAACACCGTAAATGTGTTGAAACGTGCAGCATTACTGATCAAAGAAATTGCCGGCGGAGAAATTGCGAGTGAGATCGTGGATGTATATCCTGATCCAAAACAAAAAACAGAAGTATCACTAAAAAATCACTACCTCAAAAAGCTGAGCGGTAAGAATTATCATTCTGATGCCATCAAAAGAATATTAACCAGCCTTGGTTTCGAAATTGTTCGCGAAGGGCAGGATGAACTGCGTGTAGCTGTACCTTACAGTAAGCCCGATATCACTATCCCGGCAGATATTGTAGAAGAAATTTTACGGATTGATGGGTTGGATAATATTGACATTCCATCAACCATTACGATCAGTCCGGCGGAAGACAGTTTGGGTTTTAAAGAAGCGTTGAAAGATAAGATCGCTACTTATCTGGTAGGGCAGGGCTTTGTGGAAATACTCACCAACTCCATCACCAACAGTAAATATTTTGATGAAGAAGTTTTGTCGCGCACGGTAAAAATGATCAATAACCTGAGTGAGGAATTGAATGTGTTGCGCCCATCAATGATCGAAACCGGATTGGAGTCTATCTCCTATAATATCAATCGCCGTAACCAGAATTTACAATTCTTTGAATTTGGTAAAACCTATCTCACCAAAGGAATAGGTGAATATATAGAAGAAGAACATTTGAGTTTATACACTACCGGCGCCAACCATGAAGATAGCTGGAGCGAAAAAAGCAGGCAGCAGGATTTTTATCGTTTAAAGGGAATTGCCGCTGCAGTATTGGCTTTATGCGGATTAAACGAGATCCGTTTTGAAAAATCGGAAGAAGATGGATTGGTGGTAGATGTTTGTTACGGTAAAAAAGTATTGGGTAAACTGATAGAAGTAGGACAAAAGAAATTACAATCCTTCGATATCAAACAACCGGTTTTTGTGTTGGATATTTTATTTGCACCACTACTGGAGACTGTTCAAAAAAATAAGATCCGTTATAAAGAAGTAAATAAATTTCCGGTAATGCAGCGCGATCTGGCCATGGTGGTTAAACGCTCTACTACTTTCGAATCGATTGAGCAGTCAGTTAAAAAAGTAAAACTGCCCAAGTTGAAAGACATGCGCCTGTTCGACGTATTCGAAAGCGAAAAACTCGGAACCGACAAAAAATCAATGGCCATCAGTTTCAGTTTTTCAGATGATGAAAAAACGCTTACGGATAAGGAGGTGGATGGAATGGTTGCCAAATTGATACAAAGTTTTGAGACGGATTTGGAAGCGGAGATTAGGAAGTGAAACAATTAAGAATTAAAAATTCAAAAAGAAGACAAGAGGTTCCAAATACCTTTTTTCCTTTAAAGGGTGCTCGGAAGAAAAATATCAATCAGTCCCTGTGGACGGACCTCTTTGGGTTCGGTGTCCAGCGAAGCGCAGACAGATCAGATCATGCGAAGCAGATCTGATCAGAGGCCAAAGCAGTCCGGTAACAGGGACGGGGCCCAGCGGCCTTGAGCGACAAAGAGTTTAAAATTTTTAGAAAGCGACGTTTTGTGAGTGTTCTAAAAATATTTATAAAAGGATCGAATCATATTAAACAGTGAATAATAAGTGCACTAAAAACGCCTCATTATTCTACATTGCAGTTATCTTAGAGAGATGGTTGACCTTGATCTACAAATAAAAAGCATACAAGACAAACTTCAGCTGCTGCTGAAGCAACAGACTGTGCTGCAAAAGGAAAACCAGCGCCTCAAAAAAGACCTCGACAAAGCCACTGCCGACCTGAGCGAAAAACAAAGCCTCATGCAATCACTCCAACAGCAGATGGATGTGGCAAAACTCGGCTCCGGCAACCTCAACGAAGCAGAAAAGAATGCCCTTGGCAAACGGATAGATGTGTACCTGAAAGAAATTGATAAATGCCTGGCGCTGTTAAATACTTAACCATGTCTGAACTCATCCCAGTAAATATCCTTATTGCCGACCGCAGCTACCGCCTCAAAATAGAAGCGACCGATGAGGAAATGGTCCGCAAAACCGCCGGCCTCATCAACGACAAGATCACCGAATTCAAAAACCAGTTTGCCGGAAAAGATATGCAGGATTATGTATCCATGGTGCTGCTATGGTTTGCCACCGAGCAAAACCAGTCAGGCATTGATTTGGTAAAATGGGATGAGGCGGCGGCAAAATTGGCTTCATTGGAGAAAATGGTGGATAAGGCGCTGGCGGAAGGGCAGGTTTAGGTACGAAGTACGAACTCTGGCTATTTTCATGAAAATAATAAAGCAATTACAATTATACAATTGTTTCTAAAAGTTGCCCCACACTTCAGTGCGGGGATAAGGCATTTCATATTTTTCTCCGAGGGACTTTAGTCCCGATAAGCAAATAATAGACTTTTACAAACTCCGGCAACCCCAACGTCGGGCTAAAGCCCGAATAGAATAATTAAGGGTACTCTCATCCTCACACTGAAGTGTGAGGCAAGGATAAAGAAGAGAAGGGAATGCTTGATTCTAAATTTCTTCGACAACTAACCATAAACTACAAACCAACCACCAACCCCAAACCAAAAACCCGTTTACCCCTCGCTCGAACTTCCTGATATTTAACTATCTTCGTCTATTATCATTTACTTATTACAGTAAAATGAGATGTGAACAACGACATATTGTGAACTTTTCTAAAACTTGCCAAAACAATGGACCAAACAGTACAATTGATTATAGCCGG
>CANBSW010000058.1 GCA_947372235.1 Chitinophagaceae bacterium | reverse complement strand
GCGCGGCAAAGTGAGAAGAATGCAAAGGAAAAACTCATGACAGTTTCAATTGTATAATTATCTTTAAAAGGATCATAGATGAAATCATAGCAGGAAAGAATTTCTTTCTTTTGTTTTCAACTTAGCCCCACTCTTTAGAGTGGGGATGGTATAAGATATATATATTTATTTGGGGCTTTAGCCCCGAGGGTGAAAAAAGGGTCTAACCAAACATTCCTCAATGATGCAAATCGGACTCGGGGCTAAAGCCCCAAAACATTCATGCGAGTGTTCTTTTCCACGCCCTTCAGGGCGTGGAAAATTGAAGAAAATCGGCTGTGTGTTGTTTTGGTGATTATGTATTTTTAAGTGTTAATCATAATTTATGAGAGCACTTCTATTATTTGCATCGTTTTTTTTATCCTGTATTTTTAAGGCTAATTCACAGAATATAGTTCAAAAAATAAAAAGCAAATATTATACAACTAAAGACACGGTAAAAATTACTACTCTTAATTTAGACACACTCGTTTTTAGCGGTGCAGAATTTAATCAGATTATTGATAGCCTGCCATCTTTATATCAAGAATTTGTTGTTGATCCCGATATAAATTATAATAGCAGAACAACTACAAAGGCCTTCCTAAATAAGGATGGTGACATATATATGAGTTTTAATAGTGAGGTGGGACAGGACAGTTATTATATTTTGTATGCATATTTCCTTAAACAAAAAACGGGTGAGCAAAAATATTCGACTCGCAGAACAAAGTTGACACAGATTTATAATACAATCAACAGAATTTTTTCACGACTAAATAATGGTGGCACTTATTTTGGCATCAATACAGAAGGATAATTGGCTATACTGAATATTCAATTTACTGGTATTCACAAAGAGAGGATTTTTTCTCCAAAAAATACAATATCAAAACTCAAAAGGAAATCTATCTAAACTCTATAAGACAGCTTATCAAAGATGAATTGCCAGATGATGGAGATACAACAGGTATATATAGAACAAAAAAAGAAAAAGAACTAAATGAGATGGTTGATACTTTGAGTACGTTAATTGATGATGCATTTTATCTCAAAAGAGCACAGGCATTTCAATATTCGTATTACTAAAACTGCAGAAAAGAAAACCTAGAAGAAAAAAATCATAAGAATTAACCATCAATTTCGCTTCGCCGTCTTCCCCCTCCCATACTTAATATCCGAATAGATCTTATCAATAAAAATAGCAGAGCCAATACTCCAGTACCAGCCATCGAAATTATATTTCAGGTCGCTTTCAAAAACGGCTTTGCGGAGGCCCAGCATACCGTTCAATCCTATATAAGTGAGAAAATGTAAATGTTTGATATCAGGTATGATAAAGTTTACGGAATAACCCATCCCCGCAGGGATAAAAATCTGCTGCTCTGTTTTGGTTAAAAAACGACCACGGATCTTATTGGTAGAATCCAGTACCGCTCTGCCATACCCCAACTCAAATACCATACTCATCTCCCATCTTTTTCTGCGAAACAGGTAGGGCTCATAATAAATGGTTCCAAAATAGAGGCTTTTTTTTAACTGGTTAAACGGAATCCCATCGGCATCTACTTTAATACCTGCCGTTTCCTGCTCCAGAAAATAACCGCCAATACCGGTCTTGAATTTATCGTTCACCACAACCCCTATACGGTAGCCCCAGATGTTTACACCACCATTTTCAATAAAGGAAAAACGCTGGTCAAAATCGGTAGTGGGTTTTAAGGAAAGCCTTTTTTTAGGGGGGAGGGAATCTTTTTTTACAGCTATTGCAGAATCCGTTGTTTGTGCCTGCACACTATTCCACAACAGGCCCGATGCAATGCATATGATCAGCAGAATTGTTTTGGCAGGTAAAGTTCTAAGCATAAATAAAGGCTGCAAAATAACGTATTCAAAACTTTTTAATTGTGTGATTACGTATAATGGTCTATAAAATCGGTTAACCGGATAATGCTTTAACGGCTTTATAACACAGAGCCGGTTAAAAAGGTTTTCGCTGTATCCGTTCCCGGATCTGTTGAATTTTGAGGTCAACTCCCTTTTTTATGGCTTGTGAGGATGGAGCGATCTCAATGTCCGGCATAATTCCATGGCCCTTTGGTCTTGTACTGTCCATCACCAAACGGTACATAGGTAAGCTGATCTGTAATTTTGAATGAGGTAATACAATAGTAGGCAGATACATAGCCGAATTACCATAATAACCGCCACCCGTTTCTTCTCCTACCAATGTTACGTTCTTTTGACCTTTCAGGTTGGCTATGAACATAGTGGTTGCCGAAAAACTTAGGCCACCCTGTACCAGGCTGATATCTCCTTTAAAATGATTGCGTTCTTTTGGTTCAAACTGCTGAGTTTCATACTTGCGGAAATGGATCAGCCCGTCATCCATTTTATGTGAACCAAAATTCATGGCAAACCAGTAGGTCCATGATTCGCGGATATACCGGCTGTATTTGAATTTTCTACTGATGGCCACTACACTGTCTCCTACTTTGAACGAATGGTCGGTTAAATATTTTGTGAGAAGGATGCTGTTATACACTTTACCCCCGCCATTATCACGAAGGTCTATTACAAGGTGTTGCAGGTTTTGTTTGCGGATGGTTTTGAATGAGCGCCTGAAAAATCCCCGAAGCCCGTTGCCTGTAAATGTGCCGATATGCATAAAGGCCGTACTGTTGGCAGTATCTATCTGCATACTTCTTTTGGCCAATAACTGTATCTGCCTGATCTGCTTTTTGGTGGGTTTTGCAAAAGCAACGGGCGCAAGCGGCCTTTCTCTTTTGGTAGTATCAGCGGAAGGACTGAAATTTTTTAGTGTGGCGACGGATTCTTTTCCGGATGAATCGATATAAGAAATTCTGTAAACAGAATCCAGTCCCAAAATGGTTTTATACCATCCCGGAAAATTGGTACTTACTAATTGATTTTTATAATTGATGCCATAGCCATCTGCTGAAATATGTTGAAACAAAGTATCCATCAGCTCACGGTTGCTTCTTCCATTAATGCCGGTAATAACAGTGCCGCGGGTAAATACTTTGTCTCTTGGGCGTAAACTATTTAATACCACCATACTATCGCCCCAAACTTTTAGGTTTAATGGAAAAACAGGGAAAGTGAAATTTTTTGTCAGCCTGGTATACGATTTGGAAAACCGTACCACAGTATGCCCGCAACGGATCTTGCTGATCACCCAGGATACTTTGTTTTTAAACTGTACTTCATCCATCGAATCGGTAATGCTGTTAATGCCTGTAGTGAAATAGACATCCATACTGTCTTTGGGTGTGTACCAATATAAACTTGGGTGATTGGCTTCCAGAATTTTGCGAAGCAATATAAAATCTGCTTTCAGGTCTGCTGCAGATTTTTTGGGAAGCACTACTTCTCTGTTTTGTGCAGATACAGATGTTACCATCAGCAACAAACAAAGAAGCCCAATAAACAATTGCTTTGTATGCTGCATGGATCAATTATTGCTGAAAGGCATTCCAGCCCTGTGCGGTAATATTAAAATGATTGCCACCCTTGGTGTAAAGTTTACTGCCTTCCTCAATGTCTGTCATATAACCGATCACGCTGATCTCTTCATTTAAAACGATCTTATCATGATCTTCCTGTTTTAGTGTGAAGATGAGTTCATAATCTTCACCACCATTCAAAGCGCAAACGGTTGGGTCGAGACCAAATTTGTAAGCGGCTTTGCGGCTTTCGTCCGATATTGGAATTTTTTCTTCATAGATCACACAACCCAGGCTGCTTTGTTTACATAAATGCAAAACTTCACTGCTGATGCCATCGCTCACATCAATCATGGCTGTGGGAACGATCCCGTTCTGTTCAAAAAATTCAATGATGTCTTTACGTGCTTCCGGTTTTAATAAGCGGCCCACGATATACGATTCGTTTTCAAGATCGGGTTGTATCTGTGGATTTTCGAGATAGATCTTTTTTTCTCTTTCCATTAAAGTCAAACCAAGATAAGCACCACCCAGATCGCCACTCACACAGATCAGATCGCCTTTGGATGCGGTACTTCGTTTTACAAATTTGTTAGGTGTTACTTCGCCAATAGCGGTAACAGAAATAATAAATCCTTTGTTGGAAGTGGAGGTATCGCCGCCAATCAGATCAACTCCATGTTTTTCGCAGGCGAGATAAACACCTTCATAAAATTCATTCAACGCTTCCAGACTGATGCGGTTGCTGATGGCAATGCTCATGGTAATTTGAGTTGGCGTTGCATTCATCGCATATACATCACTCAGGTTAACCATTACGGCTTTGTAACCGAGGTGTTTGATAGGTGTGTACATCAGATCAAAATGAATGCCTTCTACCAGCAGATCGGTAGTGATCACGGTTTGTTTTCCAAAATGATCGATTACAGCGGCATCATCGCCCACACTTAAAATGGTGGATGCATTATGGATCTCAAAGTTTTTGGTAAGATGATCGATGAGACCAAACTCTCCGAGTTCTGCTATTTCTGTTCTTGATTCGTTCATGTTTTTTTATTGCCACAGATGACACAGATTAGCACAGAAAAAATCTGTGAAAATCTGTGTCATCTGTGGCTATTTTTTCGTCATTAAAATTCAGCCCCATTCACTATCGCTACAAGCTCATCATGAATTTTTCCGTTGGTTGCAATGATATGTGGTTGGTATGGCGAATATTTATCTCCTTTAAAATCGGTTACTTTTCCACCAGCTTCTTCTACAATTAAAAATCCGGCGGCACTATCCCAGGCATTTAGTTTGTGTTCGTAAAACCCATCAAAACGTCCGGCAGCAACCCAGCAAAGATCGATAGCCGCACTACCCAGTCTTCTCACCGGAACACCTTTGCGGATCAATTTTTCAAACACCTGTAATGGCCCGTTAGGTTCATCCAGGTAAGTGTAGGGAAAGCCTGTAACCAAACAACTTTTGATCACTTCCGTTTTATTGCTCACATGAATGATCTTATCGTTCAAAGTGGCACCAAAACCATGTTGGGCAAAAAACAATTCGTTTAAAAAAGGGTTATAAACAGCACCCATTACCATTTGGCCATTGTATTCAATGCCAATACTTACACAACAAAGCGGAATACCATTGGCAAAGTTGATAGTACCATCAATTGGGTCGATGATCCATTTGTAAGACGAGTCCATAACGATCTCACCCGATTCTTCACTCAATATAAAATGGTCCGGAAATTCCTGACGGATCACTTCAAAAATAGCTTTTTCTGCTGCATGGTCTGCTTCGGTAACGGGGTTATTGATTCCTTCTTTATTAGTGATCTTGAAATCTCCGTTGAAAAAGCGCTTTATTTCTGCTGCGCCGGCTTCTGTTGCTTTAAGCAACGCATGTTTTAACATCATGATGCAAAGTTAATGAAGAATGGCTGAATGCGGAACGCTGAATGCACAATGCCGAAGGCTTTGTTAAATATAGCATTCAGCCTTAAGCATTACGCATTCAGCATATTAGGTATCTTGTGAATTGAACAGTTCAAATTTGCAACTATCCATCATCATAGTAAATTATAAAGTCAGGCATTTTACCGAGCAATGCCTGCAATCTGTGCTTAATGCTGTAAAAGGTATTGAGGCAGAACTGTTTGTGGTTGATAATGCTTCAGGTGATGGCAGTGTTGAATATTTACAACCTTTATTTCCTTCTGTACATTTTATCAGTAACCAACAAAACCTGGGTTTTTCCAAAGCCAATAACCAGGCACTGGCTTTGTGTAAAGGAGCATTTGTATTGTTTTTAAATCCCGATACTTTGGTGCCGGAAGATTGTTTGGATAAATGTCTTTCTTATATCCAATCCCAACCTGGTGCAGGTGCGTTGGGTGTGAGGATGCTGGATGGCAGCGGAAAATTTCTTCAGGAAAGCAAACGTTCTTTTCCTGCAGTCATGGTTGCGTTTTGGAAAATGATGGGATTGGCTTCCCTGTTTCCAAAATCCCGTTTGTTTAATCGTTATGCATTGGGATCTCTAGATGAACACCAAAACCATACAGTAGAAGTGTTGGCAGGCGCTTTTATATTGGTGAGAAAAGAACTGTTGTTACAACTCAATGGTTTTGATGAAACCTATTTTTTATACGGAGAAGATATAGACCTCAGCTACCGCATACAAAAAGCCGGATTTGATAATCTCTATTTTGCCGAAACACAGATCATTCATTTTAAAGGAGAGAGTTCGGCGGGTACAAAATTTTCGAGGTTAAAATTTTTCTACCTTGCCATGCTGGTATTTGTTCAAAAACATTACCGTACCGGATCGGGCAAATTGTTCTCTGGTTTTTTACAGATTGCCATTGCGTTGCGTGCAGCTGTTTCTGCTGTTCATAAAATAATAAGTCCCGTATTATTGCCAATTGCCGATAGCTGCATAGTATGGCTCTCTTTATGGCTGATCAAGACATACTGGATACAAATTATCAGAAACGGAAAAGAGTTTGGAATCCCTTTTGTTGCTTATGCATTACCGATTTTTTCTGTACTCTTTGTTTTGTCGGCAGCTTTGGCAGGTTTGTATGATAAACGATACCGGATCTCTAAAACACTGGTATCGCTGGTGTTTGCAGAGATTGTGATGCTGGCTGCCTATGCATTGTTGCCGGAAAATATTCGTTTTTCAAGAGGCGTTATTCTTTGGGGTGGTGTTTTTGGTGCTGTGTCTGTTTTACTGTTCCGTAACTTATCGGGACATCAGCAGCAATCAACAGAAGCACAATGGCTGATTGTAGCTTCTGCAAAAGAATATGAAGAAATCAAACCCTTACTCGAAAAAGAAGTACCTGATCAGCAACTGATGGGTCGTGTATCTTTTCAGGAAGAAAGTTCGGTAGTCTGCGATATAAAAGATCTTTCATCGCTCATTAAAAAATTACCGCATAGCAAAATTATTTTTTGTATCGGCAGATTCTCTTTAAGGGAAATACTTGATCAGATTCAAATTCTCCGCCATAAAAACTGTTTTTTCCTGTTTCATATTTCCGGAACAAAAAGTATGGTTGGCAGCGATACTGTTTTGCCGGGCAATGATCTCCAAAATCCTTTTGCAGCCTATAGTATTACTCATTCTTACCAGCAAAGAATGAAGCGTCTGGTTGATATTAAAATGAGCCTACTCTTTCTGATCAGTTTTCCTTTTCATTTATTATTGCATAAACATAGCCTGTCTTTTTTGCGGAATGCTGTAAGGGTTCTTGTGGGCAGGCAAACCTGGGTGGGTTATGCCACAGAAGGGGCCGGACTTCCCTTTCTTAAAAACGGGGTGATCTGTTCGCTGGGTAATAAGCAATTGGTTCCGCAAATGTTATGGGAGAAGGCCGACAGGCGCTATGCCATCAACTACGACTGGTGGCAGGATCTCACCCTTATCTTTCAAAATTACAAACGGTTGGGATAATGCCTGAACGGTGCAAAAACCCTTTCACAAAACCACAAATCCGCTTATTATTAGCGCATTTACGTTAGCTTCGTATATTCTAAACATTTGCTTCTAACGATGGCTATTCTTGATATCAAGCTTCCTAATTCCATTTTAAAAGCACTGCGGCTTCCGCAGAACAATCCACGCCGACAACAACTTAAAGTGTTGAAAAAACTGCTGCGCAAAGCAAGGTTTACAGAATTTGGGCAGCAATATCTTTTTGATGAAATTCTCCTGAGCAAACACCCCGGCAAAAAATTTCAGGAACTGGTTCCTACTTTCAACTATAACAAGATATACAAAGAATGGTGGCATAAAACCATCGAAGGTAAACCCGATATCTGCTGGCCCGGCAAGATCCGTTATTATGCATTAAGCAGTGGCACCAGCGAATCGGCCAGTAAATACATTCCCATTACCAATGAACTGTTGCGCGGCAACAAGATCGTAATGATCAAACAATTGCTTAGCCTGCGTACCTATGAGGATATCCCTTACAGCTCTATCAGTAAAGGGTGGCTTACACTTGGCGGAAGTACCGATCTGCAAAAAGGAGATGGTTATTTTGCAGGCGACCTGAGTGGCATCACGGTAAAAACATCTCCTTTCTGGTTTCAGCCTTTTTATAAACCGGGTAAGAAAATATCAAAACAAAAAGACTGGAATAAAAAATTAAACGAGATCGTTGAAAAAGCGCCTGAGTGGGATATTGGCTTTATCATTGGTGTACCTGCATGGATACAGATGTGTATGGAAATGGTGATTGCCAGATACAAACTCAATAATATCCACGAAATGTGGCCCAATCTTGCTTTTTTTGTGCATGGCGGTGTAAGTTTTGAGCCCTATAAAAAAGGCTTTGAAAAATTACTGGGTAAACCCATCACCTATATAGAAACCTACCTGGCAAGTGAAGGGTTTATTGCTTATCAGGACCGGCAATATGCAAAAGGCATGCGCCTGGTAACCGGCGAACATATTTTTATGGAGTTCGTACCCTTTGATGAAAATAATTTTGATGCCGATGGCGATATGATCGCCAACCCTGAAGCCCTTATGATACATGAAGTGGAAGAAGGCAGAGACTATGCACTCCTCATCAGCACCGCAGCAGGAACCTGGCGTTATTTGATTGGCGATACTGTTCGATTTGTAGATAAAGAAAAATGCGAGATCGTGATTACGGGCCGCACAAAACATTTTTTAAGTTTGGTAGGCGAGCATTTGAGTGTGGAGAATATGAACAAAGCCATTCAATTAGTGAGTGAGGAATTGAATATCAGCATTCCGGAATTCACAGTTGCCGGCGTGCCTTTTGGAAACTTCTTTGCACACCATTGGTATGTGGCTTGTGATGATAAAGTAGATGCCGCATTATTAGGCAGCATGATTGACGAAAAACTGAATGAGCTGAATGATGATTATGCCGTAGAAAGAAAAAGTGCTTTAAAGGAAGTAAGACTGGATGTATTAAGCGAGCAACAGTTTATGGACTTTATGAAAGCCAAAGGCAAAGTAGGCGGACAACATAAATTTCCACGCGTTTTAAAGGGAAAAATGCTGGAAGACTGGCAACTGTTTTTACAAGGCAAGAAGATCAGTGTACAGCAACCGGGATAATATGCAAAGATTCATTTTAACGGCACTCCTCATCCTGTTAGCCACCGGCACCACAAATGCCCAGGAGCCGGATTATATTTTATTACAGGTAAAAGCACCGGAAACATTCAGGGCACAATTTAAAACCACCAAGGGCGATTTTGTGATTGAAGCAAACCGTGTTTGGTCTCCAGAGGGAGTGGATCGTTTATACCAGCTCATTAAATCAAACTTCTTTACCAACGCATTATTTTTCAGGGTAGAGCCAACCTATGTTGTACAGTTTGGGATCTCGGCCAGTTATAAATTAAATCGTTTCTGGGACCCCAAAAAATTATCGGATGAATTGATCAGGGTTAGAAATGTAAGAGGAATGATCGCATATGCGCAGGGTAAACCTAACGACAGATCAACCCAGCTCTTTATCAATATGGTAGATAATCCCAAACTGGACACTGCCAGAAAAAGTGGCACTATGGGTTTTACACCCATTGCCCGCGTGATCAGCGGAATGGAAAATCTGGCCAAGCTAAACAGCAAATACGGAAAAAAACCCGCTATGATCCAGGACTCTTTATACAAATACGGCAACCCTTATTTGGATAAACTCTTTCCGGGGTTGGATAAGATCATTTCTGCCACTATTATTAAGTAACCAAAATCCTCTGCGTAATCTCTCCGTTCTCTGCAACTCTGCGGTGAAGGAAGTTTTTGCAAAATAACTGCAACATCAAATTCAATGAGTTTATTCAACGCAGAGAAAAGGAGATGCAGAGTTTACGCAGAAAAATGACATGAAATTAAATTCGATTAATAAACATCAGCACGATAATTAAACCATAAGGTCTTACTTTCGATATTCATAAGAACGGAACGATGATAGCACCATTGATCAAAGGATTGGTATTGGGTATTTTTTTAGCCATTTCGGTGGGGCCTGTGATTTTTGCTATTTTAAAGCAAAGCATCAATAACGGCCATAAAGCCGGCTATGTATTTGTGGCAGGTATTTCTATCAGTGATATTTCTTTGGTACTGATCTGTAATTTTTTTACTTCTCTTTTTAATACCGCACTTAATCACAGAACATTTATTGCAGTAGCAGGCAGTATTTTTTTAGTAGTGATGGGAATATATACCCTCTTCTTCAAAAAAGTAAAAACGGATGAAGACAATAATATCATTCAAAAAGAATTTAGGAAAAGAGATTTTGCAGGAATTTTTTTATCAGGATTTTTTATCAATATTCTTAACCCCGGGGTATTCCTTTTCTGGTTTGCATGGACGGCCGCTATTCTTGCCGATTCACAAACAACGCCACATCCATTAGAATACAGGGCCATTGTGTTTGGAACCTGCCTCGCTTTTGTGTTGCTGACCGATATTGCCAAAGTTGCCTTGGCATCCAGACTTCGATCTAAACTTACCCCTAAAATATTGCACCGCATTAACCAGATCTCTGGGTTGATATTGATTGGGTTTGGGGTGGCACTCTGTTGGGGTATTCTGGAGTATGGGGATCAAATCAAGTAACTATTTTTTAACAGATATTACTTTGTAATAATTTTTTCACCGCTGAGCCACAGAGAGAATCTCTGCGAAAACTCCCCGTTCTCCCTGTCTCTGCGTTGAAAATATTCCTTAATGAATGTTACTCTTTAACGAATCATTAGTAAAGCATTCCCCACTAACCTTTACCTTCCCATTGTGAAACAACTGCTAATACTCTTACTCTTCACAATCAGCACCGGCCATGCTTTTTCGCAGAGCGATCTGTTGGTATTAAAACAAAGAAACCAGACCATTCAAACCTGGGTGCCCGGCAGTGTGATCAGTTTTCAATATAGCAGCAAACAATGGATACAGGGAATCATCAAAACCGTTCGCAACGATTCTATTATTATGGAGCAGATAGATGTGCGGCAGGTAGCCAATCAGTTCGGTTTTCCAACAATCGATACCGCCAAACTGGGTATCATGAAACTGCATGTGAATGAGATCTATGGCATACCCAAGAGAAGTTTCGGGACTAATTTTATCACCAATGGAGGATTGTTTCAATTAGGCAGCGGCGCATTTATTTTTTTAAACCTCATGAACAGCCTGATACATAATGAGCAGGTTTTTAGCTCAACCAATATTACCAGACTAAGTATTGCAGGTGGATTTTTTTTATTGGGCTCTTTTTTAAGCGCCAACCATAAAACTTATATCGTGATTGGAAAAAAGTACACGATGCAAACTATCCACTTAGGAAAATAAAATCTCCCCTCCCAGGGGAGACAAAGAGGGGTTTATATTATCTTTCCACCCATGTCATTCCCTAAAAAAATCTGGCACTACACCAAACGCATTCTTTTCTGGATGTTTATCTCTTCATTGGTATACATCATTATTTGTATCTGGTTAATGCCACCTATTACCATTACGCAGATCAGTAACAGTTTTGGCTATGGTTTAAAACGCGATTATGTTAGTTGGGATGAAATTTCATCAAACGCAAAACTCGCTGCTATTGCCAGTGAAGACCAGGCCTTCCCAGATCATGGCGGTTTTGACTGGGATGCGATAGAACACAGCCTTAAACCAAAAAAGAAAGGAAAGAAAACAAAGATTCCATTAGGCGGTGGTGCAAGTACCATTACACAGCAGGTTGCTAAAAATGTTTTTTTATGGCAGGGCGGTGGTATCACACGTTACATACGCAAAGTACCCGAAATGTATTTTACCAAAATGATCGAATGGATCTGGGGTAAGAAGCGAATACTGGAAGTGTATTTGAATACAATAGAAATGGGCCCCGGTATTTTTGGGATTGAAGCCGCCGCACAACAATATTTTGGTAAGAGTGCTAAAAAATTAAGCCGCGCAGAAGCGGCGATGATCATTGCGTGTTTACCCAACCCCAAACGTTTTACCGTAAAACCCATGAGCGGTCGTGTTGGCTGGCGCTACCCGCAGATCATGCGTGAAATGAATAATATTCAGGATGATGAGGATATTATTGCTCTGATTAAATAAATTATTAAAAATTTTCTGTAATAGTTCTTTAGGCTACTGTGTTTCACAGCACAAACTGCGCCTTTGGGTGTAAATAATTTTCTCGCAAAGACGCAAGGGCGCAGTTTTTTAAAGCAGAAATTTTTTAACCGCTTCAATCGCAAAAGCAGTTCGCTCTTCATAAGTACCACTGATCTCCACCCACGGAACGTTTTGGTTAATGAGTATGTCTTTATAAATATGATACAACTCATTCCTATTCTTCTCATCCGGATATTCGCGAAGTTCATCCTTGATCCAGGGAAGATCGGTATTGCAAAGCAGATACAGATCATATTTTCTTTCTACAATTTCATTCAAAATAAACTGGTGGCATTTTTCGAATACATACTCGCACCAAACTTTCATTACATACATATCAGTATCTACAAATAACATGGGTGAGTGGTGAGTGGTGAGTAGTGAGTGTGAGTTAACCCATGTATTCTCATTCACCATTGCCCATTGCCCATTCACCATACCGGTAAATTCTTCTTCAATAGCCAGTTGCCCTTTGGCAATGGTAAGCAGGTCATCGAAACCATATGTTGTACCATTGGTAAGCAGGTATTCCCTTGCAAACTCCGGGCACCACTGCATATGAAAATGCTGCGCCAGCAATTCGCAGAGAGTGCTTTTACCGGTAGATTCGGGACCGATGATGACGATTTTTTTAATCATGAATATTATTAAAAATGAACAGATGAATACTGAACAAGGAACAGATGAACAAGGAAGTATTATTTTAATCTTTCTGCTTCTTTATTCTTTTGTGCTGTAGCAATACTTTTTACAAATATGCTGATCAATTCATTACATTCTGTTTGTTCGGTGGTAAGATTGTTTTCCTGAAACCAATTCATTTTACTAATTATCTTTATACAGTTATTTGTTTCACGTAATTCTTTTGCAGCAATTTTCATTTTGTGAATAAAATCAGATCTCGATTCTGCAGATTGGGCTTCACCATAATGTAATGCAGGTGCAGTTCCACTTCTCGTAATTTGTCCGGCAAGATGATTTCCTGCCAGCGTTTTGGGTAACTGTTCCGCCAATTTAATCATGGATACAGCAAATGCTATTAATCTATCACTCAAGTTAAAGCCGGTTTTCATTAAAGTGAATATTAATTACCGGCTAATATCAGGAATCAAGTAAAATTGAGCAAGCGTATTTACCGCATAATTCTTTCTTTTTTCACCCTTTTTTCTCTGCTCCTTGTTCATCTGTTCCTTGTTCATCTGTTCCTTGTTCAATGTTCATCTTTTCAAATCACTTTTCTCCGATCCTTGTTCATCTGTTCTTTGTTCCTTGTTCATCTGTTCAAACTCCTTCTCCTCCATTCGATCAACCCCCATACTGCCATTAACGTGAAGATGGCAAACTGAAAACTTGTAAACGCATAGCCTTTTACAAAATACAATGGCACAGATGCAAGATCTGTAATGATCCACCAGATCCAGTTCTCGATCTTTTTCTTGGTCATTAACCACATGCCTGTGAACGCAGATGCGCTGGCAAATGCATCGGCCCATGGAATGGCTTCGGGTGCAAATGCCTGTTTGGCCCAGGTTAAACAAACAAAGATCACCACATAAAAAACGGCAAAGAAGCTTAACTGTTGTATCCATTCTTTACGATTACTATAACTGATGTGTAAAATAGCTTCCTGCTTTTGCTGGTCTTTTTTCGACCATAGGATCCAACCATAAATACTCATCACAGTATAATATAAATTCACACTGGCTTCTCCCAGTAAATTACCTTTTACACTGAGGTAGATGTATATAGTAGTACTTACCAAACCAACCGGGTATACCAGAATATTTTCTTTGCGGCTATACCATACACTGCCAATGCCCGTAAGCACGCCAATAAATTCCAATGGTCCGGTTTGTTGTATGCCGAAAACAAACTGGTGATAAAATTCTGTAACACTCATAATCAAAAACGCATTTTATTCATTCAATAAAGCATACACGGCAAAACTGGCCAGCCAGTGTTCGCCCCCATAATTACCAGTGGCAATATTAGGCAAACTTGCATTCAGGTGGCGAATGGCAGAACGCTGCAGAATTTGTTTTCTTTTATCTGTATTGGGTAATTGTTTGGCAATGCCCTGCATGCACCAGCTGCGGCTAAAACATAATCCATCTAAATGTACAATCTGCAAATCGGTTCTGTCTGATACAACGGGTAATTGTGTGAGGTGTTGTAAGGATGTTGCGTTGATCCAGTTAGTAAACCAGTTGCCAAACTGTTCTTTGTTTAATACACGTTTCATCAGATCAGCTTCTTCCAATGAGGGAGATAAGAAATCGGTTCCATCGGGTTCCCAAACAGTGGGTGCATTTTTGTCTTTACCGTATAATTGTTTGGCTGATTGTATAATAGCATTTTCAAATGTTTTATTGCCGGCTGTTCTTGCATAATCCAATGCAAACACCAGACCAAATGCCGTGTTAGGGTGAACGCCTGTTCTGTTAGGATAGGTTTGTTTGGGTAGATAATTCATCCAGAGTTTAATTACCGTATCGCAAAAAGGTTGCAGAGCATTTCTCCATTTGATGGCATCCGGATCGTTCCAGGTAATTAATTCCTGCTGCAGTTTTAATAACCAGGCCCAACCATATGTGCGTTCATAACTTTTAGAAAGCTTGGCATCAAAATATTTGATCTCCTGTGTAATGTTTACCGGATTGATATTTTGTGAGATGGATGCCCTGATCCTTTGTGCATCCGGTAATGTTGGAAACTGTTTTAACAAAGCCACCAGCATCCAGTGTCCGTGAACACTGCTATGCCAGTCGAAACAACCATAAAATGCCGGATGCTGCTGCATCGGTGTCATCAAATGATCTTTTTCTGTTTCAGAAGTATGGTTGGTTTTATTGGGATATTGTTGTTGCATACACTTCAACGGCAAAGAAGCCAGATGCGATGCGCCTTCTACCGTTAAACTAAAATGAGAACTGTCTTTGCTTACGGTGAAAAACTGTTTGGGTTGTGCAGAAATAATTCCTGTATAAAAACAAAGAAAGATTATGAGCCGTATGCGTTGCATGCTGTAAATTTTAAGAAAGATAGGCAAATGAAACGATTTTGTAAATTATGATGCATCTGGTTTTGGAATGAACAAGCTTACCAACACGAGCATGTTCAAAGTCAAAACTTTTTTGAAACACATAGGAACATAGGTTAGGAAAAAGGAAACATAGGATGTAGACTATATGCCCTTTGCTTTAACCTATGTTCCTATGTGTTTCAAAAAAAAAATCAAGCATTAGCGATCAGCCGAAAAATAATAAACCGCCCCTCCTTCCAGTTCCTCAACAGAAACCAGGGTTTTATGTTGTTTGATAAAATCAAGACTGATCAGGTCGGTATTATCGGCTTCGTTAAACCAGATCAGATAAAAAGAAGGGTGTTGCAGAAAAGCATCTATCTCCTGTTTGATTTCTTTATGAGGTAACGCTGTAGCATGAATACCGGTTAAAAAATAAACCGCATCATTGGCATTGGCAAATACAGGTGAAACATATTTGTCTTTGTTTTTTTTGATATAAGCAACAGCAGGTGATTGTGTCCACGAATCTTCTGTATAACCCGGAATGCCTGCATCTTTAATACCTTCCCATGCTTCGGCGTTTAAACGGTAGTGGTTATAATGGAAGCCTGCAAATAAGATCAAACAAACAAATAAAACCACTATTCTTTTAATGCGGATACTGGTTGTAAGAAAATTCACTATCCAACTACTGCCTACCAATAACAATGGAATATAGATGGGTGATAAAAGCCGGCTCGACAAATTCTCAAATCGTGAAATAGTTGCAATGGTTAACATAAACAATACATACATCACAAAGAAACAGGTAATAATGGTTTCGTAGGATTGAAAATATTGCTGCTGCAACGTTCTCTTGATTAAAATAAAAATAGCTGATAATAAAATGATAAGGAGCAGAATGCTTGTTGCAGTTATATGTCCTCTTAAAAACGGAAGCCACTCCGAAAACGTTTCTCCCATTTGCTGAATATTATCACCCAAAGAACGCAGGGCTTTTTCTCTAACGCCCGCAATATGTCCGGCAGCATAATGATTTCTGATGAGATTAGCCGCAACCAAAGAAGAGCCCATTATTCCCAATACAAGGATATGTTTCAACTTCTTACGGGTATTCAGTTCTCCATTAAACAACAATAAAAAACCTGCTGTAACCATCAGACTGATACCTGCATAGCGTGTAACAAACGCCAGCGCTACAATCAGAGAAACCAAAACCAAATGAAGCGTGCGGTGTGTGGTAAAATATTTTTTGATTGCGATCACAAACAGCAGGATCAGAAATAGAAAAAAAGTTTCCGACCATAACATTGAATAAACTTCCAGAATAAACGGACTACAGGCAAGAATTGAAAGGAAAATGATTTTATAAATAGCAGACGATTTTGTATATCCATTAATAATAATGCTGGTTGATATTATTATACCACTCAATAAAATACAATTGAGAACCGGTACCAGCTGAATAACAGTGAACCCTGATATAAAAGAAAGTAATGCCAACAAGCAGGGATACCCTAATGGGAAATCAACCAACGGCATCCCGTTAAAATCGGTGAAAGAAAAATGTGAGCGGATATTATTTGCGGCACTCAGATAATTTACCGAATCGGGAGAAATACCAATACCGCTGTGTCTGGTGTAGAAATAAATAAATAAACAGCCTGTTACAGATGCAAGGATTGCATCCCAGTGGTTACGTAAAAAATTGGTTGTAATTGATTTCATATTCTCATTATCCGCTTCGCTTTAGAACCCTGTTCCTTGTTCGTTGTTCAAAAACGTTCAGGTCGCTCTAGCGTCCCGACCGTTTGCCGTCCTTCATCTGTTCCCTAATCCTTTTATCACTAAACTTCTGTGATGCTCCACATGGTAAGCAGTAAAATATAACATCTCACGAAAAGTTAGTTTGCCCAAAAGCGGATGTGGTAAAATGTATGTATCCAAATCCGTTTCTGATTTTTTTTCTGTTTTGCTGCAAAGTTTTTTTACAAGAAATTCCAACTGCTTTACCAGATCCTCTTTTTGATGTGCCGTAACCGGCTTTGGTACAAAACGCCCCGATGCTCTTCCACCCTCTTGTAATTTGAGGTTGTATTTTTCAATCAATGTTTCATACGAACGTGAAGGGCGATTGGCTACTCCAAATAAAAGTTTCGGAATAAATTTGGGTAAACCCATGGCCATGTTTACGGGAGATACGCTTTTTACCAGATGATCGGTTTGTTGTCCGGCACTCCATTTATCAGCAGGTGCATAACAAAAATCTTCATCATTCAATTGTTTGATTAATGTAAGGTATTGAGCATGGTTATTTTGCAGCAGTGTAACCAGTTCTTCTTTTTTCATAAGCAAGTTTCTGTTGTTTAAAGGTAAAGGCTTGTTTTTAATTCTCTGCGAAACCTCTGCATCTCCGCGGTGAAAAAAACCATATAAGTACGATCGGTCTACATTAAAAATACTTCATTCATAGGGGAGAAGCAGAGTTGACCGCAGAGAGGTTATCCAACAAAAATGTCCCGCAATTGCAGGACATTTTCAAAAACTCAACTCACAAATATTTATTCAGCTTCCGCTACTACTTCTTTTACTTCTGGGATCATACGTTTCATCATGCCTTCAATACCGGCTTTTAATGTGATCATGGAAGAGGGGCAACCACTGCAGCTTCCCTGTAACATCAGATTAACCGTTCCTTCGTTATAACTTTTAAATTGAATAGCACCGCCATCCATTTCAACAGCAGGTTTTACATAGTTCTCCAACAATTCTTTCACGCGTTTTACAATATCATCATCATCTGCGCTTACGGTATTGGAAGCTTCCTGTTTTACTTTGGCTACTTCTTCTTCATTTACTACCACACCGCCATTTTCAAGGTATTCTTTCAAAAATTCTTTGATGGTAGGTATTACATCCTGCCAGTCTGTTGTATCAATTGTTTTGGTGAGCGTTACAAAATTGCTCGCAATAAATACGCTTTTGATAAAAGGAAAACTAAACAGTTCTTTTGCCAACGGAGAAGGTCCGGCCAGGGTCTCATCACCAAAATCGATGCTTTTGCCAGGGTATAATAGTTTGTTTGCCACAAACTTCATCGTTTCCGGGTTGGGCGTCATTTCTGTGTAGATGCTTACGATTGCGTTACCTGTTTGTATCATATTTCGTTCATTTAGCTTCGAGGTACAAAATTAAACAAACGGAGGGAGGGAGGGGGTAATTCTACTGTTATATGGTGTTTTTGAAGGGTATATTTTTCGGATATCGAAAACATGGTTGCGACTTGGCGGGGTTTCTTTCACCGCAGAGACGCGGAGAACGGGGAGTTTGCGCAGAGAAATCTCTGCGAAACCTCTGCCTCTCTGTTTCTCTGCGGTGAAAAAAAGTCTCAAACACAAAGCCCTTTATATCTTCACCAATTTCCACTTCCCCTTCTTAAACAGTATCACACTGGTAACTGTAATGCAGGTTTCTGTAATCACTATCGCCATAAAAACACCTTTCGGCCCCATATCCAGAACGATTGCCAGCAAATATGCAAAAGGGATCTGAAAAACCCAGAACCAGAAAAGATTGATCCAGGTAGGCGTTTTACTATCTCCCGCACCATTAAAAGCATTGATCATTACCATTCCCACTCCGTAAAAAATATAGCCCATACTCACAATCCGCAGAGCAGTAACGGCCGTTTTTACTACTGCAGGATCCGAATTGATCAATCCCACAAAAAACTCTGCACTCGTAACAAATAACAAAGAAACAATGGCCATAAAAATGGCATTGTACTTGGCTGTTTTCCAAACAGATTTTTCTGCACGGTCGGGTTGTTTGGCGCCGAGGTTTTGTCCTACAAGTGTGGCTGCCGCATTGCTCAGTCCCCATGCAGGCATAATAAAGAAAATGAGTAAACGGATAGCAATGGTATATCCTGCCATAGCATCACTTCCAAAACCGGAAATAATTCTGGCCATTGCAATCCAACTGGCAGAGCCGATGAGGAATTGTAAAGTGGCCGATGAAGCAATACTGAAAATAGATTTCAACAATTCTACATCCGGAATAAAATGGCGCAGGTAAATTTTAATGATGCCCTTGCCTTTGAATAAATGATATACCTGGTAACACACGCCAATGCCCCGGCCCGTTGTAGTTGCCATGGCCGCACCGGGCAAACCGTAATAATGAATGAGCAGCGGACATAAAATGATATTACAAATATTAGCCAGCCACAAACTGCGCATAGCAATAGCAGCATCACCTGCGCCACGAAAGATCCCGTTGATGAGAAACAGCAACATGATCACCACATTACCTGTTAACATGATGCGTGTATAGGTTGATCCCATTGCCAGTACCGTTGCATCGCCACCCATTATGCTCAAAACTTTTTCTGCAAAAAAGAAACCGGTGAAGCTGATCAATATGGTTACTGTAAAAGAAAGTATGGCTGCCTGTGCGCCGGCTTTTGCTGCACCATCATAATTCTTTTCACCTACACGCCTTGCTACCATTGCGGTTGCGGCCATGCTTAAGCCGATGGCTACAGAATATACAATGGTTAAAAAAGATTCGGTAAGGCCAACCGTTGCCGCGGCCTGCGGACCCAGCTTGCCTACAAAAAAAATATCTACCACCGCAAAAACAGATTCCATGCACATTTCCAGTATCATGGGAATGGCGAGTAAAAAAATGGCTTTGCGTATACTGCCCGTTGTAAAATCCTGGTGCTCGCTGTTTAGCGATTCTTTAAAGTAAGACCAGAGTGATCTTTTTATTGTATGATTAGTCATTATAAAAATTTAAAGCGTTGGTTTATTAGAAACACTCTTTTTGCTTCTTTGAGCCTAAGTGACAAAATTTTTCCGCCACAAAGCCACGAAGACTCGAAGGGGCACTAAGAAAAACAAGTATTGAAGAATGTTTTAATAAAACAAAGGGTTAAGATAATTAAATAGAAATAGATTTCCCTTTGCAGGGATCAGTGGTGTGGGGTAAACGAGCCTAAACTTTTCATTGTTTAGCTCTGATCAGATTTTCATCGGCGTAAAGTTGTGTGCGGCTGTTTTAATAACGGCTTTGCAAAACGAAAATAAGAAAATCTATCGCATAAAAAAATCGGAATCTATCATTTCGGATTTCTTAACCGGTAAGACACAAGGGATCCTGTTTTCCACACAGGGTCACCCAAAACTGATCTAAGGCCTTTAGAATCGAGTATTAAAAAAATAGGTTTAGCAAAAAGTATGTGTATTCAATTCTCATCGCTTCTATTTTTCGTTGGGTGTCTTATGCGGAAGACAGGAGTTTTTTTCTTTTGTATTGATCTACACTCAGGTATTCTATTTGTTATTTCTTCCCAATGCCCCGTCCTTCAGGTCGGGGATAAAATTTTCTCTTGAAGTTGTCTTTCGGGGACTTTAGTCCCGAGTGTTTCTACGCGGGGCTAAAGCCCCAAAGAAGAATTAATAGGTTCATCCTATCCCCATCTTAAAAGATCGAGCAAAGTAAAAAGAATATCTTCCTGGCTTTCGCATGGGCATACCTGGCGAACCTTTACGCCCTTGTGTTTGCAGTTAAATACCCGCGTAAAAAAGTGTTCAAAAAATAAAAACAACGCACTACCAAAAAACAGCCGGCCCGTTTTATATGGAATAATTTAAATCATCGGTTTTTCCTGCTTTATCCATGATGATGGAATACAGGTCGCCGGGATTAAAGGGTTTGGTGATGCAGCCATTCATCCCTGATTTTTTTGCCTGCGATTCAATATCGAGGTTGATGGTAGAAGCGGTAAGTGCAATGATTGGGATGTCTGTATTGAATTTACGGATCTCTGTTGTTGCGGTATAGCCATCCATTACCGGCATTTGTATATCCATTAAAACAAGGTCGTAATGGTTGTTTCGGACCTTATCAACTGCAATGGCTCCATTACCGGCAAGATCTACTATGGCATTCCAGTTTTGCAGCATTTTTTCTGCTACCATCACATTAAACGCCACGTCTTCTACCAGTAAAATCTTCAAGCCGCTCATATCCATTTTCTTCAAACCAAAAACCGGTTTTGCTTCATGTATTTCTTCGGTTGAATTTCTTTTGAATGCAAGACGGAAATAAAAGCGCGATCCTTTTCCTGCTTCACTTTCCAGCTGTATCCGGCTGTTCTGTAATTCAAGCAGGCGTTTGATGATGGTTAAACCAAGTCCCGATCCGCCAAATTCGCGGGTGATATTATTGTTGGCCTGTGTAAATCTTTCAAATACCAGTTCCTGTTTTTCAGGTGGAATACCAATGCCATTGTCTTCAATAGAAAAATCGAGTTCAACATCCGATTCATTCATTGAATGCAATCCAACCCGAATGGTGATGGTTCCTTTTTGTGTAAATTTTACTGCATTGGAAACAAGGTTATTAAGGATCTGTCCTAAACGAACATCATCGCCCACCACAAATTTGGGTATATCATCATCAAATAAAATTTTGATGCTGTTTCCTTTTTCTTCGGCCCTTACACGATTGGCCATTTTTATGTTTTTGAGGAATTGAAGGATATTGATATTCCTTTCCACAAAAAATATTTTACCCTCTTCCAGTTTACTGAAATCGAGTACATCGTTAATAAGGCTTAATAAATTTTCTGAAGAGATCTCCATCACATTCAGCAGTTCTTTCTGCTCCGGCAATAATTCATGGTATTGTAATAACATGATGGTACCAATGATGGCATTAAGCGGTGTGCGGATCTCATGACTCATTACAGAAAGGAATTCGCTTTTTGCCTGCGCTGCTTTTTCTGCAATGTCTTTTGAATTGATCAGATCCTGCTCCAGCTGTTTGGTTTTGGTGATCTGTTTTTCGAGAAAGGAGATGATATGGATAAGATCATCATCTTCATCGGTAAATTGTATATGCCCGGTTGGATCAAGCGAGCGGATGGCTTCTTTTAATTTGAGGATCGATTTTTTGCGGATCTCATTTTGCTCGTGCAGATCCTGTGTAACTATCTGGTATTCCCTTTCACTAACATCGAAAGCATGTTCGGTGATCTTTTTATCTTTTTCAAAAGAATCATAACACTTACTGATGGTTTCGAGAAACTGTTTCAAACCCTCATCATCCCGGTATTTTTCAGGAAGAAATTTACTTAACTGATTATTTAGAATGTTATGATAAGGCATGGTAATCAAATGGATATCAGAAGATCAAATTTCTGTAAAGGTAGTGATCGTCATGGTTTGGTTATGCAATTCGCAGTTACTATCTGCATTAAAAGGCGATAATTCTCCGTAGGAATAAAAACCGGTGATCACGGTATCCGGTCCAAAAATATTTTTTGCTGCTTTTACTTCTTCATAGGTTCTTTCCTGCAGGATCAGTTTACGACCAACGCAGCTGATAAGAATGGCCAGCTCGGGCGATTTTTTGGCACCTTCTGCCAATGAGTTGGTGGCAGCAACAGAAGAACCGTTAATGATCCTGTCGAAGTTGGCTTTCATCAAACGCACTTTGTTTCCTTCGGGCAGGTTGCCGGCAAAGGTCATGCTCTTGTCTTCTTCGTTGATGGCCAGAATGGTTCTTACCAGGCTTTTATCAGAATCGCCAACACGCATAGAAAGCGGGAAGAACAGAGCTGAGCCGGGTAATTCATCCACATAAGGCCCCAGGTATTCTTTGTACAGATCGAGGGCGTTTTTACCATCGATCTCATATAAAACATTTTTTTCTGATCTGGTGATCACTCTTTCGCGGCCAAATTCGTCCCAGCCACCAAAAGAGCTGTGACCAATATGTAAACGGCCACCATAGAAACCGATGGCAACCACATTGCCTTCTTCGGGAACAGCATCCAACCCAACCTGGGTTTTCTGAAAACGGTCTGCATCGCCGGCCATACCACCGGTAATGGGTATATGTTTTACGTTACTGTCGTTAAACCCGCTAACCAGTTCGCTGCCATTGGAGAAACTGCCTTCGGATACTACAAAAATGGCAGAAAGATCATCGGCAGCCAGTTCGTTCATGAGCGATTTGCCGGTTTCGTAGCTGTTAACGCCTTTGTTAACGTTCATTTTGGCGCAGCGGATGGTAGAGCGATCCAGCTGCAGTGCGGTAACTACAACGGTATTATCAAACACACCATCATCCAGAATTTCGCCGGAGGTGGAGCAGGAAACGATATGTGCATTGGGGTAGTCAGATTTTATCTGGGTAAACACTTCGGGTAAGGTAACCACTTCGCCTGCGCCGAACATAAGTACGAGCTGGCAAAGGGTGGCATCAAAACCTTCAGACTGTTGAGAAGTATGCCATTGGCCTTTGGAAAAATGTTTTTGGGAAGATTTCATATTACAGAAGTATTGTTATGATACAAGGTAAGCATTCTAATTATACCTGAATGGCTGCAAGATAAAAATAATAACGGGCCAATAAAAACGTTACAGGAAACGGATATCCTGTTTTATACGTATTTAGTAAAAAGTGTATGTTATCAATCCTTTGTGAAAGCGGTTTTCAGGCGTATTTGAAGTATATTAGCGTACCAATATCCTATTGATGAACTGTAGTTCTCCTCCTACTGTATTTATCTGGGCATGTTCGTGTATTCGGGCATGGGGTACAACCGTGTACAGGAAAGTAATAAGCCCTGTTCGACCTTCTCTGCAAAGCAAATCTTTTTTTTTATTGGTGTTGATGGTGATGGTGATGGGGGGCGTTGTGCGAGCAGGAAAATGGGAGGAGGGAAAGAATATTGTAATTAAGACAGCGGCGCAATTGACTGCTAATAAGATTTTTTCACCTTTTTCAAATCACGAAAAAAGTTCTTTATACTCCGAAGGTTCTTTGCCTCCAATGACCGCAACTATTACAGCGAGTACTACAGCCGTATGTCAAAACGGAACAGCGACTGTTACATTAACTGGGTTCTTTGGTAATCCACTTTATGGGTTTAAATACAATATAAACGGATCAGCACCTGACACTTCTATTGTTTCAACATCAGGTACTACAGCATTGATAACTGTACAAACAGGGACCCCTGGAACCTTTGTATATAATCTAACGGAGGTTAGTGATAATGGCGGAACGAGTGGTCATACGCCTCTAACAGCTTCTGTAACTATTACAGTAAATCCATCGCCAACTATAAAGATTACTAAACCAGATGCGGTTTGTTTTCCAAGTACTGTGGATTTAACAGCAGCCAGCATTACTGCAGGGAG